>DATBZX010000319.1:0-9050 GCA_036512955.1 Terriglobales bacterium
TTCTTTACTCTCGCTTTCCCAGCGCTGAAGCGCTGGGCTTTCTTATTTCGTCCCGCAGAGCGGGACTGGGGCGCGCCACAGCAACAGATTTGTCATCGCGAGCCCGCGGCGAGGCGCGAGGGAGCGCTGCTTTTACTGGGCGACCATCGCTACATCTTCGGATGAGTCGCGTATGCCGTGCCCAAGGCACTGGGATTCCTTACCCACGCTTTCCCAGCGCTGAAGCGCTGGGCTTTCTTATTTCGTCCCGCAGGGCGGGACTGGCATACGCTCTTCCACGAATGGTCATCACGATATCGCCATGTCTGGCTTTCGAACCCAAGACCCGCATTACCGGCGCCTTCGGCGCAACATAAGAGAGCCCAGCGCTTCAGCGCTGGGAAAACCTCAACGACGAGCCCGAGCGCCTCGGGCGCGGCATAGGAAAGGGACGACACACGCCCCTGTGCCCCTCATCACCGAATCCCAAATTCGAAACCGATAGATTATCGCCATGCCGCACGCTCTCACATCGAACCTGGTGCACTGCGTTTTCAGCACGAAAGAACGCGCCGACTCAATCCCTGATCCTGCCGAGCTGGGACGTTACCTTGGCGGCATAGCGCGAGAGAAACATATTCCGCTCATCATCGCGGGAGGCACCACCAACCACGTGCATCTCTTGATCGCCTTGCCTGCGTCTCTGGCCCTGGCCAAAGCGCTACAGGATCTGAAGGGCAATAGCTCGCGATGGCTAAACCGGAATGACGCCGGTTTTGCGTGGCAGGAGGGGTACTCGGCGTTCAGCGTCAGCCCGACACACAAAAGGGCGGTGATCTCGTACATCAGGAATCAGGAGCGCCATCATGCGACGCGCAGCTTTGAGGATGAACTCGTAGCGATCTTGAAGAAATCGGAGATCGCTTACGATGACCGATACATCTTCGGATGAGTCGGCGTATACCGTGCCCGGGGCACTCGGATTCTTAACCAACACCTTCCCAGCGCTGAAGCGCTGGGCTTTCTTATTCCGTCCCGCAGAGCGGGACTGGGCGCGCGGCGCTCGGATGAGTCGCGTATGTCGTGCCCGAGGCACTCGGACTCGTAACTCTCCTTTCCCAGCGCTGAAGGGCGCTGGGCTTTCTTATTCCGTCCCGCACGGCGGGACTGGCGCGACGCAGCTACGGATTTGTCATCGCGATCCCGCACACAGCGCCCAGGGCGCGTCATAAGAAAGCCCACCGCTTCAGCGGTGGGAAAGCTCGAAGAACGAGCCCGAACGCCTCGGGCGCGCCATAAGAAAGCCCACCGTTTCAACGGTAGGGAAGGCATCAAATAGAAGTCCGGAGTCCCCCGGGGACGACACATGCCGCATTACGAAATCCTCAACGGACGCCGCGGCATCACCGGCGACACCGCCCTGCGCCTGGCTCATTTCTTCGGCACCTCGCCGGAGTTTTGGCTGAATTTGCAGAGCCTGTATGAAATTCGCCTCGCGGAGCAAGAGTCGGGCAAGTCGATCAAGGCTCTGCCGACCCTCCGACGCGCCCGACTCGCGCGAGCCTAATCAGCGAACTACTCGCCTCCCACATTTGCCAACGTCAGGCAAATGTGGGCCACCCGCCTGCGTTTTGCCCGGGAGGGTCTTTTTGGTGAACAACCAAACATCATGACAGTCAGAGACGAAAACCCAACCCCGCCAAAAGAAGGCGGGATGGGGCCCCTCTCATGTAAGTTTCTTCTTATCAATAGATTGACGGGGCGGGCCACCCGCCCGGCGCGAACCTGGGGCACCCGGCCGTAGACGCAGCCCTTGAGGTCCAACTCCCATCGGATCTGTTCCGAGGCTCACCGTCTACTGGTTCCACTTTCCAGCATGGCCGCAACATTCGGCTTCAAATTGAACTCAGACATCATTCTGTGCCGCACCCCACGGTCGACGCCATAGACAATCATGTGGCCCAACACAAGATCCAACAGCAAACGATCCGCAAAAGCGTTCCGGTTCTTGAACTCGCGGTGCAGCGCCCTAACCATGCTCTCCGGGAATCCGCCGAAATGCTCAAGGCGTATCGCAACGTTGATAAGTCGAGTCGCGTCGGTAATTCCGATCGCCTCAACCGTTGCATCGTAGGCAGCTTCGAGATCCGATAACCCCACGCTATTGGAGACCTTCGAAATCATCCCAACAGCTGCAAATCGTCCCAGCATCCCAATGGACTTGCTAATCCGGGCAACTGCTTCGCGAGCCTGAGCAGCGTCAGCATCTTCCTCATCTAAGGAAGGTTTCTTGTCCGCAGCTTCGCGCGCCGACCTGTCAATCGCCGCCAGCCAGTCGAAGAGCTTCGCGAGCAACCGAAGGTCCAATAAGTAGCAAGCACACAGAATCTCGAGTTTCTCTGGGCCCGGAAGTGACCCAGGGAAATTCCTAAGCACTTGCCCTAACAGTTCGATATGCTTCGTTCCGATGCGAAACTTCTCTGGATCAGTAAGATCATCCGAGTATGACGTCCGCGTCAGGGCGGGCCTGGAATTCTCAACCGCGTCAAGCCTTCTTCTTCTCTTTGTTCGCTGGTCGGCTAAGTCCGCATCCTCCTCCGGAAGCTCCACCTCGGACAACTCTGCAATATCCTCAATCGATCCAACACCGCCCACGAGATCAGCCGGCGGCACCCCAGAGTATATCCGGTTAGCGTTTTCTACTAGGCGCTTAACAACCGAGCTGATATTTCTAGCGAAATACACGATGAAAAGAAGAATGGTCGAATATCGGTCTGAGCCGATATTGTCCACCATGTGCTCAATTTCCGCGGTCAGCGCACGCTTATCATCGCGCGGCAAGTTGTCCTTATAATAGCGGGCCACAAAAAAATACAACAGATGCGTGTACGCAAAACTGTAGTTTCCGTCCGATTTCACGAGCGCCCTGACATGCACTAAGTCGGCCAGCATACTGTCCACATCAATCTTCACAAGATGAGAGCGTTCGTATTCAGAGGCGATTTGACGAACTCTATAATCTGATAAAGACCCGGCGTCCGTCTTGAACATCTCGTATGCAACCATCGCAAGGAATACGTACTTCTTCTCAAGCTGCGGCGTCGCAGTCTGAGACGCACTTAGCGCCGTGGTGACCAAAACCTCATAAAGATACCCAAATGACCCGGCTTCGGTAGATTGTGTTTTACCTTCCTGGGCAGCTTGGAGAAGCGTCAATATTATGAACGGCCGAGAGGGGAGCGTATTCTTACCCATCACGCTTCGGATCAGACGCTCCGTGTCCTCCACCTCGCGGGCTAAGTCGCGTGAAGAAGCCGTGTACTCCTGCCCGAGCGAGATCCACTTTTCGATGAGGCGCCCGCGTAACTCTGCGCGAAACTCAGGAATCGATGCATGGCTAAAGGAAAAAAGGCTGCTTGTTGACTTTTCCACCAGCTCTTGCAGCGAGAACATGTCGTCGGCAAAAAGGATGATGGTGTCGAAGTATTGCTTGGCAATTTCCAAATATATTCTGCGTCCTTCTGGGTTCAGTTTGGTCTTATGCCAGTCGTCTATTAGGAGGGCACGTTTGGCACCTGAGAGTTGCTGGAAATCGGCCAACGTAGACTGTTCATACTGGTCCACGAACGCCCGCCAGAAGCTCGTGGGGGTCTTTTTTTCGGACGGCACACCCTGTATCGATTCTCCATCAAGGCGTACAGGTATGTAGTCGCCGGACTCGAACAGTTGCTTATAGAGCTGCTTTAACAGCGACGTCTTCCCTGCCAGCGGGGGCGCCTGGAATATCACGCGCTTGTTATCGCGAACATATTGGACTACGGCTTCGCTGCGGATTTCTTTCGTCGATGCGTCGATTGCTAATCGACCTACCTGAATATTCGGCATGACGAAAATATCGGCGAACGTCACCGCTCCCGCTCGGGAATGTCTAAATAGGGACCCCGGCTCGGACAGATAGGAGATGCTTCCCGCATTTAGGCGAAATGCCATGCGAGCTGCCACGTTTCGGACTAATGGTTGCCAACCGCTATCGTGAGTAACCTTATAAAGTGCTCCCGACCACCTGAATGTCATGAGCTGCTGTTGAGAGTCCGCGATATCAAAAAGCAGGATGTTGAAGGCGCTGCTTTGAGGGTTGTACTCATCTTGCAAGGCGGAGCCTTCTAGATACAGGATCCGCTCTCCAGTGCTATTCGATTTGTCGAATGAATGTTGGAAGTGCTGGTGCCCACTAAATACCACATCAGATGTCCGTTCGATATGTCCCCTAAAGGCAACAGCAACATTTGACTCAAGCCACAGGTAGGAGTGGTGGAAAAGCGACAGTGAAAGGATGGCCTCGGGAGAAACAGCGACACCGCTCGTTATCAGTTGCATAGGTAGCGAAAGCTCCCCCTGCTTCTCTTCCCGCCGAGATAGTAAGGCAGTGTTGTAGTGGTTGAGCTGAACCGTGACCCCTGCCTCTTGGATTAATGTCGTTCCGAACAGCTGCGTCCTTGGCGGCGGCTGGGGGGCATCGCCGTTCCGGAAAGCATAATAATGACTCTGGACGCTGAGCACTTGGGATAGCAACGCCTCGTCGGGTTTCAAAGTTGGTAGCGAGGGAAGAAGCCCTTGAATGAGGGCGGCACGCAGACTATTTTCCGATTCTGGAAGAGTACAGTCATGGTTGCCGGGCACCATCCACGTCCTCAAGCATCTTCCCTCTGCCTTTATGCGCTCATCGAGGGCTGCGAAGAAAACGGAGGCCTCAGCGTATTCTTCGGCCGATCCTGAGAAAGCGATGTCACCTGTAACTAAAGTAAGAAACAGCCCGCAACCTTGTGCCACTGAGTTAATTGCCGACGCGATCTCAGTGACCCGCAATTGAACTGGATTCTTGCCCCTACGAAAATGAATGTCGCTGAGATGCAATACCCCAACACGCATCAGAGCCTCCCAGTGAAACTGATTAACTCCTCGGCGAGACTATACATCATAGGCCGAACGCCCCAGTTTCGCGTCGCGCCAGCCTACCCCTTCTTCCCCACCACCCACGCTTCCCACTCGTCTTCCTTCATATGTCCCGCGGCGGCTCGCAGCACCATGACCGTCTCTTCCAAAACCAGTTGCCAGTGTCCAGTTGCCAGTAGCCAGTAGCCAGTAAAAGCAGATCCCTCACTTCGTTCGTGATGACAAAACGTGAAGAGCGTCGCGGCGACCCGGAGCGCGCAAACGAAAAGAACCGCGTATCATACCGTCATGGATCTTCAGTTGACCGCCGTTTTCCGCCGAGTTCCCGAGGGATACATCGCATTTGTTGAGGAGCTCCCCGGCGCGAATACCCAGGGCGCCACCTTGGACGAAGCCCGCGCCAACTTGCACGAAGCCGTCTCGCTCGTCCTCGAAGCCAATCGCACCCTGGCTGAGGAAGCGATCACCGGGCAGGACGTGATCCGGGAGACTCTCAAGGTCGGTGCGTGAAGCGCCGGCTGCTGGTTCATCACCTCGAGCAGCACGGTTGTGAGCTGTTACGCGAAGGGGCCAACCATTCCATCTACGTGAATCGTGCTGCAGGCAAGACCTCGACCGTACCCCGCCACACTGAGATCAATGATTACCTGGCCCGAAAGATCTGTCGCGACTTGGGGGTCGCGTCACCCTAGCGCGCAGAACGAATCACCAGTTGGTAGTTGCTCTTAGCCGACCCGCGTACATCCGTGCGAATCCGCGGTTGCCTTCTTTTTGCTTCGCTTCCTCTGTGTCTCAGTGCCTCTGTGGTGAATTGTTCTACGTTAGTCACCGCGCTCCACGTTCTTCACCACCCACGCTTCCCACTCGTCTTCCTTCATTCCTTTTGCGGCGGCGCGCAGGACCATGACCGTCTCTTCCACCTCGCCACACTTCCACGCGAGGCCGTTCATCTCCAGGTAGGTCACCATCGCCGCCAGCGCCACCCGTTTGTTCCCCACGGCGAACGGACGGTTCGTCAGGATCCGCCATCCGTACCCCGCCGCCAGCCGCGCTCGGCTTCTCCAGTGCCGCTCACGCACCACCAGCTCCGACCGCGCAATCGACAGCTCCAGCATCGCCAGGTCCACGTCCTTGGACTTCTCAGAGTTAAGCTTGCTGCCGTAGCGCGCCATCAGTTCCCCGTGAATCGCGATCAACCCGCGTATGTCCAGCCGTCGCAGTCGTCGCGCCGTCAGTTCTCTAACTGCTGTCATTTCCCTAACTCCCGATAGCTGTTCCGGTGCTGCCCCTCCGTCCGCCGGAACGCCTCCACCTGTTCCGCAAACTCTGGATCGAACGGCGACAGTTCGATGCCACCTTCGTCCGCGGTCAGCTCCAACTCGTCTCCCACCGACAGCCGCAGGTCGTCCACGACCCGCTTCGGCAGCAGCACTCCATACCCGGTCCCAATCTTGCGCAATTTGGTCTTCATAAATGCATTATAACCAATGTTATAAGTCCACTCGGGCGGCGATGGTTCGTCGCAACGCGAAGAAGGAGCAGATCCCCGCGTCTCCGAAACGGAGGCACGAGGGATGACAAATCCTGAAGAGCGCCTCGGGCCAAGGGGTCCCTTCGGCAAGCTCAGGGCAGGCTCTTCGACTCCAGCGGCGCGGCGCCGCCCACGCTCAGGATGACAGCATAAAAACAAGGGGAGAATGGCGCGATTTCCTGCACCTCCCTGCCCTCGTGCCTCATCTAAAACATTGACAGTAAGACACTCAAGTTCTATAGTGGAGCTATTATAAAGCGGCTCCTTTACGCTAAGTTAATACTGATCATTAAGTTACGGAATCGTAAAGATTTAGGAGGGCGGCAACAATGGGAAAGATTATCGGAATTGACTTGGGCACCACGAACTCCGTGGTCGCCGTGATGGAAGGCGGCGAGCCCAAGGTCATCCCCAACGAAGAAGGTGGGCGGACCACGCCATCGGTCGTCGGTTTCACCAAAAACGGCGAGCGTTTGGTCGGACAGGTCGCCAAGCGCCAGGCCATCACCAACCCTGAGAACACGGTTTTCTCCATCAAGCGCTTCATGGGACGTCGTTACGACGAAGTCAATGAAGAAATGAAGATGGTTCCGTACAAGGTGGTGCGGGCGGGCGATCACGTCGCGATCGTAGCGCAGGGGACGGAACACACTCCCCCGCAGATCTCGGCACTCATTCTGCAGAAGCTGAAGAAGGCTGCGGAAGACTATCTCGGCGAGAAGGTGACGGAAGCCGTCATCACGGTGCCGGCGTACTTCAACGATGCGCAGCGGCAGGCGACCAAAGATGCGGGCCAGATTGCCGGACTCGAGGTCAAGCGCATCATCAACGAGCCGACGGCGGCCGCGCTGGCGTACGGACTCGACAAGAAGAAGGATGAAACCATCGCCGTGTATGACTTCGGCGGAGGGACCTTCGATATTTCGATCCTCGAAGTCGGCGAAGGCGTGATCGAAGTGAAGTCGACCAATGGTGATACGCACCTGGGCGGCGACAACATCGATCAGCGCATTGTCGAGTGGTTGATCGCGGAGTTCCAGAAGGACGAAGGCCTCGACCTGAAGGCGAAGGGCAACGAGATGGCGCTGCAGCGTCTGCGTGACGCGGCTGAGCGCGCCAAGATCGAGCTCTCGACCACCATGCAGACTGAAATCAATCTGCCGTTCATTACGGCGGATGCTTCCGGTCCGAAGCACCTGGTGAAGACGCTGACGCGTTCGAAGCTGGAAGAGATGGTGCGCGACCTGATCGATCGCTCGATCAAACCGTGCGAGCAGGCGATGAAGGATGCAGGTATCAGCGCCGACAAGATCGACGAAGTGGTGCTGGTCGGTGGACAGACGCGCATGCCAGCGATTCAGGCGTTGGTGACGAAGCTGTTCAAGAAAGAACCACACAAGGGCGTAAATCCGGACGAAGTGGTGGCGATTGGCGCGGCGATCCAGGGTGGCGTGCTGGGCGGCGAGGTGAAAGACCTGCTGCTGCTCGACGTGACTCCGCTGACCCTGTCGATCGAGACGCTGGGTGGAGTGGCGACGCCGATGATTCAGCGGAACACCACGATTCCGACGAAGAAGACGGAAACGTTTTCGACGGCGGCGGACAACCAGGATTCGGTTGAGGTGCATGTGCTGCAGGGAGAGCGTCCCATGGCGAAAGACAATCGCACGCTGGGCAAGTTCCACTTGACGGGGCTGCCGATGGCTCCGCGAGGCGTGCCGAAGATCGAGGTCACATTCGACATCGATGCTAACGGCATCCTCAACGTGAACGCCAAGGACATGGCCACGGGCAAGGACCAGAAGATCACGATCACGTCGTCTTCGGGCCTGAGCAAAGAGGAAGTCGAGCGCATGGCGAAGGAAGCCGATGCGCACGCCTCCGAGGACAAGGCACGGCGCTCGGAAATCGAATCGCGCAACCAGCTCGACGGCATGGTGTATCAGATCGAAAAGATGCTGCGCGAGCACGGTGACAAGATCTCCGGGCAGGAGCGTAGCGACGTCGAGAACGCACTGGGCGACGCGAAGAAAGCGCTCGAAGGCACTGACGCCAAGGTCATGGACACGGCACGCGAACACCTGACCCAGGCTTCGCACAAGCTGGCCGAGGCCATGTACAAGGCGCAGGCTGCGCCTGCGGGTGGCGATCCGGCTCCGGGTGGAGACGGACACGCCGATGCCGAGCAGAAAAAGAAGGACGAAGGTGTGATCGACGCCGAGTACGTGGACGTGGAAGACAAGAAGTAATTGGTAATTAGTAATTGGTGATTAGTTTGTGGTTAGGGGCGCTGTGTGCGCCCCTTGCCGCAAGGATTCAAATTTCAAGAAGGAGAGATTGCATTGCTTTCAGAGATGAACGAACATTCTTACTTTTTCACGTTCAATCACGAAGAGCGGCGCTGGTATGTGCTGACGCCCAACTTCGGGCACATGCAATCGGTCCGCGTGATTAACGATGACGACGCGGCAGTGACGGTTGATGTCACCATGGATGGCGAGGGCCAGGCGATCATCAACTAAGTTATCGTTATTCGAGCGCGACGTGCGCTCTGTTAGAGTTTCATTGGTCGGCAGTCCCTCCCCGC
>DATBZX010000320.1:0-4938 GCA_036512955.1 Terriglobales bacterium
GATCCTTTCTTCTACAACAAGGAAGCAGGGGCAAAGGGGCTGCCGCCCCTTTCCCCTGCACCCCCAATCCCCGCCGAGCCGCCTCCGCTTCGCTTCGGACAATCTCGCTTGACGATTCCGAACACTTGCGCCACAATCACCGTGTCAGCGTCGCTTCGCTCCGACTGCTGTTCACCTTCGCTCCGGAATGCCGTTCGGCTTCCCTCCGGAATCGATGTTCACCTTCACCGGAATACCCAACAGGGAGCTCCTTCGTATAGTTCTATGGTTCTTGGGACAATGAGAACGTAGACTAAGGGTCCTTTCCGGGAGGAAACCTGCCACGCTATGGGTCGTAATCGCAGCCGTGGTGATCTTTCTTGCCTTCGGTGCAGCTGGCGTGCGCGTTGCTTTGATGGTGGGAGGCGCGATCATTCTGCTCGGAATTGTATTTATCGGGGGCTATTTGGCTCTCGACAGTGTGCAGAAAGAGGCTTCGAAGCACCGGATACCCGTTTCTGATGTCAAATTTGACGACATGCGACTCGGCGTGGGCACCAGAGATGTGAGCCGTGTCACTGACACGACCTGTCGATTCGTGTTGCTATTACTTCGTTAGTGGCGGGTCTTGCCTCCCTGAAGAGCAGTTCCCACCGCGGGGTGTGCACACCCCCGGAGGCGAGAGCTATTAATACCCTCTGGCAATTCGCACGTCGGTGACGAATCGTCGCGGGTCCGGACAATTCGAATTCATAACCATGGCAGCGACGGATCGAGCGTCCAGAATCGAAGGCGACCATGATCTCGTTGCTTCCTTTGAAGGAGGTCTCCAATGACGCGCATGCTCATATGTGCTTGTTTTCGTCGTTGGCCACGAGGGCTGCACGAACGAATCGGTTTAAAGACTCTGCTGATGTTAGTTGCGGTTGTTTGCCTGGTTGCCGCTTCGGCTCAGGCCAACAGTACCACCAGCGTTTCGTTCACAGGCACGGCGAGCCTTGGCAACGACGTCGTAGACTTCTTTCTTTCTGGCCCATCATTCAGCATTAACTCGGCCGCTCCCGGAGGTCCGGGTACTTATTTGTTCATTTGCGATTGGGAGAGCACATGTAACGTTCCCAGCATGGAGATTCCTGCCTTTATGTCGTATTTCAACCAGCCGGGTAATTTTAGCGGGGGAACCGTGCACGGGGTCACCGCGTATAGCCTGACGGGATCGATCACGTTCTCCGATTCCTCGTTCCCTACGGGGCCAGCCACCAACCAGTACGGAATCATCGGAAGTGGTCCGGTGACATTCTACGGCCAGCTCACGGGGTTCGTATTCTGGCCGCTAGGTTGCGAGAGCACGAACACCTGCATAGGCTTGGGTCCCGCGGTCTTCAACCTCGATCTTAGCGGCGCGGGAACTGTGACCGCCTCAGGGGTTAATTCTGGAATAAATGCTCTCATCTATGAGGTCGATTACAGTTTTAACGGAACTGGCACTGCGACGCTTACGCCTGTTGTACCTGAACCGTCCTGCATTCTGTTGGTGAGCAGCGGTCTGGCAGGGCTGGCTGGGGTACGGCGGAGGCGCCTGCAACGGCGACCTGGCAAATTAGTAGCCCTCAGCGCCTGTGAAAGCTCTGGCCTTTCTGTTGCCCAAACTGTTGCCCAATAATTGCCGATTGAACAACGTTCACCCCGAATTGGATGACGGAATCCGTTTGTAAGTGATTGATACGACGAGCGGCCCTTAAGGAAACTTGCTTTAGGAAACCGCTGCTCTATCCATCTGAGCTACAGGGCCACGAGGACTTGATTCAATTATCGCACGCCAAATTGGCCGCACGCTGGCACGCAGAGTGACATGCAACATGATGTTTCGGTGCTGCCATGGCACATCAATTGTTGGTATTCTTCCTGCAGTTTCAATCGGCATCCTTGACCGTGGAGCACGATCCGATGGCTGACAGCCCCACCAGGCCATTGCTTGAACGGACGATCTTGCTCGTCTTTGCTCCGTTCATGGACCTCGTGCTCAGTAGTTCTCCTGTGTACGCGGTATCGCAAAAACCGGCTAAGCCAGAGCGGCCACAAATTCCTTTCGGCCTTACGTCCCTTGGTCCTGTCGAAGTAGGCGTCTACGACAGTAAGGCGCAACCTGCCGCCGAGGCCCTGCAGGCCGTGAATGCTATGAGCGTCAGGGCCTGGGAAGTCATCAGCAAGTATTATCCCGAACTCGGCAAGGTGTCGGACAACGCGGCCCCCAGCGTCAATCCCGCCAATCCAGAGGACCGGCGCATCAAGGCGAAGTTCGCCACCGAGGACCCCGGTCGCAGTCCCATCCCACTCGTCGCGATGATCTGCTCACTGGATGCAACCGAGGTATCCGGCCGCCTGAAAGCTCTGCGCGATGAATTAATAGACGCCACCAGAATTGAGGACTACTCCAATTGGAGCGCAGATCGTCTCACACGTGCGATTCAGGAACTGACGCAGGCGCAGACATCGGGAAAGGGAGTGAAGTATAAGGCAGCGAAGAAGACGCTTTCGTTTAAGGAAACGGTGCAACTATATGCCATGACGGTTGCTTTGCTGCCTAAGGACACGAAATGGCCACAGTGGGAGGCGACGGCGAACAAGCTCGGCTACGCCCTGCCGCGGCCACCGGATATGAGCGATTTCAGCAATCGCCTGCGTCACCAGCTTCCCATGATCATTCCACCAGGTGCCACCCGTGGCCTGGTGTTGTATCGACCGGGGTGGGACATCGCTCAACCTCTGACCAAAGAAGAGTTCGAGGAGCGTGCCGACGTCGTCCTCATCAAGCGGTCCGGCACGATCTTTCAGCTTCAGCAGTTCCCGATTTATTTAACCGCCGATCAGAAAACCTGGAACCCATCGTGGCTGATTCCTGAGGATGACTGGAAGGATTCCACCCTGACCGCGCGTAAATTCGAGCGATTGTGGACCCGTTTCGACGGTCCGTATATGTGGTACAAGAACGACCAACTCAACGGAGAGGATACTTACCGTGCAACTGTCAAGTTCCAGAAGGGCGAGATCCTGATTGAGGCGGAACGCTTTGTTTTGCGTCGCGGAAGCGTGGTCAGGACGGCCCGCGATCCGCTATACGATCCCTTGAACGCGAAGCGATTTGTGGCTGGTATGGAAGCCCCCACCGATTCGCTAACCGCTGACTTGCCCGACCTCGATAACTGGCCCGACATGTGGCGTCAGGTGAACAAAAATATTAATGAAACCTGCTACCGCCCCGACGATCGCGAACTGTTCTGGTACAAGACCGGAGACAATTCCTGGTCTAGTTCGATCTATCCAGTCAAGGACGGCGGTCCACCCATTCTGCAGCCCGTACGTTCAGTTAACACCGCCAGCAGCGGCATCATTGCTCGTTTTGCGGGCTCAGGCGCCGAACAACCCAACGACGCACACCCCCTCGACCACGACCAGCAGACGAGCATCAATATTGCCGTCGGACTGATGAACCTATGTTTGGCTAACGCCAGCGGTGCCGAAGTTGCGGCGCTTCGGGTTTCTCTGCCGCGTGACAAGGAAAATCGCACGCCCATCTACTTCTACAGTGTTGCGAACGGTACGTCCGTGATGCGTTCCCCGCAGTCCCTGGTCGTAGTGCTGTCGGAAGGCTATTACAACGGCTACATTTCGGCATTTAACCGAATCCTGTGGGTTTTGGAGAGCGCTTTCCAGAACGATGCGGTCAAGAATGCAGCGATCAATCGCTCGCTCGCCGACTATCTGAAGAGTGGTTTGCCCAAAGACGCCGGCAGCCAGAATGATCCAGCCGTTATTGCATGGTCCGAAATGTTGCAGAACGGCGATTTGGATCAACTCTTCAACGCCTCAATCTTGCCCGGATCACTAAAGCAAACCTCATCCAGTCCTGCGATTACAGCCGACAAATCACCCGCCACGGAAGGGTCGCAGACAGCTCAGTCGTTCCGCATTCTTCCGCCCTCGGACGCCGGTCATCGCTCTACCCTTGATTCCAGACAGGGGAAGTCTGCTTCCATTGCTGTCGGGTTGTTGAATTTCTATCTTTCCGAATCTTCGGGTATCGCAGCGGAATTGTGGCGTCAATGGTATCCGCGGGGAGGCTCTCTTGCATTCCTCGTGGCCGCCGCCGGTCAGCCGGGAACGGCGAAAGAAGTCATGCGGGAAAGTACGTCAGAACAAGGGGAGAAACACAAAGAAGTCAGCCTCACGGTTGAACTGCCGGAACGGGCATACGATAACTATCTGTCAACGCTGGTTTGGCTGCTCGGAACGTTGGAGGTTCATGCGCGCAGTCGCGGCCCAAACCCGCCGCCTTCCACCGCCTTGGGAGGGCAGGGTACTGGCGTTTCGGGGGTCCTTGAGTATTTCCGCCAACTCGATGCTGACCAGGAGAACGCTGCATTCCGGAATCTGGCTGAGATGGGAGTGGATTGGAAGACGCTTCCGGGCAATATCCCTGATGTTCCGCCGATGTTTCTCAGTGCGCAGCGTGAAGCAAGTGCAGCAACGGCAACGGACGGTGCGATTTCGAAATCGACCACGTCGTCGTCGCGCGGCGACCCTCAGGGCGCTGTCCCTCGACCCTTGATCGCAGCGCAGTTTCCCGCCGATCTGGGATTAGGTCCGCTCGACCCGTCCGAGCAGGCTGCCACGCGAGAAGTCATCAGGTTGATGAATCTCTATCTCAGTAAGCACGAAGAGAAGAGAGATGAAGGTGCGGAGCAGTTTCGCCGGACCCTCGACGTCACGACCAGCTTATACATCTACCGCAACAAGAGTGAAGCCATACACGTGCAGCCAGGAACGAAGTCACAAATCTTCGTAGGATTGCCGCTGCAGGATGCAAGCTATCCGGCGATATTCCTTGAAATGCTTAGGATTCTCGAAATGCAGAGCGAGCGCCTGACCAGGTCGTGGCAAAAACGGCAGGACATAGCC
>DATBZX010000321.1:0-5048 GCA_036512955.1 Terriglobales bacterium
CCTTCGCTCCGCCAAGGCCCGCACCGTAGACGCTCTAGAGGGCACCATCGCGGAGGCCCTCCGAGCCGTTACTGCCGACAACGCCTTAGCTTGGTTCTCTCATTGCGGGTATGGTCTACAGTAACGCTGAAAATGCTCTAGCTCTCGAACACCGTCTCCAGGCTCTCGTACACGGTCGAGATCGTGCACAGGTCCGGGAGCTGTTGCCAGTAGCGATGCACTTCCGGATCGATCTGAGCTTCGCTACGCAGGTCGGCCGACTTCCAGCGGCGCAGGTGCAGAAAGCGTTCCGGACGAAGTTCATCGCGATGCAATGAATCGCTCGAGTAACCTTTGGCGTGCATCATGGTGTAAAACTCGCGCAGCACAGTAAGCAGCTCTTCCTCTTTGCCGGGTAGCGCTTCCAGGATTGCCACCGATACCACTTCGTTCGCCATGTTATGTGCCCCTTACGAGATTCCCGCGGCCCCGGGGTAGTTCCCGGCTGCCTGAATCGGTTGTTCTGCGTCGTCCCTGACTTGTATCAAACGCATGAAGTTCGTAGCTCCGGTCGTGTTTTGCGTGCCCGCGACCAGTCCAAAAATGTCTCCGGGCGACAGGACGTTGAGTCGCCTCAACTCTTCTTCGGCAAACTGCGCCATGCGCTCGACCGACAATTTCGGCGGGCACATCAGCGGGGTGGTTCCCCAGAGTGCGTTCATACGGTTACGCACGGTTTCGGACGACGAGAACGCATAAATGTCCGCCGCGGGTCGATACTTGGACAACATTCGCGCGGTAGTCGCGGTTTCCGTGAAGACCGCGATGGCGCCCATCTTCAAGTCCTTTGCGGCGTGGGCCATGGACTCGCAAATCGTCTCCGCCACTGACAGTGGACCAGCCGCGCGATGCCCCGGTGTCAACGGGTTCAACGAGTGGGCCTCGGTTTCGGACACAATGCGCGCCATCATCTCGACCGCTTCGCGAGGATACTTGCCGCTGGCCGTCTCTCCTGACAACATCACGGCATCAGTGCCGTCAAACACGGCGTTAGCTACGTCGCTGGCTTCAGCGCGAGTCGGTCGTGGACTGTCGGTCATCGATTCCAGCATCTGAGTGGCGGTAATCACAGGCCGGCGGAAATCGAGCGCGCGGCGAATCACGTATTTCTGGATGAGCGGGACTTTCTCCGGTGCGACTTCCACCCCGAGATCGCCGCGGGCTACCATCACGCCCACGGCCGCCTCCAGAATGCCGTCGAGGTTTTCGATGGCCTGGGGCTTTTCCAGCTTTGCGATCAGCCCCACGTCGCTGCGATAGGCCGCGATGGCGTTCTTCGCCCTGACCACATCATTGACTGTGCGCACGAACGAAATGGCGACGAGGTCGACACCCTGCTTCAACCCGAACTCGAGGTCGCGAAGATCTTTCTCCGTCAGTGACGGAATACTGACGTTGGTGCCGGGCAGGTTGATGCCCTGGTTCTCGCCCAGCATGCCCCCGTTCAGAACTTCGCACACCACTTCGCCCTCGCGAACCTCCTGCACCACCAACTCAATACGGCCATCCGAAAGCAGAATGCGCTCGCCGGGCTTCACGTCGTCCGCCAGGTTTTGATAAGTGGTAGAGATGATTTCGGTGGTACCGGGGACATCCTTCGGGGTGATGGTGACGGCCTGCCCCTTCTTCAGCGCAACTGGCGTGCTGAACGCCAGGCGGCCAGTACGGATCTTGGGGCCTTGCAGGTCCTGCAGAATGCAGATGCTGCGATCTAGTTCGCTGGCAGCCTTGCGAAGACGTTCGATCACCACGGCATGCTGTTCGTGGGTGCCGTGGGAGAAGTTCAGCCGGGCAACGTCCATACCCAACAGCATGAGATCGCGAATCATCTCCTCGGAATTGCTGACCGGGCCAATTGTGCAAACAATCTTGGCGCGGCGCCGTGAAGTGCCGGGGCTGCTAAAGGGATCGTCCTTTGGCACAAAGCTATCTGATCTTGTGTTATGCATGCCTGCCATAATTCATCGTGCCGCGACGCGCTTCTGAGGCGAAGTAAAGTCGGAATGCGCGCCAAACAAGAAGCGCGGATAGCGCAGAGCGTTAAATTCAGCTCCGATCAACACCACCATCGACACCAGGTACAGCCAGATAAGCAGCGCGATGGCGGTCCCAACCGAGCCATAGATCACGCCGTAATTCGCGTAGCGCCTCAAATAGTAACCAAACAGAACGGTGACGAAGACCCACAACACGGTCGCCACTACCGATCCGGGTAGCACCCTGTGCCAAGGCTGTGTTCTGGGAACGCCATGATGATAAACCAGTCCGATGACGGCAATGCTGGTCATCGTGGCGATGATCCAGCGCACCGCCGTCCATAGCCCCAGAATGTAAGGCGTCAACTCGTGGCCGGTATGAAATATAGTCCAGCGCTCGATCTGGTTGCCGAAGACCACGAGGAACGACGCGAATCCCATGGGGAGGCCCGCCATCACCACCAATTGGAAGGCGATGAGCCGTTCCTTCACCAGGCCCCAGATTTTCGGCATCTGGTAGGCCTTACGAAAGCCTTCCATCCACGAGATCATGACGCCGGAAGCCGTCCACATCGTAAGAATGCTGATCCACACGAGGAACTGGGTCTGCACCGGCTTGGCGCCGGTGACGTACTCTGTGACCGTGGTGTTGGTGCCTTCGGGAAGAACGCGGCCCAGCGCGCGAAAAATCTCACGCACGAAGACTCCACTGCTTTGCGAACGCGAGAGTATCGAGGCCAGCACCAGGATAGCAGGGAAGAATGTCAAAATCGCGGAGAACGCCGCGCCCTTGGCCACACCGAAAGCGTCGTGCTCAAAGGCACGCCAGAACGCCAACCGCAGATGTGTAAAGAACCTCGACATAATAGCCAGAGCTGGGAGCAGGGCGCGATTAAAGTGTACACACCCTTAAAAAACAGGGACGAATCGATTCGTCCCGCGTAACCATTTATAGACAAGCGCTGCTGTGAAAAACGCCGCCCGTGTGGGTACACGAGCGGCGCTGAATTGCGAACGAATTACTCAGCCGTAAGTTCTTCTGCCTCGTTTTCGCCTTCGTGACGGAGCAGTTCCAGCGCGCGCTCAGCTTCCTCGTACGCGGCCGTAACTTCCTCCTGCACCTTGGCTGCAGCCTGTTCCATCTCCTCGGAGAGCCTGACATTGCGGTAGTACTCCATGCCGGTTCCCGCGGGAATCAGACGGCCCACGATGACGTTCTCTTTGAGGCCGCGCAGGTGATCGACAGCGCCCTGGATCGACGCTTCGGTCAGCACTCGCGTGGTCTCCTGGAAGGAGGCCGCCGAGATGAAGGAGTCGGTCGAGAGCGAGGCCTTGGTGATGCCCAGCAGCAGCGGACGGCCCGTAGCCGGCTTGCCGCCATTGGCAATCGCCTTCTCGTTTTCTTCGCGGAAGCGGAACTTGTCGATCTGCTGTTCCAGCAGGAACGACGTATCGCCTACGTCTTCCACCTTCACCCAGCGCATCATCTGGCGAACAATCACTTCGATGTGCTTGTCGCTGATGTTCACGCCCTGGAGCCGGTAAACTTCCTGGATTTCGTTCACCAGGTAAGCCTGCAGCTCCTTTTCACCCAGCACGGCAAGAATGTCGTGCGGGTTGAGCGGTCCATCCATTAGCGGCTCGCCCGCCTTAATGCGCTCGCCTTCCTGCACGTTGATGTGAACGCCACGCGGTACCTGGTATTCCTTCTCGGTACCGTTGTCGGCCACCACGTAGATCTTGCGCTGTCCCTTAGCAACGTCGCCGAACTTCACCACCCCGTCGATTTCGCTGATGACAGCGGTCTCGCGCGGCTTGCGGGCCTCGAACAGTTCGACCACGCGCGGCAGACCGCCCGTGATGTCCTTGGTCTTGGTGGTTTCGCGCGGGATCTTCGCCAGCACTTCGCCCGGCGTGACTTCGTCGCCATCCAGGATCATCAAGTGAGCACGCGAGGGCATCAGGTAACGCTTGCTGCCCTTGGCGCCCTTGATGACGATCGCAGGCTGGCGCTTCTCGTCCGGCGAATCCATCACAACGTGACGCGACAGGCCGGTGACTTCGTCGACTTCTTCATGCAGCGTCAGGCCTTCTGCCAGGTCCTTGAACTGCACGGTTCCGCCGATTTCGGTCAAGATCGCGAAGGTGTACGGATCCCACTCGACCAGTACGTCGCCCAGCGAAACCTGCTGGCCGTCTTCGACCTTCACCTTGCCGCCATACACCACTGCGTAGCGTTCTTTTTCGCGGCCCTTCTCGTCCACCACCGCGATCGAACCATTGCGGTTCATCGCGACCAGGTAGCCTTCCTTCGAGCGGACCGTGATCAGATTCACGAAGCGCACCGCGCCGTTGTTCTTGGCATCGAGGCGCGACTGCTCGCTCACGCGAGACGCCGTACCGCCGATGTGGAACGTACGCATGGTGAGCTGGGTTCCCGGCTCGCCGATGGACTGCGCTGCAATCACTCCGGTAGCCTCGCCCAGTTCGACCAGGCGTCCGGAAGCCAGGTTGCGGCCGTAGCACATAACGCAAACACCACGCTTCGACTCGCAGGTGAGCACGGAGCGAATCTTCACCCGCTCGATACCGGCAGCCTGTACTGCAACCGCCAGCTCTTCCGTGACCTCCTGGTTGATGTCAACGATGATGTTGCCTTCGTAGTCCTTGATTTTCTCAAGCGACACGCGGCCCACGATACGGTCACGCAGCGGCTCGATGATCTCGCCTGACTCCACGATGGAAGTCACGTAGATGCCATCGACCGTGCCGCAATCGTATTCGCTGATGATCACGTCTTGCGCCACGTCCACCAGGCGGCGGGTCAGGTAGCCGGAATCCGCGGTCTTCAATGCCGTATCGGCCAGTCCCTTACGCGCGCCGTGCGTGGAAATGAAGTACTCCAACACCGTGAGGCCTTCGCGGAAGTTCGCCGTGATGGGCGTCTCGATGATCTCGCCCGAAGGCTTGGCCATCAGTCCGCGCATGCCGGAGAGCTGACGAATCTGCTGTTTCGATCCACGAGCGCCGGAG
>DATBZX010000322.1:0-3815 GCA_036512955.1 Terriglobales bacterium
GACTCTCGCGAGTTCGCTTTCCCGGATCATTGTGCGACCGCCGACTTTGGTCCGTTGCATCCGGCCCTGTGAGAGCCAGGCGTGGATTGTCCATTTCGAGATCCCGCCAAGTCGGCGGGCCGCTTCGTTTACCGAGATCAACATATCCAAGTTCATAATCCTCCAGAGAACTATTGACAAAGGTGAGTATAGGCGTACTATTGTGACAAGATAACCTAACGTTTCATGGCACACAAACTCACCATTCCGATCGAAGTGCGATGCCAGATAATGCGGGGTACGTGGCGCATCAACCCCAATGATCCATTGGGTGTTCTTCAAAAGAATTTTGAGGGTATACTCTTCGATCTCGACGCTCGAAAATTTCGGGATGATTTTCTTGGCATCCGGCCGATCGGCCCGGAACTGCTCGCGTTCTTGAACTCTCGTCGGATTGGGGAAATAGCTGCTCACGTCGAAGAAGGAATTGGCACCGGTAGGCTTTCTCTCGCTGACTTGATTGAGTGGCGGAAGCTCATCCCCAAATTGCTCACGGCCCCGATTGGCAGTTGGAGAAGATTAAAAGGGTTCGACCGCTCAAAACTTGAGATGATCCACGCATTCCTCGAATTTGGCCCAATTCTGCATTTTGACTTGTCAGGTGCGGTTCCGAAGGCAAATGCGCTCTGTACGTCGGGGGTTTTGGAAGGCATGGTTCTTACAGTTTTCTTCGAGCGACTCAAAGGCGATCGGTATCGAGAGTGCGCTCGCCCCGATTGTGACGTTGTTTTCCGCCGAGAAACACGCCACAAGCGGAAGTTCTGTAGTTGGTATTGCGGTCACTTGGTTTCGGTACGCAATAGCCGTATTGCAAAGGCGCGCAAGGAGAAGGAGGGCTAGTCATGGCCATTTACAAGCGCGGTTCGATCTACTGGTATAAGTTCACGTTCAACGGTGAGGCGATTCGGGAATCCACCCGGCAGAAGAACCAGCATACCGCTCGGCAGATGGAGGCAGCGCATCGTGCGTCCCTTGCCAAGGGCGAGGTGGGAATCCGCGACAAGAAGACTGCTCCAACTCTGGCAGAATTCATCTCGCAGCGTCTTGAGCCCTGGGCGGAGGCATCCACTTCGGCAAAGACGTGGCTTGATTACTATCGGCCAGGTCTCCGAACGATCCAGGCGTACAAGCCTCTGGCGAACCTACGCCTGAATGAGATCACGAGCGAGAATGCAGCAGCCTTCGCGGCTTGGCGGCAGTCGGCTGGCTTGCAAGTATCGTCCGTCAATAGCTCCCTCCAGGTGCTTCGCCGTGCAATGCGACTCGCCGCCGAATGGGGAGTGATCGATGTTGCGCCATCGATCAGGATGTTGCCCGGTGAACGACACCGTGAACACGTCGTGACCTACGAGGAAGAGGCCCGTTACTTAGCGGCTGCTCCTGAGCCCCTAGCGTCATTCGCGGCAATTCTTGTGGACAGCGGCATGCGCCCGGATGAAAACTATCGGTTGAGATGGGAATCAGTGACCTGGACCAACGGAAGAAATGGAACGATTCTTGTGACCCACGGAAAGACGGCCGCGGCCCGTCGTGTGCTTCCGCTCAGCGCACGTGCCCGGCATATCCTCCAAGATCGCTGGGAGACCGAAGGAAGACCGGTTGAGGGTTGGGTGTGGTCCGCTCCTACTCGGAGTGGGCACTTCGAGAAATCAACCCTGAAGAAGCAGCACAAGAGAGCCTCGCGGCTGAGTCGGGTGCGCCCGTTCGTTCTTTACAGCCTGCGCCATACGTTTCTGACAAGACTCGGAGAGTCGGGTTGTGATGCCTGGACGCTGGCACGAGTTGCTGGGCACAGTTCCGTGGCAATGTCGGCCCGGTATGTTCACCCTAGCGAAGATGCGGTTCTCACTGCACTAGATCGGCTGAGTGGGCACAATTTTAGGCACAGCGAGATTCTCGAGCCGAAAAAGAAATCGGCCACGCCGCTGCTATCTGCTTAAAACGATTAGAGTAAAATTGGTCGGGGAGAGAGGATTTGAACCTCCGACCCCCTGGTCCCGAACCAGGTGCTCTACCAGGCTGAGCCACTCCCCGACACTCTCAACACCCTACCCCTCAGTTGGAGCAGGTACGACGCGCGGCTCACGAGCGTGAGTCTTACGGGAGCGCGCCAACACTCAGTATAACAGAGTCCCACGAGCTGATTTGTGTTGTTGTCTGACTTGAGTTGGGCATTTTGCCGTGAAGACCGTAAACTCGATCTGCAATCTCAGGCACCATAATCTGCCTCGAGGCACGCGAGGTTTCAACTTGGCGACAGTTCTGTTGGCCCGGCAGCTGTTCACTCCACTGAAGGCGATCGACGACGCAGTACTAATGATGGAAGACGGCTTGATTACGGCCGTTGGAACCCGGGCCGACGTTGGCATACCTGCCAACGCGCGGGTGCTGGATTTCGGCGATGCGGTGCTGGCTCCCGGGCTGATCGACATCCACATCCATGGCGGCGCCGGACACGACGTCATGGAAGGTTCCGACGAGAGCCTGGCGGCTGTCGAGCGGTTGATGACCACGCACGCAGTAACGAGCTACTGCCCGACCACCGTGACAGCGCCAATTGATGTCACTCTGCGCTCGCTGGATGCGCTCGGCAAAGCGGTGGGGCGCACCGCAAGCAGAAATGGCGACGGCACCCGCGCGCGGCCGCTCGGAGTGCACTTCGAAGGACCATTCCTCAGCCATGCCAAGCGAGGAGTCCATCCACCAACGCTGTTGCAGCCCGCGTCGCGCGGGTTGTTCGAGCGCATGTGGCAAGCTGCTGACGGACGAGTCAGCGTGATGACCATTGCGCCGGAAATCGAGGGCGCACTCACATTAATTGGCGAAGCCAGTCGGCGAGGTATTTGTGTCAGCCTCGGACATTCCGATGCCGAGTTGCCGCAAGCTCGAGCGGCGATCAAGGCGGGTGCGCGTCATGCGACGCACACGTTCAACGCGATGCGTCCGCTCGACCATCGCGATCCCGGACTGCTGGGCGCGGTACTGACTGATCGCACGATGACCGCCGACATTATCGTGGATGGTATTCACGTCGATCCGGTGATGGTCGACCTGTTCTTGCGCGCCAAGGGAGTCGAGGGCGCAGTGCTAATCACCGACGGCATCAGCGCCACCGGCATGCCTGACGGGACTTACATGCTCGGCGGCTTCGCGGTGCAGGTGCATGATGGCCGTTGCGAGTTCGATGGCAGGCTCGCGGGAAGCGTGCTGACACTCGACCGAGCTGTACGCAACACCATGCTGTTCACCGGGACGAGTTTGCAAAACGCGATTCGCATGGCTTCATTTAATCCGGCGAGCGTGCTCGGAATCGAGAAGCGTAAGGGCAATTTATCGGTTGGGTCGGATGCGGATATAGCGGTGCTTACCCCCGCGGGCGAAGTAGTCCGGACGATCGTCGGCGGCATTGTGAATTAGCAGGTTGCGGGAATACTCCGTTTAAGCGTCCCTTCACGACTGAGGAAGAACCTCTTACAGCGCTGCTGTACTGCCATGGCCAGCTTCGGAGCCCTTCCAAAAGTGAGGCTTTTGCAGGGTGTAGCCGGGCTGGCAAACCGATTCGTATTCACCTGGTCGGTGGAACAGAGTGTGGTGGTGATATGGTTGTGTATAACACTTTAAAATAAAAAGTCACGACCGTTTAGAATCAATGGTTTAGGCGGAAATTGTTCGCATGTCATTGATTTCATAGCTATTTATACGTATCCATGTCTGCGCGTAGGACTTAGCTTGGTTTCTGGGTGCAGCCAGCGCACTTCCCTTCCGATTCAGGAATT
>DATBZX010000323.1:0-2497 GCA_036512955.1 Terriglobales bacterium
GCCGTCAACGACCCCACTACCGCCATCACCTGCGTCGATCAGTTGAGCCGCATTCTGATCCGCTTCGTGTCCCGAGAGCCGCCGGAGGAGTTGCTCTACGATCCGCCGGGCATCGTTCGCGCCAGCATTAGATGGATCCGCTTCGGGCGCCTGCTAGAGGCAGCCTTTGAACAGATCCGCATGTATTCGAAGGCGGACGTGGCTGTCAGCTTGCGCTTGCTGCGAGCTCTCGGTGACATCGCCGCCTCGACGCCCGATCCGGAGTTCCGCCAGATACTCGTCGAACGCGGAATGCGGATAGTTGCAGGTTGCGCTGAAAAGCTGGGCGAAGAGGAACTGAGCGTGTTGCGCGTTCGTCAGGCCGCGCTGGAGAGCTTCACCTCGATCTCTCAGACGCAAGGCCCGTGACGGACCCCGACTTGCCCAGCTTGAAAGAGCTCGTCCGCCGATAGTTATTAACCGGCCCACGCAATTCCGGGCGTGATTTCGCCAAATCGCACACTGACTCCTCCCCGTATGTCTCGTCCTGCAGCGTGCGCCAGCGTTTAGCAAACCCCGTTCCGCATCTCTCGGCCATACGCGAGGTGCCGGGAATTGTCTTCCACGTGGGCGTTGGTTTCCATCTCGAGCAACGCCAAGCGCCCGGCGGCGAACATGCGATCGCGTTCCGCAGCTTCATTCAATCTTTCTAGCTGTCTTCCTCTGTCATCATTCGTGTCCAGTGTTAAGGCGTCGCGATAGCGCACGAACAATTTGGCAAACTGCTGGAGAAAGGCTTCTTCGATAGACATAACAGATCAGACCTCTTGTTAAGGCCGACTTACTCACTTTTGGCGGATTGCTCGATTCGGCGAAGACGTTGGCTTAGCTCGCTGGATTTCGCCCGGATCCAATGCGCATCGGGACCATCCTGGGGCGGGCGGCAGGCCTTTCCCAGGGCCAGAGCATCTTCCCGCTGCGAAACGAGCCGTAGGGCTTCCTCCATGGCGGCAATCTTTTCTTCGATGTTGCGCAGTTCTTCGGCCAGCGTCGCCACGTAAACCACGTCGTGCGCATGCTTATCGGTCAACAGTTTGGCCTCTACCAGGGCGGGCCGAATGACAGCGAGCGCCAAGGCCGGCAGGTGATTTGCTTTTGCGGTTGCCATGTTGCACCTCCGAGCAGCACGTCAGAGATCGTACTCGGAAATCAATTTGAAACATGCCGGGCATTGATTCTTGTGATCATCGACAATAGTCTCCACACAGGTCGAAAGGTTGCGGTTAACGCGGCCCACGGTTCCTGCTGTGCCCACAGTCGAGCTGTCATTAGGAGCTGGCTCAGCATCCCCACTCTGCCTCTCCTGGTTTGGCAAAATAGCGACGCGAGTCATCTTCCATGCGGGCGTTGGTTTCCAGTTCGAGGATGGCTAACCGTGCGGCCGCAACCAGACGGTGGCGTTCGTCGGCGGGAACCAAGTTCCACGATGCACTTCCCTGTTCTGCTTCCGGCGATAAGGCATCGCGATAGTGATGAAACAATCGCGCAAACTGCTGAACGAAAACTTCCTGGGTTGACATGTCTTGTTGGGCGCCTTTCTGCGCACAATAGATTGGACATCGAGTCGCGTAAAGATCGAATAAATCTTGCATAAAGAATTTGTAAGCCCCCCACGCTTTTACCGTCCAAAGCTTAGATCTAGCGCCCTATTCCAGACCCCTGTCGCAGGCTCGGTACGAAACGGCGCGACCAGACGTGTCGGCGCGCCTTGTCTCCACGGGAGTGGTAGTTCGCCCCGTTCTTCATCAACGGCGTCCGTCATTCCGGGGTGCTGGATAACGATGCGTCACTCGAAGGAGTCTTGTACCGAAGCTCGCGGGAAAAGTATTTCGCGCCACCGTCCCAGCCGTCAGACTCCAGTCTTTGAATCAATTACCAATTTCCCTTTTTGGTCTTTATAAAACATTTACGAACTCTTTATGCGGAATTTATTAGCGGAGTGCTCCAATTGGATTGTCAGAACCGTGCGGGACCACACGCATGGGAAGGGAAGTCATGATCGTTCTGCTTTTCGTTGTTTGCGTCGCAAGTTTGTTGTTCTTCGCAGTGTTCCTATTCCAAATCTCACGTCCGCGGCGCACACCACGGAAGGAGCCAGTCGTCCGCAAAGTAAGCACAAGCGAGGCTGTCGAGCCCGCGGCCGGACGGAGGTGGCTGATCCATCTCGAACAACAGATGGCCGAATTCCTGCTGCAAAACAAGACTACGGCAATTCTGCTTGTGGTGCTGGCGATATCTTCAGCCTCGCTGGTGGCTCAGGAGCAGGGAGGCCCACCCCCAAACTCAGACGAACAGCAACCGCGGCAAATGGCTCAGCAGTCGTCCGACCCTATAAGCGCACCGGCCATGCAGCCGGCGGACCAGCAGCAGACAGCCGGGCAATCCTCGCCCCCAGCCCCGAGCCCGCTCCCCACCCCTGCAATTACGGGCCCGCTGCAGGCGGCCCCACCAATCACTT
>DATBZX010000324.1:0-3819 GCA_036512955.1 Terriglobales bacterium
AACCGCTGGTGGACTCGATGTCGACCAACCTGACAACTTTCTCGGGACACGGCGGGAAGCTGATCTTCTACCACGGCAATAGCGATCCGTGGTTCTCGCCGCTGGACACGTTCGAGTACTACAAGCAGATGACGGCGGCGAGCGGCGGGATCGAGGCCGCCTCGAAGTGGAGCCAGTTCTATTTTGTTCCCGGCATGGCGCACTGCGGTGGGGGCCCAAGCCTTGATCAATTTGACATGTTGAGTGCGATGGTCAACTGGGTCGAGAAGGGAACTGCGCCTTCGTCTGTGATTGCGACCGGCAAAGCGTTTCCGGGACGCAGCCGCCCGCTCTGCCCGTATCCGAGGCACGCGCAGTACAAAGGGCAGGGGGACACGGAAGACGCGAAGAACTTCGAGTGCAGGTGAGGCGGAGCGTGCGTGTGAAGATTTCGCGGGAACCGGCGGAAGCAGAATGGTTGGAATGGTTGAGGCGACGGGAGTTGAACCCTGCGTTGCCTGAGCATCGGCCAGCTCGGTAAAGTGTTGGATGATGAAGGTTAAATCCGTCGTCGTACTTTGCCTTGCCCTCCTTGCGGCTTTTGGAAAGTGCGCATGGGCCCAACTTCCCCCGGAGGCACGGAGAGGACTATGGAACGCGCAATGGATTACCTCGCCCACCGCGCCACAGAGAGATAGCGTTGTTTTGTGCTTCCGGAAAGGGTTCGACGTTCCGCAGGTTCCCGAGCATTTCATCGTGCGGGTGAGTGCTGACCCACAATTCATTCTCTACGTAAATGAGCGCGAGGTGGGACGCGGTCCTGCGCGCAGCGACTTGGCGCATTGGCGGTACGAGACCTACGATCTGGCACCGCTCCTGCGTGCGGGACACAACGAGATCGCTTCCGTCGTTTGGAACTCCGGAAGCACACCCATTGGGCAGATCGGCGACCGCACCGCATTCGTGGTTCAGGGCAACACGGCAGCCGAAGCATCCGTGGACACGGACGACACTTGGCAGGTTAGGCGGGAAAAAGGAGTGGAGTTCCTGCCAACCCCGGAGTCGGTCGCAGGATTTTATTACGTAGCCGAACCGGCAGAGCGCATCGACGGAGCGCTTTTCGATGGGATCGGAAATGGCACCACAACTTCTCGCCACACCTGGGAAAAGCCGCTGTCAATTGGGCACGCGTCCGACCGGGGAGCCGTTTTGCAGAACAACAACTGGCAGTTGGTCGCCGAACCGCTCCCTACCATGGAGATGCGGCTCAGTTCCTTGGGACGGGTTGTGCGCGCCAGCGGAATTCCGACGCCGGTGGAGTTCCCGGAAAAGCCGCTCGCGGTTCCGGCGCATTCCAAGGTTACCTTGCTGCTGGACCATTCTCATTTGACGACTGCCTACCCCGAACTGACGGTGAGTGGCGGCGCTAGGAGCACAATTCGGCTTACCTACGCTGAAGCCCTTGTCGACAGCAAGGGTGAAAAGGGCAATCGCAACGAAATTGCGGGCAAGCAGATCGTCGGCATCTTCGACGAGTTTCTGCCGGATGGTTCCTCTGGGCGTCGATTCGTGCCTCTGGTGTGGCGCGCCTGGCGTTATCTGCAGATGGACATTGCCACTGCCGACCAGCCGCTAGAGCTGCAGGACCTCCGGTCGTGGTTTACGGCGTATCCATTCGAAGAGCGCGGCCGCTTCACGTCCGACGATGCTTCGCTGAACCAGATTTGGCAGGTTGGCTGGCGGACGGCGCGTCTCGACGCCCACGACACATACATGGACACGCCGTATTACGAGCGCATGCAATACGTGGGCGACACGCGCATTCAGGCACTGGTTTCGTATACGGTCGCCGGCGACGATCGACTGGCGCGCCAGGCCATCCAGGCGTTCAATGATTCCCGAGTTCCGGTGGGCATTACCCAGAGCCGCTATCCCTCGTCAGTCACCCAGATGATTCCAACCTTCTCGCTGCTCTGGGTGGGAATGGTGCACGACTTCTGGATGTATCGCGACGACGACGAATATGTAAAAGCACAACTCGAAGGCACGCAGACCGTGCTCGATTGGTTCCTCAACCAGCAAAGGCCCGACGGACTCATGGCAAACATCACCTGGTGGCCGTTCGTGGATTGGGGAGAGGACTTCGCCTTCGGGATGCCGCCGCAAGATGCGGATGGCGGTTCGTCTGTAATCACGCTGCAGTTCATCGAGGCGCTGAACAACGGCGCCGAACTGGAAACTGCCTTCGGCGACCCAGCTCGTGCGCAACGCTACCGGGAGGCGTCGGCCAAAGCCAGGGATGCAGTGCGAAGACTGTGCTGGAACGAAACCTACGGTCTATTGGCCGATACGCCGGCCCAAAAGCACTACAGCCAACACGCCAACATTCTCGGCGTGTGGCTGAACGCGGTCCCGCCGGGCCAACAGAAAGACGTCCTCACCAGAATCCTGTCCGTGAGCGATCCCGGCTTCAAAGCGCTGGGACCGGCCCCGCCGATGACGAATGCAACTTATTACTTCCGGTTTTACCTGGCGCGCGCGGTCGAACATGCGGGCATGGGTGACCAGTATCTGGACCTGCTGCAGCCGTGGCAGAACATGCTTGCCTTGGGACTGACGACATGGGCGGAACAGCCGGAACCAACGCGATCCGATTCCCATGCTTGGAGCGCGCATCCCAACTACGACTTTCTCACCATCGTCGTCGGAATTCGACCGAAGGCGCCGGGGTTTGCGAGCGTGGTGATGGAGCCTCATCCCGGTCGGCTGCGCGAGGTTGTGTCCGAAGTGCCGACTCCCAAAGGCGTAATTGAGGTGAAGCTGACCTCGCAAGCCACCGGAGTGGATGCCGAAATCAAGCTTCCACCGAGCATGCCGGGTGAACTGGTCTGGAAAGGGAAGACCTTTATCTTACACTCGGGCGCGCAGCGCCTTCATTTGCCGTGAAACTGATAGTGGAGGCGGCGTGAGTTGAGCCCGTGTCCGAAAATTGCTTCTATCCCGTGACAGGGAACCGTTCGATACTCGATGCCTGATGGTCGTGGACACCGTCGTTTGACACATTGCATACGGAGAGAGTGTTAAGCAATGTATTCCGCGTCCTTCGGAAAACACGCGAGCGCCGCTACAAGTGGTCAATCTGCAGTTCGAGAGCCTTCGTTGGGCGACCAAGCTGGACCGACGACTAAGCCGATGGGATTAATTCAACTTTGCGCCGCTTCGCCTCACGTTTCACCTCATCCATGACTGGTAGTGCTCCTTCGCCCGTACCGACCACCAGCCGGCGGCATTTCCACGGTATCTCTTCTTCCGGAGAGAGCGGGGTGTGTCCAAAAGCGTCACGGAACTTCTTAGACGCTTTCTTCTTCCGTTTGTGCACTTCGCCTCGGTCGATCACGATGTCATAGCCGTACTCAATGCCATCGATCCGGATCTGCCCAAATGAGAACTGCTGGAACTTCATTGGGGGCATCTGATTAAGAATACAGACGGAAGGCGACTGACCCGTAAGCACTGCATGATTGAAACGTGAAGACTATTCTGTAGGCACGGAGGCCCAACCTTGACCGAGATCAAGCCGCTTCGGATGGACTTTCCGCCCGATGCCCCCTTCATTGTTGGCCACGCGCGTTTCAACTGAGCTGCCCTGATCGCAGAGAGTCTCGTATGCGTTTTCCGTTCTCTAACACCGCCGCGACCGACCGGGGACACCCGCACACCATAAGCCTGAAACTCCGCGACACGAGCCAGCTCTTCAATTCGATGGACCCTTCTCCGTTCATTGAAAAAGACCTCGACGACGATGCGGAAGAGTTCATCGTGAGCTGGGCGCAGGAATTC
>DATBZX010000325.1:0-9219 GCA_036512955.1 Terriglobales bacterium
GGCAACTCGTCCACGTTCTTGGCCATTTCGAGGGCAGGGAACTTGGCTTTCTGCAGCGGGCGATATTCGACGGTCTTCCAATCGAAGGCAAAGCGCTGCTCGCCCTCGGGGCCCTTCTGCTTCTTGTAGAAGCCGCCCTTGGTCTTGTCGCCCAGCCACTTGCGGTTGAGCATTTCGAGGAAGAATGGCGGCAGCTTCAAATCGCTGCGTTCGTCCTTGATATTGATAGCGCCGTTGCGAACGACGTGGCCGAGAATGTCGAGGCCGACCATGTCGCCAAGGCGGAAGGTGCCGGTCTTGGGCCAGCCGACGGCGGAGCCGGTAAGGGAGTCCACTTCTTCGACGCTCAGATCCATCTCCTGCATCACCCGCATGACGTTGAGCATGGAGAAGGTACCGATGCGGTTGGCGATGAAGTTAGGCGTGTCCTTGGCGCGGACCACGCTCTTGCCGAGGTGGAGATCGCAAAAGTCGGCGATCGTCTTCATGGCCGCGGGATCGGCGTCAGGCGTTGGGATAATTTCCAGCAGCCGCATATAGCGCGGCGGATTGAAGAAGTGCGTGCCAAACCAGCAGCGGCGGAAATCCTCAGAGAATCCTTCGGCAATCTTGGCAACCGGCAGGCCGCTGGTGTTGCTGGTGATGATGGTCCCAGGCTTACGGACGGCATCGACCTTGCGCAGCAACTCGCGCTTCAGGTCGAGGTCCTCAATGACGGCCTCGATGATCCAACCGACTTCGGACAGCTTCTGGAGGTCGTCCTCGAAGTTGCCGATGGTGATCAGGCAGTCCAACGACGGCTTGAAGAAGGCGGCTGGCTTCGATTTGACGGCCGCTTCTTTTCCGGCGGCGGCAAAACGGTTGCGCGCCGGACCGTCGGCGTCGGGAGGAACGATGTCAAACAGGTAAGAGGGAACACCGGCGTTGGCCAGGTGCGCGGAGATGCGGGCGCCCATGGTGCCCGCGCCCAAGACTGCAACCTTATCGATTCGTTTCTGCATGGATGCTCAAGCGCTCCAACTTCTTGCCGGCGGAGTCATACCGGACTGAGGTTACGTTGATTCAGACGCGAAACGGCTACGAGAGATTTATGAACTTCGATTGTGTGATGTACCCAGCTCAGGATGAAGAATTCGGGATGACTGCCGATGAATGCGACCAAGAGGGAGATGGCTCATCAATGTTGCTCTCCGCATCAAACGAACGGCCTAAAAAACAATGAGCGCGCGCCGTAAGATGTGGGGTGAGGATGGCAACGGCGCGCGCCGTATTAAGTTGAACTGATAGTAATGAATGAATCCTCATTCAGTCAATAAAAATCTCACTTTTCTTTTCCCGTTTTGAATTAGGAAATCGCTTTGGCGATGAGGAAGGCAGCACCGGCGGCAAGTCCACCGATTACAACAGTTTGCAGTGCGGAGCGGCCCGGCCGTGAGCCGGTAAATCGTCCCTTTATGTAGCCGAATATGCCCAGCGCAATCAGAGTAACCACCGCCGACCAGAGCAGTGCTACCCGCGAACTGTGCAAAACGACGTAGGGAGACAGCGGGATGAAGCCTCCCGCAATGTAGGAGCCGGCGATGGTCATGGCACTTTGCAGCGCTCTTTTGGGATCGGGCTCCTCCAGTCCAAGTTCGAAGCGCATCATAAAATCCACCCACTCTTTCGGCCTCTTGGTGAGCGCCGCGATGACCGGTTCGCTTTCTTCGCGCGTCAGTCCGTAGTCGGTGAAGACCTTCTGGACTTCACGTGCTTCCTCGTCCGGGATCTCTTCAACTTCGCGTTCTTCCCGCAGGCGCTCGCTGTCGTAGTGCTCAGCGTCGCTGCGGGCGGCGAGATACCCGCCGAGTCCCATAGCGATGGATCCAGCCGCGATTTCGGCCAATCCCGCGATGACAACGATGCGGCTGTTGTCTACAGCTCCGGAAAGACCAGCAGCCAGGGCGAAGGGCACGGTCAGGCCGTCTGACATTCCAATGACGACGTCGCGGACAACTTCTCCCGCGGTGAAGTGGCGTTCAATGTGCGGCGTTTGTGGCATGTTCTCCGAGCTCGGGATGAATTTTGAGGTACTCGAGTGCGCGCTCTGCCATCTCGCGCTCACCTTTGTAGCTTAGCTTATGCGGAGCTTCTTCCAAGGGAAGCCAGAAAGCGTTTTGCACCTCGACCCGCATGGCTGGCGCGATGTTCCCCAGGCGGCCGGTGCGGTACATCAGCAGGTAGAAGCTGACGATCTTGAAGACCCTGGCGCGATCGCCCCAGTTGCGGACATAAATGTACTTGATGTCGGCGAGCTTGGCGACCATCTCGGCACGAACTCCAGTTTCCTCGCGTACTTCCCTCAGGGCAGTCTCTTCGGGCTTCTCGCCGGGATCGATGGAACCCTTGGGCAGGGCGATGAGTTCGGCGTCGGCGGGTGTCCGCTTCACGTTCCTGATCTTGATGTTTCGGCGGGGCCGTTCCATGTGGGGCTCAATGACAGCGACATACCAACGGCCGCGCATCTTACGGAGCACCACACCGCCAGCCGAGGTTTCTCGCACCATGGGATTAACAGAAGGGAACCGGCTAGTTTCGCAGAGTCCGTCGGTAGAGACAACTGATGGTACCTTGTCCGGTACGTGGCGGCGGGTGTTCGTCGTGCCCCGAAATTTCATGAAGTGTGCATCGAACGACACTCCTCGGGATTTGAAAATTGCAGCATCATGGCGGCAGGGGATAGCATCCTTGCAGGGGTGACCGTTGGTCGGAAGACCGTCTTTCGAAGAGGAGTAGGGTCTTGAGCAGCTTCAGTCGAGTTGTCCGCTCGGTACGTGCGTTTTCTCATGAGCTAACCCGTCCATCCATCGGGATGGCGGTACCTCGCCGGTTGACCCTGGGAGTGGCACTGGGCGGCGGGTTTGCGCGCGGCATGGCCCACATCGGCGCGCTGAAGGTCCTCGAAGAAGAGAACATACCAGTGGATTACGTGGCTGGCACCAGTGTGGGAGCCATCATCGGTGCTGCCTATTGTGGCGGGATGACGGCTGCAGAACTGGCGGATATGGCGCGCACCTTGCGCTTCAGCGACTTCGCCCGTTGGACACTTTCGCGTTACGGATTTTGCAGCAGCGATCGCATGGTGCGTTTCTTCGCGCGAACGCTGAAGCAACACAATTTCGAGGACCTGGCGATTCCGCTGGCTATCACCGCGACTGAGTTCCGGACCGGCGAGGCTGTGGTGTTCACCAAGGGAGCGCTGGTTGATCCGATCCGCGCCAGTTGCGCCTATCCGGGAATGTTTCTGCCGGTCGAAATCGACGGGCACTCCTATATCGACGGGATGCTAGCTTATGCCGTCCCGACCACGCCGCTGCGCAACATGGGGGCGGACCGGGTGATTGGCATTTACCTCAGCGCTCATTGGAGCAACGCCCGGCCTCCGCGGCATGTGTTCGAAGTCATCGGGCAGTGCTTCTCGATCGCGCAATCCAAGCTGTCGGAGTCGTGGAGCAAGGACGCCAATCTCGTGATCGAGCCGGACGTCAACGGATTTGCCTACGACTGCTTTGAACGCGCTGAGGAATTGATTGTCACCGGAGAAACTGCGATGCGCGCTGCTCTGCCACAGGTGCGGGCCATGCTGAATATCGCCAACTCGAGCGCCGTTCAGAAGAGCGCTTTGGCGTCAGTCGCGACCGTGCGGACAATTCCGGCGGCTTAGAAAGTCAACGGAGCCAATCAAGCAAAGTTGGCTTGCGCGGGACACCCGGCGGCGTCATCGGGCGATCCAGAAACGGGTTTGTTCGGATTTTTCTGCGGCAGCTAGACTGTGATTCTGCGTAATAGCTTTCTGTCGAAGGTGGCATGCTTTACGACAAACGCCGGAGTATCTACAAAGCGCTAAACCATCCGTTGACCCGGCCGGCGCTGGCTGTAGCCGCGACGATTGCGAAGTCGGTAATCTGCCGTGAGCCGTGCTTCGTTTGGTATCAAGGCGGCCAATGGATACACCGTCATTGCGATGGATATCTAGTCGAACGGCAGATCATGCTTCGTCCCATCGCCGATTTCCACGCCGCGAACATCGATTATTTCCTCCATTCGTATAGCCTGCACCTGGGTGACGTTGCCATAGACGGCGGCGCCTGCACCGGGTGGGAGACGCTGCTCTTTTCACAACTCGTAGGCCCGTCAGGACGAGTCGTCGTAATCGAGGCACACCCTGTGACATACAAATGCCTCACAGAGATGTGTCGCCGCAACCACCTTGAAAACGTAGCGCCTCTCCAGTGTGCGGTGGCGGATGAGGCAGGGACGGTGACTATCACCGACTTTGATGACCGGCAGCAGGCAAATACGATCGCTGGAGACAGTGGTGTTATTCCTGTGGAGGTTCGAACCATCGATAATATTGTTTCCGAACTGGCCATAAAGCGCGTCGACCTCATCAAGTTGAACATCGAGGGCTCGGAATTGAAGGCACTCCGCGGAGCACAGGAAACGCTTTCGATTACCCAGCATCTTGCGGTCGCTTGCCACGACTTTCTTGCTCACGAGTTTGGAGAGAATATGCGTACAAAAGCCAAGGTCAGGTCCTTGTTGGAGAAGGCTGGCTTCAGGATTACAGAAAGGCCAGATGATCCAAGACCGTGGATTCGAGATTCCCTCTATGCGGACAGGTCGTAGCCGGGAACCTATCGCCACAGTTCGAGGAGAAGCTTCCGTTTGATCCGCCGACGACGGTCAACGGATAGCGTGATGCCGCCGCGAAACTGAAGGCGGAGAAGAGAGTTCTCGCTGTGTCCGTTTGAAACACCGTTAAACTGCCCTAGGCTCGCACGCCGATCATCAGGCCACTAGGGCCGCCGGGTAGGCGTACGCGGCGGACGTCGCTGAAGCCCGCATCACGCAACCAGCTCACATATTCCGGCTCGCTGTAGCTGCTGCCCGATCGCGTTCCGACCAGCATATTCAGCGAGAACAGGGCGGCGGCGCGAGGAGCGGTCTTGCTCGGCTCCAGGATGAAATCCTGCACGATGATCTGTCCCTTGGGAGCAAGTGCACTGAAGGCACACTGGAGCAGGTCGCGGTTCTCGGCGGGAGAAAACATGTGGCAGATGGCGGAGACCAGCACCAGGTCGAAATTCTTGCCCAGCGGATCGCGCAGCATGTCACCCACCCGAGTTGTGATACGGTCCGCGAGCCCGGCCTTCTGAATGTAATCCTGCGCGAGAGGCACGACGTCGGCTGTGTCCAGTATCTCCGAGGTCAATCCTGGGACGGCGCGCGCGAAGGCGATGGAGTAGGCTCCCGATCCCCCACCCAGATCCAGCATGCGCTTGATGCCGTTGCCGGGAATCGCCTTGACCACGGCGCCCGCTCGCTCCCCGGCGTTGCGGTCCATGGCTGCGATGAAAGATGTTACCCAGTTATCGTCGCGAACGCGGGGCGCGACTGTGGTCCCAGCGCGCACGGCGTCGGTCAATGTGGACCAGCGATGCCAGAGGTGAGCTGTGTGCAGCAATCCACCGCGGGCGTTGTCGCGCGAGCCTTCGGTGAAGAAGCGGGCGCTGGCAGGAGTGTTGACGAAAGTTTCGTCGCGTTTTTCAAGCAGCTTCAAACTCACGAGCACATTGAGCAGCATTTCCATGGCGCGTGAGTCGGCGCCCGTTTTCCTGGCTACTTGTTCGGCGGAAGCGCCTTCGGCGATGGCGGTGAAGATGTCCAGCTCGAGCGCGGTGAGCAGCGCACGGCTGGGCATGAACGCGCGCACCATGTCGTTGAGATCGTCGGGCAGCGTACCGGCTTCGTCTCTCGCCTTAACCATGGCGAGATAGTGTTTGGTGTGCTCGGTGGCTGCAGCTTTCATGGCCGGTGCATCGTTCCACACCAGGCGCGATACCGCCGTGCCCGACTTCAAGTGCGATGCCACGATCTCGGGAACGTCGTCCGATTTGAGATTGCGGTACCACACACCTTCGGGATAGACGATCATGATGGGCCCGTCATCACACAGGCCGAGGCAGCCACAGGTACTGACCTGAACCTCGTTGCTCAATCCTTGCTTGCCCAACTCGCGGTGCAGGGCTCCCAAGATACTCATCGATCCGCTGGCAGGGCAGCAGGTGACTCCCTCGGGTTTTTCCTGGGTACAGACGAAGACATGATGACGGAACGGCTCCATGATTTTTCTCCTGTCATCGATTGTGGAACGAGGGTGGCGAGGCACACCGTGATACAGGTCACAACGCGCTAGGAGACGGCGAAGAAAGATGCGCGACCAGGAGTCGTGTCATAAATAATCTGGGTGAGGGAATTCGAATTTCCTCAGGGGCTAAAGCCCAAAGTTTACGACGCCCGTAGCGGGACGGCTGAAGCCGTGCCCTTTCAAATCGCATTTGAGACCAGTTCCAGGCAAAAGGCCTACTCAAGCAAAGGCGACTTGAGTGGGTACCCGGCGATCCCGCTTGAAAGACAGGGGGCAGTTCAGAGCTTGCGAGAGCTTCACAAAATGCCTGATTGCGCCATTCCCACGTGGAGAACTGGCAACAACAAAGTTGAAGATAATCCGTACAGCAGACTGGCGTATTTTGCATGCACAATGGCGTGTTCTGCATATCGAAGTGCTCGCCGAGCATCTAGATTAAATACATGTTCAACGCGAAAGCTTACTCTGCTGCCAGTGCGACATCGCCGCTAGCCCCCACTACGATCACGCGGCGCGATCCAACCGACCACGACGTCCAGATCGAAATTCTCTACTGTGGCATTTGTCACTCCGATCTGCACCAAGTCCGCAATGAGTGGCGCGAATTCATGCCCACCGTCTACCCCTGCGTTGTCGGCCACGAAATCGTGGGCCGCGTAACGAAGGTTGGCTCGACGGTCACGAAGTTCAAGCCCGGCGACCTCGCCGCGGTCGGCTGCATGGTGGACTCCGACGGCACCTGCCCCGAGTGCCAGGCGGGGCTCGAGCAGTTTTGCCCGAATCCGACCTTCACCTACAACTTCCCGGACAAGCATCTCGGAGGCGTCACCTACGGCGGCTACTCCGACAGCATCGTGGTTGACCAGAGGTTCGTCCTGCGCGTCCCCTCGAACCTGAAGCTTGCCGGGGCCGCTCCTTTGCTGTGCGCTGGAATCACCACGTACTCGCCCATGCGCCACTGGGGCGTAAGCAAGGGCAAGAAAGTCGGCGTGGTCGGTCTCGGCGGACTCGGCCACATGGGCGTGAAGTTCGCACATGCGCTTGGAGCCCACGTTGTTGTCTTCACGACGTCGCCGAACAAGAAGGATGACGCACTTCGGCTAGGAGCAGACGAGGTCGTGATCTCGAAAAACGCTGACGAAATGCAGAAACACAATGGCAGCTTCGACTTCATTCTCGACGCGGTCTCGGCCGATCACGACATTAACGCTTACATCAGTCTGTTGCGCCGCGACGGCAACATCACCCTGGTCGGCGCGCCGGAGAAGCCTCTCGCCGTTTCCGCGTTCGGCCTGATCATGGGCCGTCGCAGCCTCTCCGGTTCGCCGATTGGCGGTATCGCCGAAACCCAGGAGATGCTCAACTTTTGCGGGCAGCACAACATAACCTCTGATGTCGAAGTCATCCCGATCCAGAAGGTCAACGAAGCTTACGAGAGACTGCTCAAGTCGGATGTAAAGTACCGCTTCTCCATCGACATGGCTTCTCTCAAAAGTGAGTGAACGCATGAATAAGCACTTTCGCTTTTCCGGCAGCACCTTTTCGAAGTTGGAAGAACTGGGGGTGCCTCCCTCTGCGGTCCTGCGCAGAGCCGGGCTTTCCCAGGGATGCATCGATCAAGCCCGCGTGCTGCTCAAGACCGAGGAGTTGTTCGCCCTTTGGCGTGCCATCGGCGAAGTCAGCACCGATCCGGCAGTCGGCCTCCAACTCGGCACAGAAACCAGGACTGAACGCTTCCATCCAGTGAGTCTCGCCGCTCTGTCGACCGAGAACTTCGGTTCAGCCATAAAGCAAATGGCGCGGTACAAGCAGCTCACCTGCCCGGAAGAGATTCGGCAAGAGGTGGACGAAGAAGAGTGGAGCATCCAGTTCCACTGGCTTCTCGCGGATGAAGTCGAACCTCCGGTGCTGATCGAATGTTGCTTCGCCTGGGTGCTCTCGATCGCTCGCCACGGGACGGGCACGCGCCTCTCGCCCCTTAGGGTGGAGTTCGTGCAACCCCGGCAGCACGTCAAAACCATCGAGCGCCATTTTGGCTGCCCTGTGGTCTGTGGCGCTGCCCGCAACACGATTGTGTTTCGCGCAGCCGACGCTCAGCGCCCATTCGTCACCCGCAATGCCGAACTCCTGGCCATGCTGGCGCCGCAGTTCGAAGAAGAGTTGAAGCAGGAGAAAGGCGATGAGAACTTCGTCGAGCGTGTCCGCCTGGCAATTCAGCAGAAGCTCACCGGCCAGCGTCCCACCATCGAGGACATCGCCGATGCGCTGCATATCAGCAGCCGTACTCTGCAGCGGCATTTGCAGGACGAAGGATTCAGCTTCCAGCGTGTCCTGGAAGAAGCTCGCCATCAACTGGCTCGCCACTACCTCAATAATTCCGTCCTCGAGCTAAATGAAGCTGCGTACCATAACGACGCAAATTCATTCGTTCGCGCTTTCCGCACGTGGGAAGGCGTTCCACCCGCTCGCTGGCGTGAAGAACAGCGAGCGAGAGCAGCATCGTAATCTGCATCGAGTTTTGAAAAGGAGTAGCAATGCAAAAACGCAAACTTGGAGCAAGCAACCTGGAAGTATCAGCCATCGGGCTCGGCTGCATGGGAATGAGCTTTTCCTACGGTCCGCCCAAGGACAAGACGGAGATGACCTCTCTGCTGCGGGCCGCCGTGGACCGCGGCATAACCTTTTTCGACACCGCCGAGGTGTACGGGCCGTTCACCAACGAAGAGCTTGTCGGCGAAGCCCTCGCTCCCCTGCGCAGTCAGGTGGTAATCGCCACCAAGTTCGGGTTCGATCTGAGCGGTCCCGATCATAGGCCGGGAGCAGCGGGCCTGAATAGCAATCCGGAGCACATCAAGCAGGCCGTTGAAGGCTCGCTCAAACGACTCAAAACCGACATCATCGATCTGTACTACCAACACCGGGTTGATCCGAACACGCCAATCGAAGACGTGGCGGGAGCGGTAAAGGACCTCATAGCCGCAGGCAAGGTAAAGCACTTCGGACTTTCCGAAGCAGGCGCACAGACCATT
>DATBZX010000326.1:0-4097 GCA_036512955.1 Terriglobales bacterium
GGTGGGTACTGCCAGCGACGGACAAACCCGGGCGCCATCGAACAGCGCGTCGTGTTTGAACATGCCGAAGACGGCGTGCAGCAGCTTGCGCATGACCGCTACCAGCGCCACCATCTTGCACTTACCGCGTTCCTGCAGAGCGCGATAGTAGGAGCCGAAGGCGGGATCGTGATGGGCTGCGGTCAGCGCCGGCATGTAGAGCGCGCGGCGGAGATGGCGATTGCCCACCTTGCTGATGTGCGGCCGCTTGGCCAGCGACGATCCCGACTTGCACTGGCACGGATCCAGACCGGCATAGGCGACCCATTGCCGCACCTCGGCGTCGGCCGGAACCAGCGCCAACTCGCCCAGCAGTTGCAGCGCGCTGGTCTCGCCCACCCCCGGCAACGAAAGCAGCAGCCGGAAACGGCGCTCCAGCAGCGCATCCGCGGCGATGATCTTGCGGGCCTCGCGCGCCAGTCTGGCCTGCCCCCGCGCGATCGATTGCAGACTGCGCTTCAAGTCGGCGACCAGAACCTTCACCGTGGTGGCCGTGGCCGACAACGCGTGCAGACGGTTCTTCTCACGCGTGGCCGACTCCGTCAGGGCATGAAGGCGGCGCGTTAGGGCGGTCACCGATAGCGCCGCCGGCGACGGCGGCTGCCACGCCTGAAACGGCATGCGCGCGGCGTACTCGGCCAGCACCCGGGCATCCAGCGGATCGCACTTGCTGCGCTCCAACAGCGCCTGCGCAAAGTTCTTCACCGCCCGCGGATTGGCCACCATGACTTCGAAGCGGGTATCGGCATGCAGAAACAGGGCCACGTCCAAGCCATACAAACCGGTCGATTCTAGGCAAACCCGCACCCGCGAACTGGCACCCGTGAGATAGCGTTTCAGTTCCTGGTGCCCCGGCACCGTGTTGGCAAAGCTGCGCGCCGCTTCATTCTTGCCCTCGCGTTGTAGGACCACCACCAACTCTTTCGCACTCACATCGATACCGCACATCGCGCACTTGTCCACGACTGCCTCCTGGAGCTAGGCTGGTTCCGGCTCCCCGACCCTGTATCGTCTCCGGTCGAGCTTGAACATGCAGGCTGTTAGCCTCCGATTCTCCCCGGCCTTATGGAGAAGAGGGCGGGGGGCCAATCTAAAGCCCAGGCTTTCGCAAGCTGCGAGCCTCGCCACTGAACGGCCTCCCCGGAACATGGCGCCTATCGCTCCATCCTTCTTTACCACGGGAGTCAACATACAAGCCACTGAGGGACTTCGGTGTTGGCACGGAGTGCGAATTCCCTCAGGGGCTGAAGCCCAACTCTCCACGCACACGTAACGGCACGGCTGAAGCCGTGCCCTTTCAAGGCAGCGGGCGGGCGTAGCCTGGCCGATTCACATTACCGCCTTCTACTTGCCGCTATCCATTGCCATGAACAAGTTGTTCAGCGATTCCGCCAGAGTAGGGTGGGCAAAGACGCCATCGCGCAAGGCGGTGTAGGGCAGCTTTCCCATCATTGCAATCTCGAGCGCAGACATAACCTCGCCGCCCTCGATGCCCAGTACCGCGGCACCCAGGATCTGGTTAGTTTCGCCATCTACAATGGCCTTCATGAAACCGCGTGACTCGTCGACCTCAAGAGCGCGCGCGACGGAGGTCATCGGCAACTTGGCCACACGAATGTTCCGCTGCTGCGCACGCGCTTCCGCTTCGGTCATGCCAATACGGCCGAGTTGCGGGTCGATAAAAACCGTGTACGGCACGAGCCGCCCGTCGGTAGTGGCGCTTCCCTTCTCGATAAGGTTGGTGCGGATGATGCGAAAGTCGTCGTACGAGATATGCGTAAACGCCGGCCCACCCTTGATGTCGCCCAATGCATAGACGCCATTCGACGTAGTTTCGAGGCGGCCGTTCACCTTGATGAAACCCCGATCGTCCGTTTGCACGCCAGCCGCCGCAAGATTCAAAGTGTCTGAGTTCGGCACTCGCCCGGTGGCAACCAACAGGTGTGAACCGGCAACGGCAGTCGAACCGCCTTGTTGCTGGACCTCCAGTCGAATGCTCCCGTCCGACTGGCTCACGCGATTCGCATTCGCGTTCAGCAAGATCTCAACTCCGTCCTGCTGAAGTATCTTGGCAACTTCTTCCGCGATGTCGGGATCCTCGCGATTGAGCAACTGGCCCCCGGACTGGACAATGGTCACGCGGCTGCCGAAGCGGCGAAACATCTGCCCAAACTCCAGGCCGACGTAACCGCCTCCGAGAACGAGCAGATGCTCCGGAACGGTGTCCAACTCCATGATGGAAGTGCTGTCAAGAAAAGGCACGGTCTTCAGGCCGTCGAGTGCGGGCACAGAGGGATGCGCACCTGCGTTGATAAAGATTCTCTCGGCGTTGAGTGCTCGTTGGCCGCCGTCTTTCTGCCGGACGAGCAGAGACTTGGCCCCGGCGAAACTGGCTTCGCCGAAGATCAAATCAAGATTCCCCGTCTTTTCAATGCGTCCCTGGCTGCCATTGCGAAAGCTGTTCACGATATCGCGCTTGCGCTGCCGGACGCGTTCCATGTCGATGCTGATGTCACCGGTTTGAACGCCATAATCAGCGCCTCGCCGTGCAAGATAAGCGACGCGGGCACTGGCGACCATGGTCTTCGTGGGAGTGCATCCCTCGTTGACGCAGGTTCCGCCGACATGTTCGCGCTCGATGAGAGCGGTGTGCATCCCGGCTTCGGCCAGTGCCGTCGAAAGAGGGGTACCGGCCTGCCCTGAGCCGATGACGATGGCATCGAATTGCTGCGGAGTGGTCATAAGCGCGCCCAAAATAATGTATCGCGGCCCTGGAAGTGTAAGTTGCCAGAAGATGTCGAGCCTGTCAGGACAAGGCCACAGTCTCAGGCCATTGGAATCAATCGGCCGATCTCAAAATCTCGAAACTATAGTCAGCCCCAACCCGATGGCGATCAGATCCTCAGGGACTACAACCGCAACGTCCGCAACGTGCAAGGCGCGCACCAAGCCGACGCGAGCGCGATAACCGCCAAACGTTCCCGCAATTGCGCCGACCGCAGCGGCTATCGCTCCCAGCCAAAGTGACGCGCCTCCCGCGATGCCGAGGCATGCACCGCAAAGTAAACCCATCACAATTCGGGCGCCCAGCCCGACCGGGGCCGTACGGGCAGGGGTGCTGGGAAGTTGATCGGCAACCAATTCGACCAGCGCCAAAATGGTAAAGAGCGCGGCCGCCCACTTAGAACCCATGAAGGCCAACGGAGAACCGGCAAGATTGATCCATCCCAAGTGGGCCGCCCAAGCCACAACCGCCGGCGCGGTCAAGGACCGCAGGCCCGCCACGATACCAATTCCAAACGTTAGCAAGAGCACGAGTCCAGTACTCATGAAGTTTTCTCCATCACAACGGTAGATTCAATTGCAGGGGCCGACCGAGAGATGGTGAAATGGATGACGGCCCTGCTGGAGAGATTCAAATTTAAACGTTCGACGGGAACTGCTGATGAAGTATGACAATTGTCTGTCCCCGCGAGAGCGGGAGATTCGCTGCCGCAGTCGCGATTCCATAGCTGGCAGCCGGGACCAGCGCAACACCGTCGCTTTCTGTACCCATCACTCGTGCTGCAAGAGCGCGCAACTCTTCGGAGCCTGCAAACCACTCCGCAGCGGACAAACTCCAAGGCGATGCGTTCGTGCGAACCGCACGAAGACCGGCCTCGGTGACACATCGCAACTGTGGCGCCATGCTGGCGCAGGTCAGATATGTGATGTCATCCGGGATCTCAAACAGGTCCTGGACCGCTTCGATTGGTGTGGGAATAGTTGGCTGAATCGGTGTCATGGAACTCGGTCCACATTGAGTTCACGGTTCAGCGAAAATGATTAGACGGAACGTCGCTATCCGGGACTGACCTTCCAGCGCAATTTCGATAGTCGGTCAGCTTCCGAGTAGGCCGTGACTCAGAGACAATCCCCAAGGGCGTCGACCTTGCCTGCGACGGTCAGAGAGACGCTTGACGAACAGCCCAGCGATTTGCACCACAAGGGCATCATGGCGAGGGATGCTTCGAATCTGCACCTGGCGTCAGCTTTTCCCGGAGCAGATCGTCAACATC
>DATBZX010000327.1:0-4481 GCA_036512955.1 Terriglobales bacterium
TGAACCAGAAAGGTCCGGAGACCGCGTTCCTCAGCGCATTGCGCGCTTTCAAAGAGGCCAAAGTAAAGCAGCCAGTGAACCTCGTACTCGTCTGCGAAGGCGAAGAGGAGATCGGTTCGCCGCATTTTCCCGAGATTGTGAAGAATCCCAAGGTCATGGCCGCGCTGCAGAAATCCATGGGCGTATTCATGCCTTCGGCAGGACAGGAAGCCGACGGAAACGTCGAGATCGATCTTGGCGCCAAAGGCGTAGTGGAGCTGGAATTGGTTTCCACCGGCGAAAAGTGGGGACGCGGCCCCAAGCACGACGTTCACTCCAGCCTCGAAGCAACCGTGGACAGTCCCACGTGGCACCTGGTGCAGGCGTTGAACACGCTGATCCAGCCCGACGGCCACACGCCTGCGGTGCCAGGCTTCTTCGACAAGGCAAAGCCGCTGACTCCCGCTCAGGTGAAGATGGTCGAGGCAGTTGCCGCGCGGCGCAGCGAAGCCACCATGAAGCAGCAACTCGGCGTGGAGCACTGGGCCGGCGACAAGCAGTGGCTGGACGCCATGATCGCCCTCGAATCGCAGCCTACCATCAACATCGAAGGTCTGGTCGCCGGATACACCGGACCAGGAGGCAAAACGGTTCTGGGGCATCGCGCTGTGGCCAAGATCGACATGCGACTCGTGCCCGACATGACCGCCTCAGGCACCTTGGCATTGCTGAAAGACTATTTGGCGAAGAAAGGCTTCGGCGACATCGAAGTCAACATGAGTGGAGGCTATGACCCCAACCAAACCTCGCCCGATACCAAGCTCATTCAGGCGCAGATGGCGACCTATAAGAAGCTCGGCCAGGATCCCTTGTTGTGGCCGCGCGCAGCTGGTTCGTGGCCGGGATACATCTTCACCAACGCGCCGCTGAATCTCCCGGCGGGACACTTCGGACTGGGTCACGGCACCGGCGCCCACGCGCCCAACGAGTACTACCTCATCGACTCCACCAATCCCAAGGTGTCGGGACTGGACGGCGCGGTGGGTTCGTTTGTTGAGTATCTGTACGCGCTGGCGTGATCGGAGATTGAAAGGGCTCGGTTTCACAGGCTGCTGAAAGACTCATTGCGGAACGGCTTGTGTCAGGGCGCGACTTCGCCGCCTGCGAAAAACTCGCTCGGATTACGTTTTGAAAGGGCACAGCTTTAGCTGTGCCGTACGAGCACTTTAGTTTTGTCATTCCCCGCGGCCTTCAGGCCGCGGGGAATCTGCTTTTTCCAGCTCTTACGCAAGCCTGAGGGCCATCGAAAAGCGGCTCGTCGAGGCTCCCAGTTCGCGCCCCATCTTTACGCAGTTCACCGTACACTTGATCCATGATCCGCCAGATCGCACCTCAGTTCTTCACCACTGACATTCCCGGCACGCTCAACTATTACAAGGACAAGCTTGGCTTCGAGTGTCTGGGAACGTGGCAGGATCTGCCGGTTTACGCCATCGTAGCGCGCGATCAGCACCCGATTCACTTTCGCTGCGCCGAGCCGCCCGCCGCCAATCCGGACAAATATGCGGACGAACTCCTCGATGCCTATATCTCCCTCGAAGATCCAGACGCGCTTTATGCCGAGTACGCAGCCAAAGGGTTGGAGTTCGTGCGGGAACTCGCCAACACGCCATAGCACTCGCGAGAATTTGTGGTGAAGGATTGCGACGGACGTTTGCTGGCTTTCGGTTCGAACTTGTAGTCCCTTAAGGTCTTGATTTTGGGGCTGAACGACTTTCAGTCGACGTCCCCTCAACAGCTCCGCCCCGTTCATGACGACGGTGACACCGCGACAGGACTCGTCACAGTTCCAGGTGCTGCGTTGCGTATGACAAGGCCGGTTCACGCCAGCAATCACTTAGGGGCTCGACTGGCGTTACAGATCAACTTCCCGCAAGCCGACTGTATCCGAAGCGCCCCGCCAACGATCATGCGACTGCCGACTGTTCCGCGCCGGGCGCTTCAGATACAGCACTAAGACTTGTCGTTACCGATCGCGTATCCCTATCTCGATTACTTCCGATTTGCCGACAAACCGAAACTTAGCGCAATATTGATAAGTTGGAGGGCCGTTGCGGCACTCTCGTTTCGAGGGTAATTCAGGATGTTGGTAGAGAGCTTAGCGAGGTGACGTGGTGCTAGAATGGAGCAATTCGTCCACCTTTTCCAGCAGATCTCTTCGTGATACCGGCTTTTGCATCAGCGTAGCGCCATGAGAAACGAGTTCTTGCACGACCGGGCGCTCAGCATATCCCGAAACGTATAAAGATTTTGTTTCCGGATGGATCTTCTGTACCTTGGCCACAACTGAAGGTCCATCCCTATCAGGAAGCACTATGTCGCTAATCATAAGGGGAATAGCTCGATGGTACTGCGCTGCCAAATCGATGGCCTCGTCACCCCGGGCGGCTTGCAGGACATGGTAGCCACTGGCCTTGAGAAACTCGCAGAAAACCAGGCGCAGAGCCTCTTCATCTTCCAACAGCAGAATGGTTTCTGCACCTCTCGGGTACTCCCCCCGGACTTCTGAGTCGGAAAGTAATGGCGGTACCTTTTCGTTAACGCGTGGCAGATAAATGTCAAAGGTGGCGCCGGAATTAGGTTCACTTGAAACCCATATATTCCCGTTACTGTGCTTGACCATGCCGTAGACCGTCGCCAATCCCAGTCCAGTGCCTCGCCCCAATGGCTTGGTAGTGAAGAAAGGCTCGAAAATGCGGACTCGTACCTCTTCGCTCATCCCTACCCCCGTGTCGCTCACCGAGAGGCGAATATACTTTCCCGGCCTAACGTCGGGATAGCGCGCCGCGTCCTGAAGACCCAACTCTGCATTCCGAGTTCGAATTGTGAACCGACCACCGTTGGGCATGGCGTCGCGTGCATTCGTGGCTAGGTTCATCAGGATATGTTCGATCTGTCCGCGATCATCACGGATGGAACCCAGGTCCGCTGCCAAGTCGGTCATAATCTGCACGTCTTCGCCGATCATGCGTTGCAAGATCTTGCCAAGATCGCGAACCATCGAATTCAGGTCCAGCACAGTCGGATAGAGCACTTGTTTGCGGCTGAAGGCCAGCAACTGCCGCGTCAGTTGAGCGGCGCGCCGACCCGCTCGTTGGATCTCCTCCGCATAATGCTGCTGGGCGCTGGACTGGGCGGTTGCGAGGAGTAGATCGGAATTTCCGAGAATGATACTCAGGAGGTTATTAAAGTCATGGGAAATTCCTCCCGCCAACAGCCCGACAGCTTCCATCTTCTGCGCCTGACGGAATTGCTCCTCTAGGTTTCGACGTTCCGTGATATCAACGCCTACGCCAATCATGTGGGGCGAGCCATTACGAACCATCAAGCCATGTGCATCAATCCAGCAAGTGCTGCCATCCGGCCGTAGCAGTCGATACTGGGCTGAGTATTCTCCGGCTCCGGCCAACACACTCCGTATGGCATCCTCGACTCCGGGCAAGTCTTCTGGGTGAATCCGCGTCACTGCCTCATCGACGTGGCCAGAAAATGTATCTCTCGTGAATCCGAACTGGCGATAGGTTTCCTCCGACCAAGTCACCGTGTTCGCCGCGACGTCCCAGTCCCACAACCCAATACGCAAGCCGCCTTTCGTAGCCAATTCCAAGCGTTGCTGCCACTCGTCAGCGGCCTGCTCGGCCCTTTTTCGGCCCCTGATATCGCGCAGAACCACCTCGATTGCAGGACAGCCGTTCCAGGTAATTGGAATGGCCACCGCTTCGATTTCCACCGACGAACCATCGCACGCGATCAGTGTGGACTCCATGGGAGGAGAAGCCAATCCGGTCAAGTAACAATTTCGTATTCGACTTCTTATGGCAGGCAGATCTTCGGGAGAAACAATCTCGGAAATGCCCTTTCCGAGTAGTTGCTCTGATCCATCGGCAGCGAGCAATCCCGCGCAGAAGGGATTCACAAAGACGATTTTCTCGTCGCTGTGAATAAGAATGGCGTCAGGCCACGCTTCTACAAGTTTGCGAAATGGGTGTTCGCTTTCTGTTAGCGCGTCCAGCGATGGTCTGCAATCGAAACGTGTCATATTTTGACGGTGCCGTCCCTTGGGACAAGGCAGATCCGTGCGTCAAATGTTGACCTTACACGTTGCGTCACCCGTCTGGCTATGACTTAAGTCACTAGCCAGCCAAACGCCTGGATCACGGGCAATCCGGAAGTAATGCCTCCAGATCGGTCCCGATAAGCGCGCTTCTGAGAAGCACCGAACTGTTTCTAAGTGGGTCGAGAGTAAGTGAGGCGATTACGAGCGAAAAATTGATGGGATAAGGACGAAGACTTCTGGCGACCTGTATGTTTCTTGTTGAGGACAAGAGCATCCGGGTCAGGAGAAGCCTTCATGATCATTGTAGGGTGTGATTTCCATCCGGGTTGGCAACAAGTAGCAGTCTTTGATTCTGCGACCGGAGAGATCCGGGAGGAGAAGTTGG
>DATBZX010000328.1:0-5115 GCA_036512955.1 Terriglobales bacterium
GTCGAGCATTCAGTCGGCGTTGACCAAAGTGGTTGGAGGTGGACTGAACCAGATTCTGGGCGTGGACAAAGCCATGCAGCAGTTTCAGCAGGCTGTGGTCTGGCCACAGAACCTGATCAACCAGGCAAGGGGATTGGTCGGAGCACTTCAGGGTAACTACAACCAGATTCAGAATCTGATGCACATACCTGTAAACAGTGCCACCTTGCCCACCGCACAGCAGTTGGAGCAGGTGCTGCTTTCCCGTAATCCCAATCAGATAGCCCAAACCGCTGGCGCATCGCGCCGTTCCACACGCAGAGATACCCCTGCCGGGCAACTGTCGCTATTCTGAGGCCAGTACGCAAGGCAGATGATCCCCCAGCGGCACATGACTTTAATCGGCCAGCCATCCGAGTACTCGACCTTTCGTCGAGGCTCTTTTCGGTTTTCCAAAGACATGGTATTCTCACAGCACCTAAAAAGGTGCTATCAATATGGGCAGACCGATGCTGGATACTACGAGTGATATCCAATCGCTGACGACCTTCCGCCGCCGCTCAGGCGACTTTATGAAACAGCTCAAGAAGAGCAAGCGGCCCGTGGTGCTCACGGTGAAGGGCAAGGCGGCCGCCATCGTGCAGGACGCCGAAGCCTACCAGAGGCTGCTCGACATTGCCGCCCGCGCGGATGCGGAAGAAGGGATCCGCCAGGGTCTGGACGATGTTGCGCACGGACGCACCCGCCCGGCGCGCGAAGTCTTCGACAGGATTCGCCTCAAACATGGCATACCGCATTGAACTGACGGATCGCGCGGCTCGCGATCTTGAGCTCCTTTATCTGGAAAAGAACGCCGCGGAGTCTCAAGCGGCCGCCCGGTGGTACAACCGGCTGGAAGAGGCTGTGTCTGCGCTGGGAAGATATCCCTATCGCTGTCCAGCTGCGCCGGAAAGTCGAAAGATGAAACGAAAGTTGTGGCACTTGCTTTACGGTAAGAAGCCCCACATTTATCGAGTCATCTACGAAATCGATGAACAGCAGCAGACAGTGTGGGTATTAACGATTCGTCATGCTGCAAGGCGAAAGGCCAAGGCGTCCGATCTCGCTTAGTACCTGCCGTAGATTGTCCCAACCACGCCTCTACCGATGATGAGGACTCTCGTCATGTTCTCCTTATGGTGCGACTGGTAGAGCGCTAGAGGCGGCAGTTGACGCGGCAGCTGCGTTCGCGCACTCGACGCGTTCCTTGATGGACAACATCATCTTGCGTTCCATGATGAAGTGCGCCGGCTCCCAGAAGGCGTAGCCGATGACCCGATCGCGCAACCGTGGTGCGCATTCGCCACGGCCACGCATGATCAGCCGAGTGGAATGTTCGTCGATGGGCTCGAGGATGAAGCCCCACGTACCGTTGGCGCCGCCACCGGGCCGGGCTGACGGGGGAACGTCGCGCGGCGGGACCAGGATCATTGCGCGGTTCGGCTCCAGAACGGCAATTTCCATCCGCCCCACGCCGTTGAACTTACTTTTCGGAGTCATCCAAACCATGTCGCCGACCTGGCGCTGCTGCCACTCAGGGACGATTTGGCCGGCGTTACGCATCTCGCAACCGACGAGGTTTTCGAGCTGCGTGTAGCTGTAAAAGCCTGCGCGATCCTTGTCCGATCTGCACGATCCATGGCCAGATTTGCGATGCGGAAGCGTTGATGGTGATGGCGTGGGTAGCATCGCTGCAGGCATTCGGAACCAGTTCGTCACCGGGCCATGAGCGGCCCAGTTCGTCGCGCGTCATGCCCCAGTATTGGTGCCATGGCCGCAGAATGCGGTCATAGGCAATTCCCAGGACGGTACCGGCGGCAAGCACCGCGAAGGTTGCTTTCCAGAGTCGGCTCATAGACCCTCCGGGCTCCATTGTTACACCGGAACTGGCGTCGGTGACCGCGAAGAGAAAGTAGATTCGCCGTCAGTAAGCGGTATTCCCAGCGGGCCTTGATCACTTTCAGATGAGATACGGCACCAACGCCGCCACCTTGCGAGAGTAGGCTTCATACGCCTCGCCGAAATGCGCGCGCATCCATTTCTCCTCAAGCCTCAGCTTTCGCCATAGTGCGACGAAGACGAGGGCTATAGCAAAGCACCCCACGCCACTCGCCGCGGGCGACTGCGCAACCAACAAATGCCAGCAAAAGCCCCGTGTAGATGGGGTGGCGCACCAGGGCGTAGGGGCCACTTGTAATGAGTTCGTGACTTTCTTTCACGGTGACGGCTTGGCTCCAGTTTTTTCCGAGGTGACGACGCGCCCAGACAGCAAAAAGCAGACCACCTGCGGTAACTGCCGCGCCGCTCCAGAAGCACCAGGTGCCAGACGGAAGAAACCGCTCGTTTAGCAATGGGAACGGCACGCTTGGCAGCCAGAGGAGCGCAGCCGCGCCGACTATCAAAACCAGGCGGGCAAGCCGCGGCGGCGCGGACTCGCGGCGCTCGGTTTCTTTGACATTTCTGGAGATCGCCCACCAATAGGCTAAGAAGCTAAGCCACATTGCCGGAAAAAGATAGCCTTGGATGAGTCGCATGAGTATTCCTGATGCGGTTACCCTTTGATGGAGAACAGGCTTGGCTTGAAGTACTTGGCTTGGCCGACGCGCCGCATCCAGTCCATTTCCTCCGGAGCCATTGGGCCCTTGTCCACCGCGTCAAGTGCTGCTACCAGATCCGAGGCTGATCTGGGTCCCGTCAGGCAGAGGTCAACCGCCGGGTTCGTCAAATTAAACCGATAACAATCGCCTGCCGAAGGGATCTTTTCCCCTGTGGGCACCTTGTCAGGTTTCATCAGGTCGCCCCAACAGGTAGCCGTGAACGTCACGATTCCGGGCCTCACCTCAGGCGCAGGCAGTTTCGCGAAGATGTCTCGTTCTGCGCCGGGATGAACGGCGTTGTAGCGCACATGAAGGACATCGACATTGCCATCATGCTTGGCTAGTGCTGCTGCCTGTGGCCGATTGTGAGTCGAGACAGCGATGGCGCGTATTAGGCCGCGCTCCCGAAGCTGTAGCGCTTGGTCGAAGATTGCAGGACTGACATCCTTATTCCAGAGCCCCAGCAAGAGAATGTCAGCGTGATCCACGCCAAGAGACTTCAGGGCGCGCCCCAGACTCCACGGGACCGGTGCGGCGATACGCGAATAAGACTGGATAACAAGGCGGAACTCATCCCGACGTGATCGCAGGCTGCGCAGTCCCGCGCCGAACTTGGCAGTACGCATCGAGCCCCAGTACAGGTAATTGATGCCCCGCTCAAAGGCCATCTGAACGCAACGCTCGTCTGCGCCGTAACTCGATGCCAGACCGAGACGGCCTACTTTCCAGCCTGTCTTACCCAACGTTGTGGTCTTCCAGTCGGTCATCCCTTGTTCACCGAGGCCTCAGAACTCAGAACCGCACATCAGGAATTGCTATGGAACAGTTATACGCGAGCCAGTCCCAGCCGGATTGTGCGGCAACCCTCTGCGTCGCCCGTGATCGCGCCAAAGTCCAGAGCCGACGCAAGTACGTCTTCACCGACCAAATCGATCAGCTCATCCGAGCGGTCTATCTCAACCACCGAGACGGAAAGACACGCTTTGGTATCCGGCCACTAGCCAAGAAGGTCGGCATACCGCATTGGGCACTCAAGAAGCGCGCCCGTGAACTGGGCCTAGCGCGAACCAAAGAGCTGCCATGGAGCGAGGCGGAGCTAGGCATTCTGGCCCGGTATGCGTGGATGAGCGACGAGCGAATCCGGCTAAAGCTGAAGGCGGCCGGCTACGGACGCACCGTAACCGGAATTCACCTCAAGTTGAAACGAATGCGGTTCAAACATGACGGGAGTTACTATTCCGCTAACGGTCTCGCGCAGGCATTGGGGATTGATCCCCATGCAGTGACGCGGTGGATCAAGAGCGGCGACCTGAAAGCTAAGCGTCGCGGTACCGCGAGAACCGAGCAGCAGAACGGAGACATGTACCTCATTCACGAGAAAGATGTGCGCCGTTTCATCCTCGAACACCCCACCGACATTGACCTGCGAAAAGTGGACCAGCTCTGGTTCCTCGATCTGCTCACCAACGGCTTAGTGCGCGCCGCCTGAATACCACAGTCATGTAATTGCCCAATCGCACAGACGAAGACGTCTGATGATGTTAGGCGCCGAACCGCCGGAAGCGGCACAACCAACCCGGGAGAGTCGCAGACTTCTTTGTCTGCCGGCTCTCCCGATTTCCATTCTTGGAGGAGATACGATGCAAGAAACAACCGTAATAGAGCAGGACCAGCCAGTCGGGGCAATTCTCAGCCCCGTACCGACTCCAGCTCCGACCATGACGCTATGCTCTTACGGCGCCAAGCTGACTCGGGAAGAACTGGCCCGAGTGGCGACGCCGGCGGCCACAGCAACCCACAAACCCATTCCCCACATTGCCGTTGTCGAGAAGCTGATCGAAGCACTCGGCTTTCGCCATCGGCGTCGTGCAGGAGGAATACGCCGTATCTGCGGACGGGATGCGGATGTTCGGCGTGATGGACATTAGCTCCGGATTCCAGGGCTGCCGTTTCGCGATAGGCCTTCGGAACAGCCATGACAAGAGCTTTCGGCTGAGTTGCACCGTTGGCCTGAGAGTCTTTGTCTGCGAGAACCTCGCGTTTCACGGGGACTACAAGCCAGTGGGTGCCGAACACTCCCGATTCGTTCCGGTGCAGGACAGCTTGGTGATCGTCGCTAATTCGGAATTCTCGCGGTACAAGGACGGTACAAGGAGTACCGGTGCCCTGGTGTTCTTAAAAGGTTCTAACGGTACATGCAGAGCGACCGCTGCCCGATAAGTTCCTGTGTTTGCGATAGGTTAACGCCATACCACGGCGACGACGCGGGTTCAAAGCCAGCCGGGGACGCCAATTCAATGGCTTGCGGTAACAGCCTCTAAGCTATGTTGAACGAACCTGGTAGTCTCGGGAAACTGTCAGCAGAATGGTCAGCCATACCCACCAGGCAGGGCGGTTTTGACGCCTTCGGGCGGCTGTAAGTCACCAACAGGCGGGCATACGGGACGCCCGGCTGTTAACCAGACCTTTCTTTTTCCTCAGAGATTTCCTTGCAAGTATG
>DATBZX010000329.1:0-10626 GCA_036512955.1 Terriglobales bacterium
CCAACTTCTCCTCCCGGATCTCTCCGGTCGCAGAATCAAAGACTGCTACTTGTTGCCAACCCGGATGGAAATCACACCCTACAATGATCATGAAGGCTTCTCCTGACCCGGATGCTCTTGTCCTCAACAAGAAACATACAGATCGCCAGAAGTCTTCGTCCTTATCCCATCAATTCCTGTAAAATTCCTTCCTTAAGCGACGCGGGATTTACAATCATCCCGAATGATTGCCCATCTTCGCGGACGACTGATCTCGAAGCACCCTAACCAGGCCATCGTTGAGGCGGCGGGTGTCGGCTATGACGTCACCATCACTGTGCCAACCTTTTCCGACCTGCCCGCGTTGGGTAGTGAAGTGGCGCTGCATATCCATACCCATGTGCGTGAGGACGCGATTGCGCTGTTCGGATTTCTGCGAGCCGACGAAAAGCAGCTCTTCGAGAAGCTCATCACGGTGAGCGGCATCGGCCCGAAGCTGGCGATCACCATCCTCAGCGGCATGGCGACAGCCGACATGGTGGGCGCGATCCGCGGCAATGATTTCGCACGGCTGACGCGGATTCCCGGTATCGGCAAGAAGACCGCGGAACGCATGTGCGTGGAGTTGCGCGACAAGCTCGACGCTTTCGGGGCACCGCAAGCGGCGGTTAGCGTGTCGGCGATCGAGGAGGACGTGATCTCGGCGCTGACCAATCTCGGCTATCAGCGGGCGTTGGCGGAGAAGGCCGTCGGACACGCGGTCGCGTCAGCGGGGCGGGAGAATTTCGATGCGATCTTCCGGGCAGCGCTGGGAGGACTGTCGAAGTAACCTCACGCCATGAAGCGCGATCTCGATGAACCTCAATCAGACGAGAGGCATCATGACTAACATGCGATTCGAACTTCTATTCTGCGCGTTTGTTCTGTCGCTCACGACAATTAGCTATGGTCAACCCCCGGCGTCGCAGAACGGCGCTCCCTTGAGGGTTGCGATTGCCGGGCCTGGTCCATGGACACGCGGAAGGCTTCCTGCAGGCGAACCTGCATCGCGCTGACATCGAACTGGTGGGCATAGCTGAGCCCGATCAGAAGCTGGCGGCCCGGTATGCCACCCAGTTTCACATCGACAGCGCGCTTTTGTTCACCAGCCTCGAAGAAATGCTGGAGAAGACGCATCCGCAAGCGGTGCTGGCGTATACCAGCACCTACGATCATCGGCGGGTGGTGGAGATCTGCGCGCGGCACGGCGTGGCCGTGATGATGGAGAAGCCGCTGTCCGTCAGCCTGGAGGATGCGCTGGCCATTCAGCAAGCGGCAAGCAAGGCAAAGATCCCGGTGGTGGTGAATTACGAGACCACGTGGTACCGCAGTAATCGCGCGGCTCACGATCTCGTTCACCAGAATGCGCTCGGCGAGGTGCGCAAAGTGGTGGTGCACGACGGCCATCGCGGTCCCAAGGAGATCGGTGTACAGCCCGAGTTTCTGGATTGGCTCACCGACCCCAAACGCAACGGCGCTGGCGCGCTATTCGACTTTGGCTGTTACGGCGCCGACCTGATGACCTGGCTGATGGATGGGCGCCGCCCCACCGCGGTTACCGCTGTGGTGCAGCAGATCAAGCCGGACGTCTATCCCAAGGTCGATGACGAGGCCACGATCATCCTGACCTATCCGCGCGCCCAGGCCATCGTGCAGGCGTCGTGGAACTGGCCGTTCGATCGCAAAGACATGGAAGTCTACGGGCAAACTGGATACGCGATCACCGTGGCGCGCGATCAGATACGCCTGCGGCGAGCCGGTGGCCAGGAGGAGAAAGTCTCAGCTCCGCCCATCCCACCGCCGGATGACGATCCAATCAACTACCTGCGCGCCGTGGTGCTGGGCGGTCTCAAACCGCAGGGACTCTCGTCGCTTGAGACCAATGTGGTTGTGATGGAGATTCTGGACGCGGCGCAGCAGTCGGCGGCAACGGGCAAGACCATTCAGCTTGCGCCCAGAAATTAGAAGGCACGCCGAATGGTACGCCAGTGTCGTTGGTTGAATTCGACAGCCGATTTAGTTCCAGTCCAGCAACTGGTGGTGAACAGCTTCCGACGCATCACGGAATTGAGTGTGCTTACAGGCGGAACATTGGGTGCGAATCGACTTGAGATCAATCGTCGGGAAGATGGTGTCCTGGGACTCCGTGCCGCCGTGCGTTCTTTCCTTGAATAGTGATATCGCAGGCTCGCCGCAGCGCGAGCAACGAAAGACATAGACATTCAGGTGCGCCATGGCAGCTCTCCAGTGGTTGTGAAGCAGTATATGCCTCGCTCGGAACAAACCCGTTGCAATCGCTCATCGACACAGTTGATGCAGACGATCCACGACGATCTGGGTTAACCGAGGAGAAGATCTTAATTTTCTGCGAAGCGCGGGACTACCGCTTCATCACAGGCTACTTGTGCAGATCAACCTTCCATTTGCGCGAAAACAATGGGCGGCCCCGAACCAAGAGAAGAGTGAAGCGCGTTTGCTTAGGTTTCCTCCACGAAGAGCCGCTCGGGGGCGCGCAGCAGGACTTTGCCACGACTTTTACGCAGAATGCCCTGGCGCTGCCATTCACGTAGCAGGCGGCTGGCAGTGAAAGGCGTGACGTTTGCCTCGTTGGCTAACTCCTCGTTACGCACATCCAGTTCAATGCCTCCCGGCACTTTCTGACCAATGCCTGTTGCCAGATGACCGAGGACCTGGGCCAGCCGCTCTCGTGCCGAATGGCAAGTCATGGAGACATGAACAGCGCGGTAAGCCGCGAGATAGTCAAACATGATCAACAGCGTGTTATCTGCCAGGCGGGGATACCTGGTGACGAGAGCTCGAATGGTGGCCCGGTCCCACACCAGTACGGAGCAATTCATGACGGCTTCGGTGCTGACCAGGTAGTCGGAAGGGCGGGACAAGAGCGCCGCTCCGCCGAAGATTTCCCCGGCCGGAAGCCAAAGCAAAATCACCTTGCGGCCATCCGGGGTGGCATAGAAGTAGCGGGCGCGACCGCTGGTGAGGAGAAAGAAATAGTCGGCGGGGTGTCCCTGGTTAACGATTACGGAGTTCTGAAGGTATCGTCGGTGTTTCGCGGCGGAGACAATCGTCTTGACCTCGGTCGGGCCGAGACCTTCGAAGAATCGTGGCTTGACGTTGAGAATGGGAACGATTGACGGGGCTGCCATACTGGTTCCTCGTGTGACCGTGACTCTGAAATCCCTGTTGCGGAAACCCACTCTGCGAACTAAACATACGGGCGTCTCGGAGCGCCAGTGAGTTAATCAATGATGAACTGCCGGCTGCGCAGCCTACAAGCAGGGGACCCCGCACTCCCCATGCAGTCGCCCTGGCGGCGCTTCCTGAAAACTCTTGCCACACCAATGTGCCAGACCCAGCACCCGCAGCGACTGTGCCCGGCTAATGTAAGAACCAACCTGTCTCCATGCCCTTGGCGGCTTGCAACTTGCCGTCAAGTCCCATCATTGCCCGCGCGCAATCAGAAGCTTGTCTTCCGGCAACGACCAAATGCGCCTTACGTGTGAGGATGTATTCACCGTCGGGATCTGGCTGCGAACGCGGCCTGCCCGCGAGGCCGTAGATAGAGTGTATATCCCCTTGTTGAACCCCAATGTGATTTTGTGTGTTGCTGGCGAGCAAAACGGGCTGATGGTGCGACGCGTCATCCTCTCGATTGCTGGCTATGAAGTTTTTACCGCCGCTGACGGTGACGAAGCCCTGACAACGCTTTGCGATAGCCATGTGGACTTGGTCATCACCGAGCACTTCTTGCCTGACTGCACCGGGGCACAAGTCGCTGCAAAGATGAAGCGGCTTAAGCCTGAAGTCCCGATTGTGCTATTGACGGGGGCGCTCGAGCTGCCTCCAAGGTCCGACAATGTCGATCTGGTCCTCCCGAAGTGTCTGGATCCTACGGAATTCCTTGCTGCACTCGCAGGACTTATTCCTAAAAGGTAGTCCTTGGATATAGAAATGAGTTAGAGGAATGCCCGCCCTGCATGGGCTGGGCGGGCCCCCACGCCAAGCGCCAGGGACAAGTCATCAGGAGATCACTATATTCTTCCGAACGCCGGCTTCCGAGGCATCGCGGAATTGTGTGTGCTTACATGCGGAGCACTGGGTGCGAATTGACTTGAGATCAATCGGCGCGAAGATGGCGTCTTGCGATTCGGTGCCGCCGGGCGTCCTTTCCTTGAACAGCGATACCGCGGGCTCGCCGCAGCGCGAGCAGTGAAAGATGTAGACGTTCAGGTGCGCCATGGCGGGTCTCCGGTGGTTGTGAGGAGTATATGCTTCGCGACGACGGTTGTCGTCGATCACGCAGCCCAACATCGCTACGGCCCCTCATGTGCAATCCGTCCCGCAAGGGCGCGCCAACTCATTGTGATGGGCACTCGCACGCGATCGCACGCTAACTGCACGGCAGCCTTTCGCGCAGTAGTATCATGGGCTTTTTCCGAAAGCCGCGCCGAATTGTTCAGGCATCGAAGTCAGTTAAAACAAAAAACGGAGGATAGTCCGATGTTGTCGCGACGCAGGAGTACTGCTAGAATTCTCAGCTTGTTAACCACCGCACCGGTGATGGTTGCGTTCGCGACCATCCTCTCCGGCGGGGCGCAGTACGTCGCGGCCCAGGATGCCAAGAAGGCGGCCAGGCCGGCCGGCGATACCACTCTTGTTGCCCGGGGCCAGTACATCGTGGAAGGTGTTGCGGTTTGTGGGAACTGCCACACGCCGCGCAAGCCGAACGGTGAACTCGATCGCAGCCGCTGGCTGGCCGGCGCACCTGTACCCTACTTGCCGGCCCAACCCACAAGTGACTGGCCTACTGTCGCGCCTCGTCTCGCCGGTTTACCACCCACCAGCAATGCTGGAATGGTTACTTTGCTCACCACGGGAGTGTGGGTCACGGGCAAGCCTCTTCGTGACCCCATGCCGCATTTTCATATGACGCGCGCGGATGCGGAGGCCGTAGTGGGTTATCTCAAGTCGCTCAATTCTGGTCAATAGGGAATCTGTTTAACCCTATCGAACGCGACGCTATTTCCCGATGCAGAATGAGCTGAAGATGAGGTTCAGGATGTCGTCGGCGGTGGTAGCGCCGGTGATTTCGTCGAGCGGACGCAGCGCGTTGTAAAGATCGAGCAAGATCATCTCATGCGGAGTTTTCGCGTGCACCGCGCCGACTGCTGCATCGAGCGCGGAGATGGAGTCCTGAACCAGCTTTTGCTGGCGGACGTTGGTGAGGAAGCCGGTCTCCAGTTGTGCGCCACCGTCGCCTCGTACCAGCTCAAGAATGCCGGCACGGAGTTGATCGATGCCTTCACCAGTTGTGGCAGCGGTGAACACTGAACTCTCGCTCAGCCGGCTGATGGGGTGGCCGGCACCGCGGGCGCGCCGCATCGCGGTCAGTTGATTGGGATCGCCGATTGCGACAAGATCGACTTTGTTGACCACGGCGATGTGCCGGCGACCCTCCAGCGCGTTCATCAGTTCGACATCCTGCTTGAGGTCAGCCGCGCTCGCGCCTCCGGCCTCTACTACCAGCAGCACCACGTCGGCGTCTGCCAGCGCCTCCATTGACTTGCGGACTCCGATGCTCTCGGCTTCGTCGAGGGCATCGCGAATGCCAGCGGTGTCCACCAGGCGCACCGGAATTCCGCCGATTGAAACCGTCTCGCTTACCAGGTCGCGCGTGGTGCCGGGAGTAGCGGTAACGATAGCGCGCTCGTGTTCGACCAGTCGATTAAACAAGCTTGACTTGCCAACGTTGGGCCGGCCAACAATCGCCAGCGTCAGGCCTTCATGCACGACTTTTCCATAGGCGAAGCTGGCAAGCAGTTCATGCAGCGGCGCGTGAACCTCAGCGCTGCGCTGCAGAATCTGCGGGTCGGGAATGACAGAGACGTCGTCTTCGGCGAAGTCTACTCCCGCTTCCATGACTGCGATCAGTTCGACCAGCTTTTGCTTGATGGGCTGCAGCCGGTTTGACAACGCACCTTCGAGTTGGCGAGCAGCGACCTGCGCCTGGTAGAGCGTCTGCGAGTCGATGAGGTCGCGCACGGCCTCGGCCTGCGTGAGGTCGATGCGTCCATTGAGGAACGCGCGCATGGTGAACTCACCGGGTTCCGCGAGCCGTGCTCCGCGGGACAGCGCCATCTCGACTACGTGACGGAGAACGACGGGAGATCCGTGACAGGAAATTTCGACTACGTCGTCGGTGGTGTACGAGTGTGGCTTGGGGGAAAAGGTGACCACCACTTCGTCGATGCGATCACCGGTAGCGGGCTCGATCAATTCGCCGAAATGGGCGCGATTCGGTTGTAGCTCTTCGGTGTGAGCCAGCCGCAACAGAGGACGCGCAATCGTCTTCGCCTCGGAACCTGAGAGACGCACCACGCCGATTCCACCGCGTCCGGCAGGCGTGGCTATTGCGACGATGGTGTCATCGAGGTGCATGAGACTGATTATTCACTAAGACCGTTCACCACAGAGGCACGGAGGCACAGAGAAATCAAGGTAAGGCAAAGACAAAGGCAGCCAAGGATTTCACGGATCGGCACGGATAACCCGTTTTTGCTTCTTAATTTCGAATTGATTGTCTTCCTCAGTGCCTCTGTGGTGAAGGCCCTTACCGCCGACGCGAGGATGAAGCCTGTGGCGCCGGAGGCTTGCCGGTGTAGTCCTTTGGATAGACCACGACGTAGCGCTGCAGTGCTTCGCCTGCGCTTTCGGTACGAAGGTCCGCCATATCGCGCAACGCGAGATGCACCAGACGGCGCTCACGCGAAGACATGGGAGCAAAAGCGTAGGGCATGCCGCTCTGGCGAACACGATCGGCGGCAACATTGGCCGAGAGCCGAAGTTCTGCCTGGCGGGCCGAGCGAAAATTCTGGCAGTCGAAAATGACCTTATCGTGCTCGTCGGGCGCGAGACGCAGCATCTCGAGCGCCACGTGCTCAAAGGCGCGTAACAATTCGCCGCCACGTTCCAGCACCAACGGACTATCTCCGCCAGAGAGCTCGACCTTGATGACAGGCTTGTCGAAGTCATGCTCGGCCGTCGGTGGATCGACGAAGATCTTGTAGCGGAGATGGAAGTCTCCGGTGGAAATGATTCCGTTCAGCAGTTCGCTGATTCTCTTTGCGGCGGCGATCTTGTCGGTTATTGGCATAGCGAGTTTGGTGCCGTACGTACGGAGTCGGTGTCGTGACTGGTGTCGCCGCTACGCGGCTCGAGTCAACTTTCCACTTTACCCCGGGCTTACGCCCGGGGCTAACACAAATGTCGCCGCTGCGCGGCTGGGTCAACTGTCAGGTACAACGTTGGCCGTTGACCGAGGCGATTTCAAAACCTTAATCAACCCCCGGTTAGCGGCCTCTACTTCGCGGCCTTGCGGGCCCGTTTCTCCATCTCGGCGCGCATTTCCTGGCCGAGACCAGTGCGGTTCATCACGTACTGCTGTGCTATGGCGATGATGTTTCCGACGACCCAGTACAGGCTCAATCCCGACGCCAGCGACCAACTGAAGAAGCCCAGCATCAGGGGCATCATGATGGTCATCATGCGCTGCTGCGCCGGGTCCATGCCGGCGTTGGGCGTCATCTTCTGCACGAACAGCGTGCTGACCACGATCAGCACCGGCAGAATGAAAAGCTTGTCGGGTGACGACAGATCATGCAGCCACAGGAACGGCGCATGGCGCAGTTCGAGCGCGACTCCCAGCATCGAGTAAAACGCGAACAGGAACGGCATCTGGATAACCAGCGGCAAACACCCGCCCGCAGGGTTCGCGCCATGTTCCTTGTACAGCGCGGAGATCTCGGCGTTCATGTCGGCGCGCTTGGGATCTCGCAACGGGTACTTCTTGTACCGCTCCTGGATGGCCTTCATCTGAGGCTGCAGCTTCTGCATCTTCAGAGCTGACTTCATGCTGGTAATACGCAGCGGTAGCAAGGCCAGGTTGATGATGACCGTCAGGATGATGATCGACACGCCCCAGTTCGAGGCCATGTGTTCATGCGTCCACAACAGCCAGAGGAACAGCGGCCGCGCGATCAGTCCAAAGAAGCCGAAATCGACCACATGGCCCAGGTCCGGACCGCCGGGTTGGCCGCTTAGTTGGTTCGAGTGAATCTGGTCCAGAATGTTGAGGGCGTTAGGACCGACGAACAGGCGTTCCCGGGTGACACCATCAACGCCGCCAACAGCCGCGCCCAGCAACTCGACCTTGTTCGTGCTGTTCGGGTCGGGCTTGGCCGGATCCTTGGGAACATCGATCGCGTTGCGGAAGGTGACCATCGCGGCCTGGCTGGGATTGTCAGGCAGGAAGATTGCCGCGAAGTACTGATCCTGTGGGCCGGCCCACTGCAGCGGTCCGCGCAGGGTATTGCCGCCGCTGATCTTCTTGGCCGCCAGCCGCTCGACTTTGTCGCCGGCGTAATAGTCAATTCGTGCAGCCGCGAACGATGGTCCGCTGGCTTGGTCGCCAAATCCGGCAGGCCACATGGGGAAAGCCTGAATGGGCTTGCCGTTCACGCTCGCAACGGTTTCCAGCCACACCACGTAGGACTTATCAAACCGCAGTGTCTTGCGGACGCTTACCGTCCCATCGGAAAACTCGAAGGTCAACTCGCCAGGTGCGTTGAGGTTGCCGGAGGGAGTAGCGACGAAGAGCGCGGAATTAATCTTGTTACGCAGCGCCTCGTCGTAGGTGTACAGGCCCAAGGGAAGCCCAAAGCTGGCCGACGCTGGATTCACGAGATCCAGCGGATTGCCCTTCTCGTCCTTATATTTTTTCAGGATCCACGATTTCGCCTGCGCGCCATGGTTGGTGAGAACGATGCGGTAAAGATCGTTCTCGACCACGGTCTCGACTTCGGCGGCGGCTGTTTTTACGGGAGTCGAACTTGGCGACGGGACCGTTGGCGGGGTAACAACTTCGGTTGGGGGCGCGGTGGCCGCAGGAGTTTTGGCGGTTTGCGCGGTTTGTCCGGCAGTCGGGGTGTTGGGCTTGTTCTTGAAAAACAGAAACTGGCTGCCGAGAATCAGCGCGAACGCGCCAACCATGACCAGGAGCATGCGACTCTGGCCACCGGACTCTTCCTGCTGTGGATTGCGATACTCAGGCAAGTAATCGTTCCATTCCGTAATAGCGGCTCGCGACCTTCGGTGCACTCATCCCGCGCACCTTTAGTCGACCCTGAGCGGCCAGACTCACTTTTTTGCGCCGTCCGCAAGCGGACGGGAATGCGTGTGGCTACAGTCACTGGTGGATACGGCGAATGCCGCTCCAGCCAACGATTGCGGCACAACTCCAAAGTTATCTAGGTGCTGCGAACTGCCACTTTCCTGCGGCACCGGATCAAAGCCCGCACGCGACAGCGGATGACAGCGCAACAAGCGACTTGCAGCCAGCCATGAGCCGCGCAGAACACCATGTCGCTCCACCGCTTCGATGGCGTACTCCGAACACGTCGGAACGAAGCGGCAGGCATTCGGCAGCATCGGCGAAATCCACCGCTTGTAACCGCGCAGCGCGAATTGAATCACCGACTTCATTTCCGATCTGCTTTCGTCGTCGTTTGCCCCGGCTGCGCCTCGCGAGCGCGCTGGATGGCCAACTGCAATCCTCGCGCAACTTCACTGGCGACCTCGGCGTACGGCATTCCAAGCACCGCCTTGCGGGGATGGAACACCACATCCACCGGTGCGTCGACCGAGGGCCATGACGTTCGTACAGCTTCCCGCATGCGACGCTTGATGCGATTGCGCTCGACCGAGCCACCGAGTATCTTACCCACCGTGAATCCTACACGCAGCAAGTTCCCGGCAACACCTACATCCAAAGCCGGGGTACGCCGCAGAAAGAACACCGTCATGTTACCGGTGAACTGGCGACGTCCGGCCTGGTAAACGCGCTGAAAGTCCACATGTCGCAACAGGTGCTTCGACTTCGGAAACTCATTGCTGACAGAGGTCACAACCTGCATACGGCACCGATCCCGGCTCAGTCAACACAGCGGAGTCAATGGGTTCGGGCGCTCCTCGTACTCCATGCTACCGTGGGCTGGAAATGCAGCAGGGCGCGCAGAAACAGAGTAAGCAACTACTCGCGGAAGCCTGGCTTTACGGCGACGCGCTTGCGTCCCTTGGCGCGACGGCGGGAAATAACCGCCCGTCCGCTCTTGGTCTTCATGCGAGAACGAAACCCGTGCGTCTTGGACCGACGACGACGGTTGGGTTGGAATGTGCGCTTCGGCATTCGAAACTGCGCTCCTCACTGGCAAAAAGTTAGATAGGGCAAACCAAAAGTATACCGTTCGACAGGGCTAGCTGGCAAACCGGTCAGTTTCGCAGGGGGGCGCCTCATGAGCGCGAGCGAAGTATGCCGGGAAGACTCGTTCGTACAGATTTTGGTGCAGAAGATTTGTCGGAATTGCAATTTGCACCATGCACGCTGCAATAAAAAATTTTTGCGCCAGTAACATTCACGAAATCAATCACTCGCAAAGCAATCGCCCTGATCCGAGTGCAATCAACGGCTTGTGCTGTGGATTTTTCATGCTAGTATGCGATGCAGCCACAGAGAAGACATTCTTCGCACTC
>DATBZX010000330.1:0-17018 GCA_036512955.1 Terriglobales bacterium
GCGTTAACATCACTGAGCGGCAGGCTCTGGAATTCAACTTCCAGGCCACCAACATCTTCAACCACGCTCAGTATGTGCCCGGCTACATCAGCGATGTCGCTCCCATCGGCTACACCAGCGGTGAGGTGACGAACCTCCTGAGGCCGACCGCGGCAACCTTCAATAACCCGCAGGCGGTGTTCTCGAACCACCCGCGTAACGTTGTTCTGGTTTTGAAGTACATCTTCTAGGCAACTAGAAAAGCTTGCAGTACTCGGGGAGCCTTCGGGCTCCCCATTTTTTGCCGTTTGGACGAAATGAAAGACGATGGGGGAGTTCGCGGCAACTCTGTTCGTTCCGGCCCGGTCCGGCGAAGGCGCAGCTTGATTCAGTTCGGAGCAGACAGCCTTCGTGGCAATAGTTCTGGATATAGGGAGCGACTTCGGGATGCAGCCTGGAGCGGGTTTTCACATTGAGCACTACGGGTGTGATGAGGGCGGAGAACAGACTGTACGCGTTCTAAGGGGAACACAGCGGGTTTCCCCACTGCAAGTTACGCTGGCACAAAACGGGTAGGAATCGAGCAGGACGAACGCCCAGCTCAGAAGGGAAAAAAGATGTGTGTGGAAAGGGAAATGGAGGATGTGATACTACTAAAGGCGGCATCTGGCATGAATCGCCCACCGCCCTTCATGACAAATTGATGCCGCTCGTGAGGCTCGGACCCCATGTATGCAACCCCTTGCCGAGCCTCACGCAGAACAGTCGGACCCAATCCAGACCGCTCGAGCAGGCATGCCGTTCTTTTCGCAACGGCAACGTCCCAAGCACCGCAACCCAACTGACAATATTGGTTGCAACTCCAGTGCCACAGGCGCTTCGCCGTAACTGGTTGGAATCAATAGCGATTAGAATTGCGAACTCTGCCATTCTCTAAAATTCCGTAGCCGCTGGGTCGGTCGCCTACAAGTTCTTGGAGGTGGATTGATGGCCGGAACCGTACCTCGCACTGAAAATCGTGACCAGTGAACGGATTTGGATGTGCAATTTCGCGCCGTTCCGGCCAAGCTGGGGGTCTGCTATACATTACGGTGAGAGGATTCTTGAAATGCGTTCGCTCGCTGGATCCCCAGCGGCCGTTGTGTCGAAACTGGCCGTCGACACAATTGCAGCACCACAAAGGTCATAGAACACGCCTCCTTTTGGCAGGCGACTGCTCATGCAGCGAGGTCGCAATTGAAGCAAATCGTTAGCTTGTGTATGACAGTATTTCTGCTGATTGTCACTGGATCGGCGCAGCAAGCTTCGCGCAATGCCAGTCCGGCGACTGCGGCTTCGCGAAAACGGATCTTTATCGACGGCAAGCCGATTTCGCCGAGCCAAATTGTTGTCAAAGACGGCGTCAGCTACGTAGATGTGTCCCTGTTGGCTTCGGCTCTGGGCGCCTCAGTGCATACCGGGGAAGGTGGAGTGATGATTCTCGGTGCGCCCAAATCGGAAGGCTGTGACAAAAACTCGAACACGGTTGAGGGGCAACGATTTTCTGAGCAGTTTCGAAGCAACGTTGCAGGGGTCGCCGATGAAATCGAGAGCCTCAGAGCTGTAGTTCTGAGGCGCGAGAAAGTTCCCATCGGCCCCAGGTTTGACGCCATTGACAGAGAGTTGTCGCTGTCGACGGTGAGTGTGCAAACCGACGCCGACATGGCGGTGTATTATGCATTGGCTTACGCGAACAACTCGCTGGCGATTTCGTATTACAAACAGACCCGGGGGGTTCCGGTGGAGGAAGCGCAGAAGGATCAACTGGATTCCATGATGTGCGCGATGGAGAGCAAGTTCGCGCTGATGAAGGGTGTCTTGCTGCCCGGCGGATCGTGCAGCGTGTTCAAGAGGATCGAGGCACAAGGGGCGGCGAAGTAGATAGACAGAGACTCGGAGAATGGGTACACAGGTTGGAGGCGCGAGCGCCCCGCAACAAGTACGGCTTTCAACACTGGTAACAGTGGCACACGAGCGGCACAGATGGAAAGGACGAAATCGTTATTTCGTTATTCAAGCAAGCGGGAATTACAGGACATAGATCCGTAGCATCCACCATACGAGGAATAATGCGACGACGACACCCGCGACATGAACGATCCAGTCGCCAGCTGTTTTGGGTTTGCCAAAATTGAACACAGTGGCATGGTAGCACGGAGCTCAAGCAAGGCTCAGGAGAACGCTCCTCCATCTCGCCCCAAGCGGCCTTCGGCAGGTCAAATCGCATGCGCTCCCGAGTTCTTCCTTCTTTACCCACCACCTGTCCCACACGCTTGAGCTCTTTTGCCATTTGTTGGTTAGCTTTGACGATGTCATTGAAGGTGTCCGCGATCTTCCCCCCAAGCCCCGTCCAGTTCCCGGGCAGGCGCACCGAGAAGTCACCGTCGCGCATAGTCTGGAGGCTGGATAGAATCACGCTGAGATCAACCGATGGCACTTCGCCACCAACACTGATCCTTCCATTTCCGTTCACGCTTACCATGCTGTCGGTGTTTGTTTTGGTGGACTTCGCGGCGTGATCAGTTCTCTTCATAGTGTCTCCAAGCTACGAGGACAGCCGAGGGTGCATCTTGATGTCGATCACAACAACGTTGAGTGCGATGCCTTGTTATCTTCCATGGCATCTCTCCCATCAACCGTTCCAACCAGACAGTGAGTGCGGATCTGCGGCGAAACACCGCAGGTTCCACTTCTCGACGGCTCGCGCTCATCCACGACGAGAACTTCCAGAGGACCCGCACCCTCCCTCGTGAGTACGTGTCCAACCCTTGGATGGTCGGCAGAATAGTGTGCATCTTAACGCAAGCTATATAGCGTGGGGAATACTGCGCAAGAGTGTAGTTAATAAGGTGTTTACCTGATTGCTTTTATTTTTCCCAGTAACCCAAAGGCGAATCCTTCCGCTGACCGACAAAGCCGCTCAGATGCTCTGCAATCGCCACCAAACGGCCTGTGGCGAGTTGGTGTTCGCCAGCAGGGACGGAAAGCGCTATCTGGTGACCTCGATCAATCACCTTCACCAGAAGGCCCGCGCCATCGTCGGACTTGGCCGGGACTTTGTGATTCATTCCCTTCGCCATACAATGCTGACTGGGCTCGGAGAATCGAATGTGGACGTTTTTACAATCGTGAAGATCGCCCGACACAGCAGCATCAAGGTGTCACAGCGTTACGTGCATCCGTCGCCTGAGGCTGTCGAACGCGCCTTCGAGCGCTTGCTGCTTTCAGGGAATCAAGGGCGAATCGAGCCAAATGTGCTGCTACCGCCTTACATCCGGCGGAGGGGCACTCTTAAGTCATTAAAGGGCCTGTAGCTCAACGGTTAGAGCAGGGGACTCATAATCCCTTGGTTGGGGGTTCGAATCCCTCCGGGCCCACCAGTCCTTCACCGACACGATTCACGAACCGGTGCCATTCCGCCCGAAGTGATTATTCAGCTATACGGATAGAACACAAAAAACAGCAGCGACAGTGCGGTCAAAACCCACAGCCCGGGCTTGAGCTGGCCAATCTTTCCCGCCACCAGCTTGCAGATCGGATAGAGCACAAATCCCGCGGAAATCCCGATCGCGATGTTGAAGGTGAACGCCATCAGAGCGACAACCGCGAACGACGGGATGGATTCGGAGTAGTCGCTGAAGTCGATGCGCGTAATGGGCGACAGCATGAAGAGCCCGACAATAATCAGTGCTGGACCGTAAGCCTGCGCCGGAATTGCCGCCACAAACGGTGCAAAGAAGAGGGTCAGCAGAAAGCACGTGCCTGTAACTAAGACGGTGAAGCCCGTCCGTCCTCCGGCCTCAATGCCGGTCGCGGATTCAACGAATGCACCTGCAGTGGTAGTTCCCAGTGCAGGGGCAAGGCAGGTGGTGAACGCATCCACCAGCATGGGGCGCTCGATCTGCGGCAGTTGACCGTTTTCATCGAGGAAACCAGCACGAGCCGACAAGCCGATCAATGTGCCCATGGTATCCACGAAAGCCATGATGAAGATGGTCAGCACCACGGGGAACGCCCGCCAGGTAAGTGCTCCGCGAAAATCCAGTTGCCACAGGAGCGGGCTGAGACTGGGTGGCAGACTCACCAGGTGTTGTGGCGGAGTGGCAGTGCCAGCCAGGAAAGCAACGATCGCAGTGATGATGATGCCCACCAGGATCGCGCCCGGGAACTTGCGAATCGTGAGGATGGCGAGCAGCACGAAGCCGAACATCGCCACCAATGCGGGATGCGAGGTCAGATGTCCGGCCTGCACCGGAGCGCCCGGCACTCCCAGCGCAACCAGTCCGGTCTGGTTCAGCCCGATGAAGCTGAGGAACAGTCCTATGCCGACTGCGAAGCTATAGCGCAGGCAAGTGGGCACGCCCTCCACGATCCACTGGCGCAGACGCAATACAGTCATCAGGATGAACAAGACGCCGGCAATAAAGATGGCAGCAAGGGCGGTCTGCCACGCGAACCCCAGCATCTTGCAAACGGTGAAGGCGATAAATGCGTTTTCTCCCATGTAGGGAGCAATCGCGAAGGGACGATTGGCGTAGAACGCCATGAAATAGCATCCCGCCACCGCCACCAGTACGGTTGCAACAAAGGACGGTCCCGCGGGAATTCCTGCAGCGGACAGGATCGCGGGATTGACCACCACGATGTAGGACATAGTGGTAAATGTCGTGAGTCCGGCAACAACTTCGCGGGTTAGTGTAGTTCCGTGGCGATCGAATCCGAACAGCGTATTCAACCAGGTCAATAACTACTCCAGAGAAGAAGAAGGTGCGAGGAACTGTGTTGCGAAGAGCGAAGGTAAATGGCTGCAAAGCGCAAGTCAAATGAATCCCAACGTCCTCGCACCGCACCTGCGTGCTATCTTTGCGGTTTGAGGGCGATTCCGTGCCGGACAGCCCGTCACTTTCGCTCTTCTGCCAGCCTTGGTCAAGAAGACACATTCCGGCGAGCTTGAGCTTCCTCCCAATCTCGAGTTCCGCGATCCCGCCGCAGCCGCACTAAACCTTGCGCGATTGCGTGCCTGGCTGTCCGAATCGGTCACGACGGCCTTTCTTCAGTTTCTTGCTGTGTCTCCCAGCCCGGATTCCGTGGTTGTGCAGTTTGAACGTCTGATGGAAGCGTCTCCATGCGAACTGGCGACGGCCTTCGAAAAGCACCCGATCCTGATACATTACGCGACGCTCGTATTTGGACACAGCTTGTGGCTGGGCGAGACGCTTATTCACAATACCGATCTGTTTCCGAGATTCGGACGTAAGAAAAGCCTGGACCGCTCTTACTCGCGCGAGGAATTTCGGGAAGAATTCGGACGCTTGCACTCGCGAACGCCTGACAGTGATATGGCAGAGTCGCTGGCGCGCTTTCGCAAACGGGAGTACGTACGAATCCTGCTGCGTGATGTGCTCGGAATCGCCAAACTGGCGGAGACGACCGAGGAGATCTCGGCGCTGTCGGACGCACTGATCGAGGCTGCTTTGCTGGTAGTCAATGCCCAACTGCAGCACCAGTATGGGACCCCGCAGTTGGTTGACGGGCAGGGGCGATTGCGCAATTCGAGGTTCGCGGTACTGTCGCTGGGCAAACTCGGCGGCAACGAACTGAACTACAGCTCTGATATTGACCTGATGTTTCTTTACGACGGCGGCGTCGAGCCTCCCACCCAGGGCATCTCGAACCGCGAGTATTTCATCCAGTTGGCCCAGCAAACCACGAAACTGTTATCGCGCCACACCCGCGAAGGGCAGGTGTTTCGTATCGACTTACGCCTGCGCCCGCAGGGCCATGAGGGCGAGTTGGCCGTCGCATTGCCGCGTGCAGCCCAGTATTACGCCGAAGTCGCACAGGACTGGGAACTGCAAGCCATGATCAAGGCCCGTCACTCCGCAGGCGACGCCGACTTAGTCCGCGAATTCATTCGAGTCGTGGAGCCTTATGTGTACCGCGCGAACGTGAACTTCGCAGCTGTGAAGACCGCGCTGCAGACGCGGGAGAGAATCGACAAGCGTAGTAAGAAGCCGGTTGCCGGGCGCACTTCACAGCACGCAATTGATGTCAAACTCGATCGCGGAGGCATCCGTGACATCGAGTTCCTGGTGCAGTGCCTGCAACGGGTGTACGGCGGCGAAGATGGCTGGCTGCGCTCGCGTGGAACGCTATTTGCGTTGCAGAAGCTGCACGACAAGGAGCACATCAGCGGAAAAGACTTCCACAACCTGACCAGTGCATATGAGTTCCTTCGCCACTTGGAGCACCAACTGCAGTTGCGCCATGGTCGGCAGATTCATCAACTGCCATCGGGACAGGCGGAATTGAAGACGCTGGCGAGGTGTCTCAATCGTCTTGGGGCTACCGCCCTGGATCCGAATGAATTCGTGCGGCAGGTCGAAAGCCGGATGGCGACAACGGCGGAGATCTATCGGCGAATTGTTTACCAGGAGCAGAACCAGCAGTTTAGCGACACCGAAGGCAATTTCCGATTGCAGCAGCAAGTTGCGCCGTCCGCGGAGAATTCATACAGCCAGATCATGCAACGGCTGGCAGTGGATGCACCGCGTTTGCTCGAGGTGATTTGCCATGCCAACTTGTCTCCCCATGCGCGACGAAACCTCGACCGCTTCCTGAGTTCGGCGGCGACGAACTCCGAACGCTATGGAACAGTCCTGCGCTCGCCGGCAGCTGTCGAACGCGCGCTCACGATTTTCGAGTCCAGCAACTTCTTGACGGACATCCTGGTGCGGCACCCAGCTGATGTCGCTTTGCTGAACGAAAGCAACGCGCCCCCCGAGACTGACGCGGCTGCACTGTTTGATGTCGCGGTAAATCAGGGGAATTACCTTCACGATCCAGTTCTGTCCTACGTTTCGCAGAGCAGCTTCGACCGTCAGGAAGCTTTAGCTCTTCTGCGACAGCAATTTCGCCAAGCGCTCTTCATTTCAGGCGTCCGTGACCTGTATCAGGGCCGCAGAGTGTTCGAGGCCTTAGCAGAAAACACAGCTGCTGCCGACCGAGCGCTGCAGTCTGCGCTGGCGATTGCCGATCCGCCGCCTGGATTTGCGGTGATGGCGCTGGGACGACTGGGCAGCCGGGAGTTTGATTTGCTGTCGGACGCCGACATCGTCTTTGTGGCGGACGAAGCTACTCATCCCGAGGATGCGCGTCGTGCCGCCCAGCGGACCACGGAGGCCCTTACCGCGTACACGCGAGATGGAACCGTGTTCCCCGTCGATCCCCGCCTGCGCCCCCAGGGACGTGACGGCGAACTGGTAACTACTCCTGCGCAACTGGCAAGATACTTCGACCGCGGTGCCCAGCCTTGGGAGGCGATCAGCTATCTAAGGTTGCGGTTCGTCGCGGGAGACATTACGGTCGCCGAATCGGCGCTCGCGTACGTACACGAGGGTATCGCCGCGATGGCGGACCGGCCCGAGTTCGATGGTGCATTAAACGAGATTCGTTCGCGACTGGAGTCGAGCGATTCGGGTCTGAATTTGAAGACCAGCCCCGGCGGAGCGTTCGACATCGACTTCCTCGCCGGGCGGTTGCAGGCTAAGCACCGGATCTGGAGTCAGGGGAACCTATCGGAACGCATCAGGCTTCTTCGCGAGCAGGGTGTGATCGGAGAGCAGGAGTGTCTGGAACTCTCCACAAGTGCAGAGTTTATGCGGACCCTGGAGCACTTCGTAAGACTGGTTACGGGCCGTCCTGGCAAATGGCTTCCCGCTGGGGACCACGCCCAGACATGCGTCGCGAAGCTTATGGCGAGGCTGCCGGGACACGAAAAAGGCCGCAATTTGGAAGTAGAGTTGGCAGCCATTTTACGTCGGACGCGAGAGATCTACCGCGATCACATGTTTTGATTGAAGCGGTTCCGTGGCGGGTGATACCGTAGAAGGTTCGGGAAAGCCCGGTTGCCCTCTCTCATCAAGACGATGCAACGCGCATTGCAAGTGCGCGCTGCAGCCATGATATGGCTCTCCGGTGACTGAAGATGGCTCTAATCACCGGTAAGCTGCGACTGTCCCGACACAATACGTTCTTAAATCGGGGTCAACTTTTCTGATCCCTTACTTTCTGAGGTGTTGAGTGGCGGCTTCGTACAATGGCATTCCTTTACCTACCGGCGGGACCAAGATCACTTTTGAAAATGGCAAACTGGTTTTTCCCGACAAACCCATCATCCCTTTCATCGAAGGCGACGGCACCGGACGCGACATCTGGAAGGCGTCAGTCCGGGTGTTCGATGCGGCTGTCGAAAAGGCCTACGGCGGCAAGCGCCGTGTGGCTTGGTACGAGGTCTTTGCGGGCGAGAAGGCCATGGGCCGGTTCAAGACCTGGCTTCCTGACGAAACCGTCAATGCTTTTCGCGATTTGCGAGTAGGGATTAAAGGGCCACTCACCACACCCGTCGGCGGCGGCATCCGGTCGCTTAACGTTGCTCTCCGGCAGATCCTCGACCTGTATGGTTGCGTTCGTCCCGTGAAGTACTACAAGGGCATTCCTTCGCCGGTAAAGAACCCCGAGCGCATGAACATCGTGATTTTCCGCGAAAATACCGAAGACGTTTATGCGGGCATCGAGTGGAAGCAGGGAACACCCCAGGCCAAGAAGCTGATCGACTTCCTCAACAACGAGATGCTCGCCGGTACCAACAAGCACGTACGTGAAGATTCCGGCGTTGGTATCAAGCCGATCTCGGTTTTTGGGACGAAGCGCCTGGTGCGCATGGCCATCAAGTACGCGCTCGAAAATGGCCGCAAAGCTGTGACCATCGTGCACAAGGGCAACATCCAGAAGTTCACTGAGGGCGCGTTCCGTGAGTGGGGATACGAATTGGCGACCGAAGAGTTCCGCGACCAGGTCGTCACCGAACGTGAGAGCTGGATCATCGACAACAAGGACAAGAACCCCAGCCTCACCATCGAAGAGAACGCCAAGATGTTCGAGCCCGGACTCGAGTTTGCTCCGCAGGACTTCCGCGATGCGCTCTACAAAGAAGTGAAGGGCGTAATCGACAGCATCTATGCCACGCACGGGCGTGGTGCCTGGAAGAAGAAGTTGATGGTCAACGATCGCATTGCTGACAGCATCTTCCAGCAGATCGTCACCCGTCCTGATGAGTATGCCGTGCTTGCGACTCCGAACCTGAACGGCGATTACATTTCCGACGCGGCAGCGGCGCAGGTGGGCGGATTAGGCATTGCCCCGGGCGCGAACATCGGGGATCAGCACGCCATCTTCGAAGCCACCCACGGCACCGCTCCGAAGTATGCCGACAAAGACGTCATCAACCCCGGGTCGGTCATCCTGTCGGGCGTCATGATGTTCGACTTCATGGGCTGGCACGAGGCGGCCCGACTGATCGAAGGTTCCATGGAGCACACCATCCTGCAGAAGAAGGTCACCTACGACTTCGAACGCATGTTGGAAGGGGCGACCAAGGTGAAGACCAGCGAGTTCGCAACTCACATGATCCACAACATGGAACCGATTGCGGAACTGGCAGCGGAGTAGCTGGACGGGCTGGGCAACACGTTCTTTAAAGCTTTAAGGGTAGCTTGTAATGAATTGTTAATAAATCATTTAGGGAGCGAGAATTTATGCGTAAAAAAGTTACAGTTGTAGGCTCCGGAAATGTGGGCGCCACCGCGGCGCACTGGATGGCGGCCAAGGAACTCTGCGACGTAGTCCTGATCGACATCATCGATGGCGTTCCTCAGGGCAAGGGACTCGACCTGCTCGAAGCCATGCCGATCGAGAAACGCGATTCGCATGTGATCGGCACCAACGACTACGCCGACACCGCGAATTCCGACATTGTGGTCATTACCGCCGGCATTCCCCGCAAGCCCGGCATGAGCCGCGATGACCTGCTCAACACCAACTACAAAATCATGAGCGATGTGGTGGGCAAGGCCGTGCAGTATTCGCCCAACTGCATTCTCATCATCGTCTCGAACCCGCTCGATGCCATGGCCCAGGCGGCCTACAAGCTGAGCGGCTTTTCGCGTAACCGCGTGATTGGCATGGCGGGCGTGCTTGATTCGTCGCGCTTCCGCACCTTCATCGCGCAGGAGCTGAAGGTGTCGGTGGAAAACGTGACAGCCTTTGTGCTCGGCGGACACGGCGACACCATGGTTCCACTGCCCCGCTACTCCACAGTGGCGGGCATTCCGATCACCGAGCTCATCGAGCCAACCAAGCTCGAGCAGTTGGTGCAACGTACGCGCGACGGCGGCGCCGAAATTGTGAAGTACCTCAAGACCGGCAGCGCCTACTACGCCCCTTCGGCGGCCGTGACCGAGATGGTCGAGGCCATTCTGAAGGACAAGAAGAAGATCCTGCCCTGCGCCGCGTATCTCGAAGGCGAATACGGCATCAACGGCCTTTACGTTGGCGTGCCCTGCAAACTCGGATCGGCGGGTATCGAGGAAATCATCCAGATCAAACTGACCGCCGACGAGCAGGCCGCGCTGCAAAAGAGCGCGGATTCCGTAAAGGAATTGGTGGGAGTGATTGGAGTCTAGATTGCGCCGTTGACTATTTTCAAAGTGGGCGGCATGACGATGGAAACACTCGCCATCTCGTTGCCGCCCATTTCTCTATGCTGGCGATGACGTTTAATCGACTAATCCACTAGCAGGTTGCGGAAAAGGTCGACGTTTGAGGCTCTTTTGAAAGGGCACGGCTTCAGCCACGCCGTCCGCCTCTTGATTTGTCGTCCCTCGCCCGCGCAGCGGGCGGGGGATCTGCTCTTTCTGGCAACTGGCAACTGGCAACTGGCAACTGGCTACTGCCTTGGTTACTTTCGTTTCTTGCTGCCCTCAAATTCTCTTGCGTTTGCCCTCCCGTCCGAACTACAACCATCTCTGTGAAGCTAGGGAAACGTGTCTCTAGATGGTTCGCGGCGACGCCGCGAAAGTGACTCGCTCTTTGACAATTCCTGAATTGGAACGGAAGTGCGCTGACCTGCGCCCACGAAAGCCAGTTAAGTCTTACGCGCAGATATGGATACGTGTAAGTAGATATGGAATCAATGACATGCGAACGATTTCTACCTAAACCATTGATTCTAAACGATCGTGATTTTTATTTTAAAGTGTTATCCAGAGCTATATCACCATAATACTGGTCCACGAGCGTGCGAAACGAATGGGCTTGTCGGTTTAGAGGATGGCGTTCTTGCGCAACTCTTTCACGATTAGCTTCGTGACCCCTTCGATCGCCTTATCGGCTGAGCGCGGATTGAAGGTGTCGCTGGTGCCGGTCCAGACGATCTTCCCTTCGGGTGTGCGGGTGTCGTACACATTGGTCTCGATGCGCACGGTCTTATCTTCCCGCAGATAGTCGGGCGAATACACCATCGGGTAGACCGCGCCGTAGTAACCGTAGAACGAGCTGTAATACGGATACGGCATCATGTAAGGCTGGCCGGGAACGTAAGTGATGTTGGTCTCCACCTTCACCAGTCGCGAGACGATGACGGCATCGATCTTGAATTCCCTGATCTGCGTTTTCAGATAATTGATGTCGAGCTTGGTGTCTTCAGGGCGCAGCAGAATCGTGTTGCCGGGAATCGCCTCGATGCCGTCGGCAGTCACCAGTTTTGACAACTCATCTTCGAAGTCGGCGCGCACTCCTGGCTTGCCGCTCATGCCCACCACAAGAATCTTGTGAAATCGCGCGCCGGAGTATTCCGGGTTCTTCCAACTGGTTACGAGCTTGGTCGATTTACCGTTGGCGATGCTTGCTCCGAGGAGCACGAGGGTGAACAGCCACATCCATTTCTTCAAGAAATATCTCCGTAGCGACTAGCGCTGAAATTAACCTACTCTCCGGTGTAGCCCAGTTCCGCAGCCTTCCTGAACGCCGCTTCCGCTTCCGGCTTCATGCCTTTGTCGAGGTAGGCCGAGCCCAGTGCTGCTTCAGCCTCGGCGTAATCAGGCTTCAACCTCAGTGCTTCCTGGAAGGCGGCGATCGCTTGATCAGGCTTGCGCTGGAACAGATAAGCTTCGCCCAACAAGTATCGGGGCTCAGCTTCTTTCGGTTGCTGCTCGATGATCTCCTGCAGCTGCGAGATGGCCTCATCCGTCCTGTGCTGCAGCATGGCGCGTTTGGCGCTCGCCAACTGCTGCGCCAGCACGACTTGCGGATTGGCGAGTTGGGAAAGTTGGGGATATTGCCGACGAACTGCCACGTTGCCAAGCAAGAGCACAACCGCCATCACGATCCAGGTCAACCGCGCCCACTGCCGGCGCTCGTCGGGTGCGACCATGATGTGCTTGGAGAGTGCCGCACCCATGGCCAGTCCTGCCACCAGCCCTCCGATGTGAGCGGAGTTGTCGATGCCTGGTGTCAGCCCGAAGAACAGGTTATAGCCAACAAAGGTCAGCAGGCTCCGCATGGTGCCCGAGATGGCTTCCTTGGCGATCGGCAAGTGGCCCAGATAGAACACGGCGATGGCGGCGCCCGCGAGCCCGAAAATTGCGCCCGAGGCGCCCGCGCCCACGCTCAAGGGATGCCACCACAGGCTCGCCAGGCTTCCCGCCAGGCCGCAGAACGTGTAGAGCACAACATAGTTCAAACGCCCGAGTACGCGCTCAGCCAGACGTCCCAGATTCCACAAGCACCACATGTTAAAGAGGATGTGAATCAGGCCGATGTGAACATAGTTGGAAGTGAGCATCCTCCAGGGTTGCGTACCCAGCGACAATGGCCCCCAGTTCGCTCCCCAGCGCAGCAGTTGTTCGCGCGAGGGATTTAGAAGCGACGCCCCAGAGAGCGCCATACCCAGAAACACTGCGATATTGATTCCGACAATGACGTGCGTGGCCGAGATTTCGCCGCCGGTAACACGACGCGACACGATAACGCCGGGCGTAGATATGCCCGGCGCAACAGGGTTGTGCGCGCCGCAATACGGGCAGTCTGCGCCGGCCGCAATCTCGCGACCGCAAGTGTTGCAATTCATCATGCAAAACTCCAAAGTTCAAGGATACACGCCACGCTCGTGGTGCTCACCGGTTCACGACGACGCATTTTCGGCATGTGTCATTGATCACCCAAAGTGCGCGGCCGAACACGACGAGGCATGACGTTTTATGGGGTGCAGCGTCAATCGCTATGAGCCGGATAGCCACGGAACCTTTTGCTGGTTGAATTCGTACTATTCAACATTAGAAGTTGGGGTGGCGGTTTCCGCCGAAATGAGCCGGATGTCTCGGAGGTTCAAAGGCGACTTCATTTTCGGCCACAGGTCACAGACTTATTGGGAGAGGCAGGAATAGCATGAGTGCATCGATAGAGACGTTCGGAAAGGAGGCTCCCATCATGGAATTTCTTTGCAAGGTTTGCGGCAGACGAGAGGGCGAGCCTCACGGTTGGCACCTCGTAATTGAGATGGGCAAGCCGGGCACCAGCATCAGTAACACCATCTTCATTCTCGATCAGTGGGACGAGAGACGCGCCAGTGGCGCGAACGCTGCTTGTTTCTGTTCGACCGAGTGCCGGGAGAAGTATCTTTCGGTGCGTCATCAGCAACTTGTCGCGTAGCCGTCCGCGCGGAACCACGGGTCGCGAAACCCGGTAGACGGATCGCGCAAGTATGCAACTGTCCCGATGAAAAAAGGCCGCGTTTGCGGCCTTCTCGCTTTACCTCGCCGCATTCTACACGCGCTCGATTTTTACCGACTTCAACACCACATCCTTGTTTGGCTTGTCCTGGCGGCCGCGCGGTACCGCAGTAATCTTGTCTGCGATGTCCTGGCCTTCGACGACTTCGCCGAAAATTGTATGGTTGCCGGTCAGCCACGGCGTGGCCGCTACGGTAACGAAGAACTGCGAACCGTTGGTACCCGGCCCTGAATTAGCCATGGCCAACTTACCCGGCTTGTCGAACTTGTGCGGCGAACCTTTGGTCTCGTCCTGGAACTGGTAACCGGGACCGCCCATTCCGGTGCCCGTCGGATCGCCACCCTGGATCATGAAGTCGGGAATGACGCGGTGAAAAATGGTGCCGTCATAAAGCGGCGAATTGCTCTTTTGGCGAGTGCGCGGATCGGTCCATTCGCGCATACCTTCCGCGAGTTCTATGAAGTTCTTGGCCGTGATGGGTGCTTCCTGCTCGAACAGTCGGCAGACGATCGTACCTTCGGATGTATCAAGAGTGGCATAAACACCGGGTTGCCGGGCCATAAGAATTCCTTTCGATGTTGATATCGGGGCAGCTCCACTGCTGCGGAGCAGAGTAAAGCTCGGAGGAGAACCGCCTTGGCTATTGTATTGCCTAGTCGCGATCATGTGTTGTCCATTGGGAACGCAGCTTCAAAGTCGGGGAACTGGTGTAGTTCTCCGGGGATTCTCCTCCGCCAGTTAGAATAAACAGTTCGGTCCGCAAACGATGCCTTCTAACTGGATCTTCTGGGTTCTCTTTAACGTGTTCGTGTTGGCGATGCTGGCGCTCGACTTGGGTGTTTTCCATCGCGAAAAACACGTGGTGGAGTTTCGCGAGGCGATCGCATGGACCATGGTCTGGATCGCCTTGGCGGGCGTGTTCGCAGTGCTGATTTATTTCTTCGGCCACGTAATGACCGGGCATTACAATCGCCCAAACTCTGAGTTGACCCTGGAATTTGTGACTGGCTACCTGATCGAGGAATCACTCAGCGTCGACAATCTGTTCGTTTTCCTGGTGATTTTTCGCTACTTTGCAGTGCCGCGCCGGTATCAGCACGAGATCCTGTTCTGGGGTGTGGTGGGAGCTCTGGTGATGCGCGCGGTGTTTATCCTCGTAGGCATCAAGCTGCTGAATGCCTTCGAGTGGATCATCTATGTCTTCGGCGCGATCCTGATCTACAGCGGCGTCAAGTTGTTCCGCCAGCAGGAAGACAACATCGATCCCGAGCGGAACATCGTTTTGCGGGGGTTCAGAAGACTGTTTCGTGTGACCGATAAGTACGAAGGGCAGAAGTTTTTCGTGGTTCGGCGCGGGATGCGCTACGCCACGCCGCTGGTCATCGTTCTACTGTTGATCGAGACCACCGACTTGTTGTTCGCGACCGACTCGATTCCCGCCGTACTGGCGATCACCAGGGAACCTTTCATCATTTTTACCTCAAACGTCTTTGCAATTCTGGGTCTGCGCTCTCTCTACTTTGCGCTGGCGGGAATGATGGAAGTGTTCCACCTTCTGCACTATGGGCTGTCGGTGATCCTGATCTTCATCGGGGCCAAGATGCTGGCCTCGCACTATGTGCGTATTCCAATCGGCGTCGCTCTCGCCGTGGTTGCGGGAGTGCTGGTCCTCTCGGTTGTGCTCTCGTTGCTGATCCCCAGAAAGGCGGAAGAGGCGGGGTAGTTCTGGGTGGGGCCACTACTCGAAGGCTATTGTGTCGCCTTTCGCCACTGAGTGTTTATTGAACTTGCGATCATTCTTCAGGGGGAAATCGAGGCGGTAGTGCGCGCCACGGCTTTCTTCCCGGGCCAATGCAGAGCGAGCAATGAGCAACCCAGTCTGCAGAATGTTGGCAGCTTCATGCGAACGGCGGTCGCCCGACTTGGGCAACTGCGGCTGCATCGCGGTCAGGTCGGCCACTACCTGTTTCAACACCTTGCCGTCCCGCACCACGGCAACATGCTGCCACATCTTCGACTGAACCTTCTGAATAAACTTCTCGGTCTCGCCCAGACTTCCGTTACCGGCAACCCCAGACTTTGGCGAAGTGGCCACCGACAAATGCGGAGATCTCATTTCACTGCGCATGGCGCGTGCGGCGCGCGCACCGTATACCAGACCTTCGAGCAGGGAATTGCTGGCCAGCCGATTTGCCCCATGCACTCCGGTGCAAGCCACTTCACCCGCGGCGTAAAGTCCAGGGATCGAGGTCCGTCCATCGAGATCGGTACGAACGCCGCCCATTGAGTAGTGCGCCGCTGGGCGAATCGGGATCATTTTCTCCGTGATGTCGATGTTGTACCGCATGCACGTGGCGTAGATCGTGGGGAAACGTTTGCGGACAGTTTCACCATTGAGATGGGTTAAGTCGAGGTAAACCACGGCATCCGGACGCCTCGTGATCTCCAATTCGTGAGCGATGGCGCGAGCGACCACGTCGCGCGGGGCAAGCTCTCCCATCTCGTGGTACTTGTGCATGAAGCGCTGCAGTTCTAGATTGCGTAAGTAGCCGCCTTCGCCGCGCAGTGCTTCAGACAGCAGGAAGCGCGGTGCATTCTTCAGATACAGCGCGGTGGGATGAAACTGCACAAACTCCATGTCACTGATCTCGGCGCCGGCCCGATACGCCATCGCCACGCCGTCACCAGTCGCGACCTGCGGATTGGTAGTGTCGCTATAAACCTGGCCCAGTCCGCCAGTCGCGAGTAGCACAGAGCTGGCGTGAATTTCGTGCAGTTGTCCATCGTTGTCTAGCACGCGTATGCCCATGGCTCGTCCGTCGCGCTGCACGATTTCAGTAGTGAATTCGAATTCGCGAAATTCGATGGGCTTCAGCGCCTTAGCTTTCAAATAGAGTGCGCGCCCGATCTCCCTGCCAGTTGAGTCGCCGTGAGCATGCAGGACGCGGTTGCGGCTGTGGGCGCCCTCACGGGTGAAGGCGATCTTGGTTCCAGTACGATCGAACTCAGTGCCCCACTCGATCAGTTCCTCGATGCGCGCCGGGCCTTCTTCTACCAGGATTCTTGCTGCCTCTTCGTTACAGAGTCCGTCGCCGGCTTTGAGCGTGTCGTCGAGATGCAGGCTGACTTCGTCGTCGTCGCTGAGCGCGGCCGCGATGCCGCCCTGGGCGTATTGCGTGTTGGACTCGGTCACTTCACGCTTGGCGAGACACAGCACGTGCCCTGCTGACGCGAGTTCCACCGAGGCGCGTAGCCCTGCTATGCCTGCGCCCACAACGATGAAGTCGATTTGGCCCGGTAGAGCTTTCATGGGAGTGCACTCATTGGTTCGGAATGCGCCGGAATCAGCCTTTCCAATGCTGATGGTAACA
>DATBZX010000331.1:0-12391 GCA_036512955.1 Terriglobales bacterium
TCTTCTTTGCGTACTGCTCAAACCCGTTCGCCATCGCCAGTGTCTGCTGTTGCATCGCTCTACCAGCCCTCCGCCAAATTTCCTCTCAATCTAAACCGCAGATCGGTGGAAATCGAAGTACTTGTTCAGAGTCTCCCTAAGCACTAAGTCGGGACAAGGTGGTAAGCGCAGCGGAGCAACTAGGAAGCAAGGTCACTCACGTGCAACATCTTGTTTGGTAGCTCGCGACTCACCAATATCAGAAAGTCATCTCTTACGTTCTGTGCAGGAGGATGAAATGCGCATTTCGAAAATCTTGTTGGTTTTAACTGTAGTGGCGTTCACCGCCACGGTCGGCATGGCTGGCACGGTCAACATGCAGGCCCTCTTCGGCAGTTGTATCGAGGATCCCACCACTGGATGCGTAGCCCAGCTTCCGGTGGGCGGCACAACCATGTGGGTTGCCAGCGATGGCGAAGCCTCATTTGATCCCTGGGGATACGGCGCCGACACCAGCGATGCAGTTGCGTTGGATTCTATCTGGCGGTTTGACCAGGGAGCAACGTGGGTAGCTTGCCCAGGGTGCACGAATCCGCCGTTTGCGGGCGCGAACATCTGGCTTATGCCAGCTTGCATCTTCAACATCTGTGAGAATGGAGCAGTTCCAGAGACGACCGGGTACTGGGACGCCCCAGGTTACACTTGGAATTTCAGCGGGAATCTGTATTTTACAATCTATGAGGCTGACGGAACCGAAAGCGACCATGCTTGGATTGGCAACTTTGGACCGGGAGGCGACGCGGGGTTCGCGTTTAGCTCGACTCCCGAACCGAGTTCGCTTCTGCTGCTGGGTTCTGGTCTGCTGGGGGCCATCGGCGTCGCTCGCCGGCGCTTCATGTAGTAGTTCTCGACTCACTCTCCACAGGGCAGGCTCTCTGGAGCCTGCCCTGTGTTTTGCATCAATGGCACTGCTGCGACCATGCGGTAGCAGATACTCTCTGACTCATTCGAAACGGCGGCCCGTAGCGGGCTGCCTTCTCTTTTGACGGACTAAGTGAGTGAAGCTATCGCGCGAAGTACAGCAACGCGAACACGTAAATCCACAGCACTCCCATGAAGTGCCAATACCATGCGGTGACGTCGATGACGATGCGGCGGGTTTCCGGTGGCCGCAGCAACCAATAGGTCAATCCCGCATACAGAAGCGCGAGGATTCCGCCCATCAGGTGGACCGCATGCACTCCGGTGAGGATGAAGAAGAACCCACTGCTGACGTTGGTTTCGATGTTGATGTGGCTGAGCCGAAGCTGACGCCAGGCGAGATATTGGCCCACAAGGAATGCCAAGCCGAGAACGACGGTCGCCCACACCCAGGGAAGGGAACGATTGTCGCTGACGTGAATGCCTGGAATGTTGGCAATGGGCGCGAGGGCCACATCTTCGGCCGCGCGACGGCGGGCCGCCTCGAGCGTCAGGCTACTGATGAGCAGTATTCCCGTATTCATCAACAGAATGTCAAAGGGCAGATTCGTGGGCACCCACTTGCCGATAAATTCATTGCGGGCTGGGTCCCAAACTGCGCCTGCCTTGCGGACCAGGTAAGCCGTGGTGAACGTCACGAAAATCATAACCACGCAAGTCAGGAAGAAGGCGATCAGCATGCGGTAGCGTAGCAGGCGTTCGCGATAGCTAGGCGGGTTGTCGTCGCCGCCCCGGCCTCCCCCGCCGCCCCCGCCCCGGGGCCAGGAGTCGATCGGACCGCGGTCGCCGCCTCCTCCCGACGACTTGGGTACGCGAATGCCTGTCTTGGAATGCAAGTACGCCATTTCCCCACGTCACAAAACCTTGTGTCCTATGATGCGCGTGGCCGGGCGAGTTTTCAACCCAGAGAGTGGGCACTCATTTCGGCAACTGCCGAGTTGCGCCGGTAGCCGAGCGGAGCTAACCTGCAAAGCAGTGAAGCGTGGCCTCATCGTTCTCGTGTTGGTCGTTGCTGCAGTGTATGGGGGCGATTTTTTGTGGCTGCGCTACCGCATGGCCACCAACCGGAATGCGTTCGGCAGCGTCACCTATGACGTTTACTACACAGTGAGGCTCAAGAACGGCAAATTCGAATTCAGTTATGGAGGCCAGCAGACCTTTGAATGTCCGCGCAGCCTGTTCCCGCAATATTTGGAAAAGCCCTGCTGGTACGCCAGGCGGAAGAAAGACCTGAATATTGAAATCGATTCGGGAGATCCTCATAACCCGAGTCTTTTCTGAACCAGTCCGAGGCGAAATCCATGATGGAAGAAAACGCTCGTGTCGAATGGAACCAACGCTACCAAGAGGGATCGCACGCTTCGCTCCAACCCGATCCATTCTTTGTGCAGGCCTACCGCGAGTTTGTTGAACCGCGGTTCAAGTACGTAGGTCGCGCCCTGGACCTTGCTGGAGGCGTTGGACGCCATGCCATCTACCTGGCCGAGCGCGGTTGGCTGGTCACCTTGATGGACATCTCCGAGGTGGCTCTAAGACAAGCGCGTCGATTGGCGGAGCAACGGGATGTGCATCTGTTCGCAGAACCGGTGGATCTGACCGAAGCGCAGCTTCCCGAAGATGCCTTCGACCTCATCGTGGTTTTCTTCTACCTCGAACGCAGCTTGTTTCCCCAGATTGCGGCCGCTCTAAGGCCCGGCGGGATGCTGATCTACAAGACGTACACCGAGGAGCAGCAAGAGCTAGGTGGCGGACCTACGCATCCGATGCACCTATTGCAAAGTGGAGAACTGAAGAGCGCTTTTGGCGACCTCGAAATCCTGCATTACAGCGAAACCACAGCGGACAAAGCCGTAGCGGAGTTGGTGGCGCGGCGAACTGATGGCCGATAAGCCTGCTCGCACTTGCGCCGGCGCTGCTCTGTGGTTCATCTTGGTAGCATGACCCAGCACAAGCCAGTTCCCGGACATGAAGTCAAGCAGCGCGTTTACGGCAACATGTGCTTCGGTTGTGGCCCCGACAACGACTGCGGCCTGAAGCTGGAGTTTCATTATGACGAGGCACGCCGACGTTTTGGCTGCCACTTTACGTTGCCGGATCGATTTGAGGGCCCGCCCTCGCACTCGCATGGCGGTATCATTGCGACCATTCTCGACGAAGCCATGGGCAAGGTCAGTAAGCTGCGCAACATTATTGCTGTGACCGCGACCATGCAAGTCAACTACATCCGGCCAGTGCCGCTCGCCAAGCCGCTAATCACAGAGGGATGGGAAGTGGGCGTGAATGGGCGAGAGCATTTTCGCGCGGCCGAGATCAGGGATTCGGAAGGCGAAATGTTGGCTACGAGCACGGGCACGTTCATTGAGATCGATCCCAAGCGCATGTTCGCCAAGTTTCTGAAGGAAAAGCACAGCGACGCCACATAATTCGCAGACAAGTGCTCGCTCGCGCAATTGCCGTGGAAGCGCGCGCCGCTCGTTCGACCGCGCGGTTCACTTCGAAGCTACGCCACTCAAACGCGGTCTAGTTTTCATTCGAAGCCCTTCGAGGATCAACCCCAACGCTGCATAGGTCGCTGCATTAATCAGCAGCACCCACCAGAATTTGATGGGGTAATAGCGTCCGGCGTAGGAGATCGGACAGCTGAGATAGAGCGCTGCCCGGATCACCGGTTCTCTCAGGCTCGTCAAGAAGGAATCCGGAGGTGTCAGGAAGGCGTAAGCTGCCCAGCAATCCGCTACCAGAAAACCCACGCTTGCCCATATTGCCAATCGGCTCGCCATGTCTTTCCTTTCCTCCAGACGGACGCCCGGTTCTATTGATGCGCCCGAACTGCCGCAGGATGAGATGTTCCTTCGCCCGAAGCGTTTGCCAAACAGGCAAATCAAACCCAGAGTTGGACTACGCAGCACGTCAATGCAGGGTAAAATAGAAGCTTCTGAGCAGGAGAGAACTTATGTCTGAGAACAATGGCAGCAATACCAGTTTGCGTCTGAAGATCGGCTTGGCCGAGATGCTCAAGGGCGGCGTCATCATGGACGTGATGAGCGTCGCGCAAGCCGAGGTCGCCGAGAAGGCCGGAGCCGTCGCGGTCATGGCGCTGGAACGCGTGCCCGCCATCATTCGCGCCGAAGGCGGCGTGTCGCGTATGGCCAATCCCAAACTGATCAAGCAGATCATGAGCACCGTTTCGATTCCGGTGATGGCCAAGTGCCGCATCGGTCACTTTGCCGAGGCGCAGATTCTGCAGGAAATCGGCGTCGACTACATCGACGAATCCGAAGTCCTGACGCCCGCCGACGAAGAGCATCACGTCGATAAGCACGCCTTCAAGACTCCGTTCGTCTGTGGCGCGCGCAACCTGGGCGAGGCGTTGCGGCGCATTGCCGAAGGCGCAGCCATGATCCGCACCAAGGGCGAAGCCGGCACCGGAGACGTCGTTCATGCGGTCAAGCACATGCGGCAAATCGTCAAAGAGATGAAGCAACTTACCGTGATGGACGAACAGGAACTGTTTGCCGCAGCCAAGAACCATCAGGCTCCCTACGAGTTGATCAAGATGGTTGCCAGGGCAGGGAAGCTCCCAGTGCCGAATTTCTCCGCAGGTGGAATTGCCACTCCGGCAGACGCTGCCCTGATGATGCAGCTTGGCGCCGAGGCGGTCTTCGTCGGCTCCGGCATCTTCATGAAGGGTGGCGTGACTCCTCTGGATCTCGACAACACCACAGAGCGGGAGGACGCTGAAGCCCGCGCTAAGGCCATCGTGATTGCCACCACCCACTATCAGGATGCGAAAGTTCTCGCCGAGGTGAGCGAACAGGTGCCAAGCGCGATGAAGGGCCTGGCGGTGTCGGCCATCGAGGAGAAAGATCTGCTGCAGACGAGGGGTTGGTAGAAAGCAGTTAGGAATTAGCTTTTGAAGGGCGCGACATGGTTCGCGCCCTTTCTCGTCTTGGGAATCCTGAAACGTATGCGCGAGCAAAACAGGCTCGCCTTCTTCGTTGCTTCCATAAGGGCGGCTTCCCAGCAGTTGGGGCACAGACTGCTTCGATGTTGTCCTGTATCCGCCACAAGATTTGACTTGACCCATCGCCATAGTCGGTTCAATCTACTTACGCCTCCAATCTCTTTTGTTTGGCAAATTGGCTTGCTGCGTAGCCCACTTGGCAACTGCGGCAAGCCGAATAGGAGAAATAGATGAAGCGTTCCACTTCGATGTTAATGGCTATTGCCTTGCTGTTCTGCGTTGGGCAGGCGAATGCAAGCTTGGTTATCACGTTTGCACAAAGCGGCGCTGACGTGGTGGCCACCGGTATCGGGAGTCTCAATTTCTTGGATCTTTCCTTCCAAGGTTTTGACTTCAACAATTCTTACGTCAACGCGGGCGCAGGAGCGGTGATGCTCGGCTCGTCCGGCACCTATGCCGACTTTTACGGCAACATCTCGGGTCCCACGACGTTCGGCTCGGGCGTCAACGTCTTCGCCAACTCCAGTACCAGCACGGCCCCAAATAGCACTGGCGCCGGCGTGTTTGGATCCACCGGCCAAATTCTCGTTCCCGGCGGTTACTTCGCCGGTAACCCGTTCACGGTCAGCGCCACCTGGAACAACACGACGATTAGCGGACTCGGCCTAACCCCCGGCACGTACGTTTGGACATGGGGATCTGCGAATGCGGATAACCTGACAGTAATCGTTCCTGGCAGTGCCGTCCCCGAACCCTCCAGCCTGATACTGCTCGGCAGCGGCACACTAGGTCTCATTGGAGTGGTGCGTAGAAAAATATTGGGGTGATGGACTCCGCTTACCACTGGCCGCCCGTTCGGTCGGCTTTTTTTACGATTGGCCGGGTGCCCCGGGTTCGCCCTGCTTTTGGGCTAACCCGGGCGGCGAGAATCGTTCCATGCCGCGCTGCCGCGGATTCGACGCGCCCTGGTTTAGGTAACCCCATGCGCAGGTTTCAGGGATAGCTTAAACGTACAGACTTGGCTGACGGCTGATAGCTGAGATCTGGCAGTTCATCTGGCAAATGGCGGCCCCACCGTATCACTCACCTGTGTGTCCGGCGTCCTATTCCGTTCCGGGTGCGTTTCGGTAAAACATCCTGCGTGAGGCAAGGGGAGTAGTGTCTCTTTGCTTTCATCGCCGCCCCGGCGGCAAACAGGAATAGCTCTTTGACAATCAGAATCTGCCGAAGTATTTTCTTGTAATACTTGTATGACTTATATGTGTATGTTTTGTATGACAAGTATGACGCGATTTTGCGTGAAAACGACTGTTTTGCGCCCGTAAGTCCTATGGCCACTAATGGATACGTATAACTATTCATAGAATCAATAACATACGACAAAATTTACCCTAACCTATTGATTCTAAAGCAACGTTAATTTTCTCTTATTCTTTGTGTATTGTAGATTTATAACACCAGAACAGTCGTTGACCCGTAGGACCACCGTCGTAGTCGCTGGGCGATAATCGGAAGGTGTACTTTGGCTGACGGCTGATAGCTGAAAGCTGACAGCCTGTCCGGCGAATAGGGATCCCATGACCATTGGTGTTCTCGCACTCCAGGGCGATTTCGACGCCCACCGCCGCCGCCTCGAAGAACTCGGGGCGACGGTCACGCTCGTCCGTAAGGCGGAAGACTTCGACCACATCGACGGCCTAGTGATTCCCGGTGGCGAGTCCACGACTTTCCTGAAACTGCTGCCCAAAGAACTGCTCGATCGCCTACGAGATTTCGTTCACACCAAGCCGACCTTCGGCACCTGTGCCGGAGCCATTATGCTGGCGAAGCATGTCACCAATCCCGACCAACCGGGCCTCAACGCCCTCGACATCACCGTCGAGCGCAACGCCTACGGCCGGCAGGTCGACTCAATCATTCTCGAAGCGGAGACGAAATTGGGCGGCGGTCCGCTGGAGATGGTCTTCATTCGCGCCCCGCGCATCCAACAAGTGGGCGAAGGCGTCGAAATCCTTGCCGAGCGCGATGGGTATCCGGTGCTGGTGCGGAAGGGAAGCGTGATGGCCGCCACCTTCCACCCCGAGCTCTCCGACGACCCTCGCGTTCACGCCGAGTTCCTGAAGTTGGTGAAGAACGGGGCAGGCCACTAAGCAGGAGTTGGCTTTGAATCTCCAAGTGCAGAGTTGGCCCCACCAATAGTATTCTGAAAACTCGCTGGCAGCTGGCGAGATTTCGCCAATTCTGCGGAGGGAGGCATCTTGGGGAATTACTACCTCATCAGTACAAAATTGGACCCCGGCAGTGTGATCGACAAGAAGCATTCCGACCGAAAAGTTGGCCTTCAGGTTTTTCCGACGAACAAGCCTGAAACCGACAATCAGCTCTGGCAGTTCGTCCCTGATCCCGAAGGAACCCGTTTCTGCTTGATCAAGACCAAGGTCGGCCTGTATGTCATTGACGTGAAGGGCGGGAATCCTTCCGCCACCGGGACTCCCTTGCAGGCTCATATCCAGAACGAGTCCGGCTTTGACGACAACCAGCTTTGGGAGTTCGTGCCCGACCCTGCCGGATCAGGCTACTTTTTCATCAAAAGCAAACTGGGGGACTACGTCATCGACATCAAGGGCGCTTCCGCGGCGCCACACACGCCTCTCCAGCTGTTTCCGCAGAACCCGCCAGAGCATATCGATAACCAACTATGGATTTGCCGTCCCGAACTGGGAAGCACCTTCAACCCGAAAGTCAGGTTGCAAGTTGGCGATTCGTCGAGCATCCGCGTCTCGGGAGACGGGTTTGTTGCCTTAAGCCGGATATCGCTCTGGTACACCCTCACCGATCCGGCGCGTGGTGTTTCTTCATCCACCGGGTCGGACCCGATCATAGCCCAAGCCACCGTCCATGGGGCATTTGAGTGCAATATTCCCTCCCGGAATGCGGGATCGGGCGGCGGTTCAACGTTAGAGGCGACGGCAGCCGACGGCACGAACCGAGTCAATGTCAAAGCGCTCCTTGATGCACATTCGAATTCATGGAAACTTGTGTGAGGGGACTGCCTCATCGCGCACGAGTCGATTTACAAAAGGGTGAGTTCATGTCTGTTTACGATTTCTCCGCCAAGCTGAACAACGGACAAGACCAGAGCCTCGCAGACTACAAGGGAAAAGTGCTGCTTATCGTCAACACGGCCAGTAAATGCGGATTCACCCCGCAGTACCAGGGCCTGCAGGAGCTTTACGCCCAGTATCACGACCGCGGCCTGGAAGTGCTCGGCTTTCCCTGCGACCAGTTCGGCCACCAGGAGCCCGGCAGTGACGCCGACATCGCCTCGTTCTGCGAACTGAATTACGGCGTGAACTTCCCGCTGTTCTCTAAGATCGAGGTCAACGGCGACAACGCCCACCCGCTATACAAATTCCTCAAGGGCGAAAAGGGCGGAATCCTGAGCGACGCCATTAAGTGGAACTTCACCAAGTTCCTGGTCGATAAGCAGGGAAACGTCGTGGAGCGCTTTGCGCCGACGACCACGCCGGAAAAAATCGCTGCCGACGTCGAGCGCGAGTTGGCGAAATGAATCAGCCGCGGATCTACTCGGATTCTCACGGATGATTTCAAAGCTTCGGGTTTTTATTTCCTAATCCGATCCGCGTCGCTTCGTGTAAATCCGCGCCAGGTGGCCATTCGCCTCTTTTCCCGCGATATACTGATTGTCATTGAGGGTGGTTGTGAGTTCCCAGCAAAAGACGTTTTACATCGAGACCTTTGGCTGCCAGATGAATTTCCACGACTCCGAGAAGGTCGTGGGAACGCTCATCTCCGAGGGCTACCAGCAGGTTGAGCGCGAAGTGGATGCGGACCTGATCGTCTACAACACCTGCTCCATTCGCGACAAGGCGGAGCAGAAGGTCTTCCACCGCCTCGACGATTTCAAGAAGCTGCACAAGCAGGGCAAACGCTTTGCCGTGTTGGGATGCGTGGCCCAGCAGGAAGGCGAAAAGATCTTCGAGCGCGCGCCCTATGTTTCGTTAGTGGCAGGATCAGCTTCCTACCGCAATCTGCCTGACATGCTGGTTCAAATTGAGTCGGGTGCGAACCGCGTTACCGGCCTTGACGACCGCCAGACTGAACAGACGTTTGATACCGAGTTCACCGCCCGCAGCAACCCGCATCGCGGGTACATCACCATAATCGAAGGCTGTGACAAGTTTTGCGCCTACTGCGTAGTGCCTTACACGCGCGGCAAGGAGCGCAGTCGCACTTCGCAGTCTGTGCTGGCCGAAGCACGCCGCATGGCCGATGCCGGATTCACTGAAGTCCAACTGTTGGGTCAGAACGTGAATTCCTACGCCGATCCGTCGGGCAAGAGCAGCTTTGCGGAACTGCTGGCGGCGGTGGGAGAGATCCCGGGAATGCGACGGGTTCGCTTCACCACGTCGCATCCTCGCGACTTCACCAAAGACATCGTGGACGCCATCGACTCGATCCCGACACTCTGCAATCACGTGCACCTGCCGGTGCAAAGCGGCTCGACGCGGGTGTTGGATTCCATGTTTCGCGACTACACCCGCGAAGAGTACCTGGAGCGTATCGCCTGGATGAAGGCGGCGCGCAACCGCGAGATCAGCATAACGACCGACACTATTACGGGGTTCCCCGGCGAAACTGAAGAGGATTTCCACGAGACGCTTTCGCTGCTGAGTGAAGTCGGCTTTGACGGCGTCTTCGCCTTCAAGTATTCGCCGCGTCCCAACACGCCGTCGCTGCAGTATCCAGATTCGATTCCTGACGCTGAGAAGTCTCGTCGCCTGCAGATTCTGCAGAAACATCAGCGCGAGATTCAGCGCGTAACCTACCGACGTCATGTGGGACAGGTGATGGAAGTTATGGTGGAAGGGAAGAACACGGCGCGGGGACAAATGATCGGCCGCACCTCGCAGAACAAGACGCTGAACTTTGTGTTGATTGACCGCCCCGAGCCCATGGTTGGCAGCTATGTCCCGGTGCTGGTGACCCAGGCGTTCCCCAATAGCCTGCTGGGCGAGTTGGTCGGATGACACCCCAGACTAAAAAGCGCTTGCGCGGCGCGGCACGAAAGCGTATTACAGGGCAATAAGCAGGAGGGACCACGATGGAAGTCGAGATGAGAATTCGCGGGCTGATGATGGATCCCGTCACCAACATGCCCATCGTGCTCCTCAAGGAGTCGGATTCAGAAACCGTGCTGCCCATCTGGGTGGGCATCTACGAGGCCAACGCCATCGCCCTAGAGATCGAGAAAGTCAGTACACCCCGTCCCATGACTCACGATCTGCTGAAAAATCTCCTGATGGGACTGGAAACCACCGTCCGCAAGGTGGTCGTGACTGAACTGCGGGACGACACCTTTTATGCCGTAATCTGGCTCGACCGTGGCGGAGAGGTGATCAGCATCGATTCGCGTCCTTCCGACGCCCTTGCCTTAGCGCTGCGCATGGATTGCCCGATCTATGTGGAAGAGGAGGTCCTGAAGAGTAGCAAGCTGGCCAGCACGGTCAGCGACCGCGTTTCTGCTGACGAACTCCGCAAGTACCTCGAAGGCTTGGGCGAGGACGATTTGGGCCGCTACAAAATGTAGCCATGGCAGACCCAGCCGAGCAGTTACAACGCCTTTATTTGGATGGATTTGAGCTGCAGACCTTCGAGCGTTACCCGAATAGTGTCGGGGTACTGCGCGATGGCTGCATCGCGTTGCTGCGCGCCACGCCAACCGGTCTGGAGTTGATCGGCACTCCCGGCTGGCGAATGGGCGAGTTGATGGGCGTGCTGCTGCAGCGCGACGGCCGGCAGTTGTTCCAAGCTAAATCTGAAACGGTTGAGGCCACGCCGGAACGGCTCGCCGCGTTGAAGCGCTTCGGCGATGACCTGAAGAAGTTGTTGAATCCGGTCACTTAGCGCATCTATCAATGTGCCAGCGGAGAGTTCCATGGAACCTTTCAGGTTCGGGCGAGTCTGAGGAAATCGAGACTACGGAATGAGATTAAGCCGCAATTCCAAGTGCGACTAGCTAACTTAACATAATATATGTTATCGGACGTTGCATAATACCGGCTGCTGTGTCTAGATCAATACTACCTTGGGATGGAATAAGCTCCCGGCCACCCGGCTGGCAAGGCAAATCAGGTCTGACTGCCCCGCAAATACCTTTACCCATTTCGACTTGGAGAACTCCGCCAGGTTGACTGAGCGACCGTGTCGAATCCTGCCCATAGTGTCAGCGTCCGCAGTCACGCTCGGAATTCCAGGCAGCACCCGCCGCGGATGGAACAATAAGTCGTCGAGGCGTCCGTCACTGACCGCTTGAGCGACTTGTTCCAGAGTCTGCGCGTCCTCTAATAGGAACTCCGCAGCGGCGGTACGGCGGAGGCTCGCCAGGTGAGCTCCACAGCCCATCTTCTGCCCTAGTTCGTGCGCCAGGCTCCTTACGTAGGTGCCAGACGACACCTGCGAACGGAAACCTGCCACCTCGCCATCCAAGCCCAGGATGGTGAACTCCTTCACCTCAACCTCGACCGCCTTCAGTTCGACGTCCACCTTCTTGCGTGCCAGCTTGTAGGCCGGAATCCCCTTTATCTTCTTGGCCGAGAACAGCGGAGGAACCTGCTGCAGTGCCCCCACGAAACGCGCCGCAGCATCGCGGATTTCTTCAAGTGTTACTTTAATGTCTTGTGGTGGGCCTGCGGGATCTCCGTCGGCGTCGTAGGTGTCGGTCGCAAAGCCGAAGCGAATCGTGCCTTCGTACGCCTTCTCGGAGTGTTCGTAAAACTGGCACAAACGGGTCATCTTGCCGATGACCAATGGGAGAACGCCCGTCGCCATGGGATCTAGCGTGCCGAGGTGCCCAACGGAGCGTTCGCCCAGAATATTGCGCATTTTGGCCACCACGTCATGCGAAGTCCAACCGGAGGGCTTGTCGATTACGATCACACCGTTGAGAGACATGCTTCTGGTATCGTGTACGTTGCGGCGTTGATTGGTCAAATCAGCGTGCGCGCAAGCAATTTGAAAAGGGAATTCGCTTCCCTGCTGATCGGCCAACGTAGCCTGCTCCTATGATTCCGCTGAAAGACGACGCCCCACGAGTTGGCACCCCATACGTCACGTATTTCCTGATCATCGTGAACACTGTCATGTTCCTGATGGAATTGTGGATTGGGATGGGAAATTCGCGTCAGTTCAATTTGTTTCTGCAGCAATTCGGCGTCGTGCCGGCCCGGTTCCCGGTGGTCCTGTTGAATCAGGGATACGTGCCATGGGATCTTGTCTACCAGTTGGGAACGCGGTACATCCCTACCGCCGCCGCCTTTGTGCCCGTGTTCACCTCGATGTTCCTGCACGGCTCATGGGCCCACCTGATATTCAACATGCTCTCGCTATGGATTTTCGGCGATAACGTCGAAGACTACCTGGGACACTTCCGGTATATCGTCCTCT
>DATBZX010000332.1:0-4802 GCA_036512955.1 Terriglobales bacterium
TCTTCTTTGCGTACTGCTCAAACCCGTTCGCCATCGCCAGTGTCTGCTGTTGCATCGCTCTACCAGCCCTCCGCCAAATTTCCTCTCAATCTAAACCGCAGATCGGTGGAAATCGAAGTACTTGTTCAGAGTCTCCCTAAAGCAGGCCCATTCAAACCTGGCTAATGAAAGTAGTATTAGTTGCCAGCAACGTTCTTCGACTCCAGAAACGTCACGATTTGCCAGCGTTGCTGCTTGGGCAATTGCGACCACGACGGCATTCCGTTGTTGAGGTCACCATTCGTGATGAACCAGAATACTTCGCCGGGCTTCGCATTTTTCACCTTCGAGCTCAGCAGAGTGGGCGCTGGTCCCATGCCCTGTAAATTGTTGCCATGACACTGCGCACAATTCTGGGCGTATAGTTTCTTCCCACCAGCTGCCGCCTGAGTGTCGCCTGCGTAAGGGTTCTTAATTTGAGCCGCCGATGCGGGCGTGTTACGGAATGCTTGGGCGGCGAGGTCGGGCGTTACTGAGAGAATGGCAGCCGCAGTCACGAACGCGGCAGTGATGGTCAACGAGCGCAAGTGTCGATTCAAGAGCTCCTCCAAGTTTCTATTTTACAAGGAGTCCTCATCGAAACAGCTGCTCCAGCTTGCGGCGAAAGCCGCTGATTTCGTATTGCACCCCAAAGCGCAACATGGCGCGGTAGCTGGCATCTGTCAATCCAAAGGTAGGCGATATCTTGAGCACCGTATTTCCCAATTGCCAGGAGAGGACGGGAGCGACGTATTGCGACGTGCCACGCATCGTGAACTTTCCCCACTCGCCCAGTCCGCCGTAGAACTCAACGCCTGCCTGGAAGTTTTCGCGGCATAGGGTACATTCTTCGGGTGAAGCCATCAGTGAGAGTGGACGGCTTACGGCAGCGGTATAGCCGAATTCCCAAGGATCGCCGGCCAGGTTCTTTTCCGCAAAGAAGTTCCCGGCAATATTCCAGCCATTGACGTTGCTCGACAGGATCAGCTTGGTTTCAATCTCGCGTTTGCGATCACGGCTGGCTTCGCCATTGGGGACCAGTCCGTCAAACTGCGAGTCAAAACCAACGACTTCCATCAGGCTCTTGTCGGCACCGCTGATGTCCTCGAACTCCACATAGAGAACGGGATTGATGAAGTGCTCATGCATAAGTAGACGAAAGCGGTTCTCCCAGCGGTAGCCCGTGAAGATGGTGCTCTGGTTGGCCGTAGTCTGTCCGTCAAGGTAGAACTCGGTGGTCCACCAGCCTTTCGCCCCGTATTCGAATTCCGTTACGCCCGACAGAAACTGATCCCCGTCCTGGGGGGAAGCCGTCAGCCCTTTCGCCCCGATTTCCAGGTTGCCAGGCTCTTCCATGGTCTGGTCGTAGGTGATGAAGTATGGCCGTTCGCCCGCTGAGACGCGTGAGCCAGCGAACAGCAGCAACGAGAGCAAGATAAGAATGCCAGAGAAATATCTAGTGGTCACAAATGATCTCCGAAAATATGAGATGAAATGATTTGGTGTTCGTTGATCACAGTTGCAACAATGTTGCAACTAGGCTATATTCATTGGAATTCCTTTGAAGCATATGGTCAAGTAGGTCCGCGTAATATTGTTGCAAACACGTTGCAACTAGATGCAACAACCAACAGGAGATAATAGCGATGCCGTTTCCGCAAACCGCTGCACCGGGCTCGCTGCAAAACGCACTCTTAAGCCGCGGGATCAGGCTGACGCGTCAGCGCCGGATCATCCTCGAAATCATCGAGACGGCGAATCAGCATCTCGACGCCGCGCAGATTTTGCGCAAGGCCGCGAAGCTCGATCCCGACATCAACCGGGTGACCGTGTACCGGACGTTGTCACTGTTGAAGCGTCAGGGTCTGGTGGACGAACTTGACCTGCTGCATGTGAAGGGAGATGGGCATTTTTACGAGCGCCGTCCGCAACGCGATCACATGCACATGACCTGCCTGCGCTGTGGGAAAGTGCAGGAGTTCGAGAGCGATCTGTTTGACCGGATGAAAGGCCAAGTGGAGCGCGATTGCCACTTCCATATCCTGATTGCGCGTTTCGAAATCGGTGGGTACTGTGCGGGGTGCAGGCGGTGACGAGGTCCCATGCCCCGGGGCACTGAAGGCGCGAGGATATCATCCCCGCGCCTTCGATGTTTCAGACAGCGAAATGCTTCGACTGGTTACTTTCCGGCTAATACGGGCTCGGCAACTTCGTAAATGCTGTACCACGGAGTCGCGGCCTTCAGGGCGTTGTTCACATTCTGAATGTTTCTTACGCCCTCATCCTTGAGCCATGCCTCGAAAGCCTGCCCGCCCTTCTCAGCGAAGATTGGGATGCCATCTTTCCAGGTAGCGCGTCCGCAGAGCACCCCGTTGAACTTCACGCCTGCTTCAGCGGCAAACTCGAGGTCTTCGATGAACTCAGGGTTGCTGACACCTGCCGACAGGTAGATGAACGGCTTGCTGGTAGCATCCGCCGCTTTACGGAAATACTGCAGCGCTTCGGCCTTGGTGTAAACCTTGGGGCCCTTGAACGACTTCGCGCCTTCCACGTACTGCAGGTTGATCGGAACTTCCACCTTCAGCACATCCACGCCATAGCGGTCTTTGGAGAACTCCGCCATCGACTCCGCAACCACCTGGGGCTTCAGCTTGGCGTACTCGGGACCCTTGTCTTCCAAACCTTCTTTGTAACCGATGAGCTCGAGGAAGAACGGGATGTCATTGGCGCGGCACTCGTCACCGATGCGCTCGGTCCAGGCCTGCTTGTGATCGTTAACCTTGGGGTCGTCAAAGGTCGAGTAGTAGAGCAGGATCTTGATGCAATCCGCGCCGGCTTCCTTCAGGCGGCGAACGGACCACACGTCCAGCAGATCGGGCAGGCGACCGGGAAGGGCCTTGTCGTAGCCCGTCTTCTCGTAGGCCAACAGCAGGCCTGATCCCTTGGCACGTAGCTTGGACGGTCCCAGACCCCACTCGGGATCGAGCAGGATGGCGCTGGCGTGCTGGGTCAAAACTTCTGTGACGTAATTCTTGAATTCTATTAGACCTTCGTCGGTGGCCCGGGTTCCAAGTGCCTTTTTGAGTGAGCCACGTTGGTCCATTGCGGCAGCGGCGATGACGCCATTCTCGTTCGAGACGGCCTTCATGCCAGCAAGTTTTCCAGGAGTAAGTTTCACGCTAAGTCCTCCTCAGGCGCGGTGCGCCCGATTCTTATGAAATTTGAGTCCCGCCCTACAGATAATGGCTGGTCCCGTGATGAAGATGTACGGAACTCCCTATTCTAAATGAACTGAAATGAAACCGCACCGCTCATAGAGCGGCAATTCAATGTGCATCGGGCTTTTCGACGGGTATTTTCGTGGGCGGGGGGATGGGTTGTTCGTTTGGCGGCAATTTCTGCGGATTGTAGTAGAAGTGCATCCGGAGGGCGAGGAACGCTCCCTTGAATTGATGCGGTAGTGGATCGAAGGGATTGCATGCGGTGATACCGCCCCACGCTGCGCGATCCATCGAGACCATCCCCGACGGATGAACAATTTTCATCCCGGCAAACTGACCAGTTGGGAGAATCGCAAACTCAATACTGGTCTTGCCCACAGCCAGTTGGGGAGGCCGCGCCTCTTCCGGAATCAGGTTGTACCAGTTCTTCCGGATCTGCTGTACGAGCTTCGAGAGATAGGGATTGAGGTCGACGCCTTTGGTATCGCTCAGGACCTCGAGATTGCCTCCTGCGCCTGATGGGACATCTGAGGCGGCTGCCGAAGCCGTACTCGTTTGCGGCGACTGGGCTCTGCTGACCGCGAGCAAGACGATTACCGCGATTACCGCGAAACCCATCTGCCGACTTTGAGTCATATGCGCTCCCTACTTTTTTTCCGAAAGACCCTTCAACACCTGGTGTTGCTGCTCCACCAACACTTCAATTCCCGCCCGCGCCAGCGTCATCATCTCCGCCAGTTGCTTATCGTCAAATGGACGATGTTCCGCCGTCGCCTGCACTTCCACGATCTTCTTGCTGCCCGTGATGACCAGGTTCATGTCCACGTCGGCGCGCGAGTCTTCCTCGTAGCAGAGATCGAGCATGATCTCGCCATCCACGATGCCGACGCTGGTGGCGGCTACGTAATCGCGAATCGGAGCGACGCTCAACGCACCGGTCTCGACCATGGCGGTCATGGCCAATCCCATGGCAACGAAGGCTCCCGTGATGGAGGCGGTGCGGGTACCGCCATCGGCCTGAATGACATCGCAGTCAATGAAGATGGTGCGCTCGCCGAACTTGCCCATGTCGGTCACGGCCCGCAGGGAGCGGCCAATGAGCCGCTGAATCTCGTGGGTGCGTCCGCTCGCGCGTCCCTTGGTCACCTCGCGCGGACTGCGGGTCAGCGTAGCGCGAGGCAGCATGCCGTACTCGGCTGTCACCCAGCCTTTGCCGCTGTTACGCAGGAATTGCGGGACCGTGTCCTCGATGGTGGCGGTGCAAATGACGCGAGTATTGCCGAGTTCGATCAGGCACGAGCCTTCAGCGGTGGAGATGTAACCGGGGGTGATGTTCAACGGCCGCATCTGGTCGGGAGTGCGATTATCGGAGCGATAGACCATAAGCCACGATTGTATCGTTCCGGCAGTTCAGCAATACGATCAGCCGCCGAGGTCCACGTGCTCGACGTGGTCAACCTGGCGTCCCAGGAAACGGGTGGCCAGCCGCTTGAATTTATCCACCGAGTCGGTCACGAAGAAGCGAAAACTGCGGTGGTCGGAAGGAGCGCCAGAGGAAATTAC
>DATBZX010000333.1:0-2627 GCA_036512955.1 Terriglobales bacterium
ATGGAACCGAGAGGACAAATCCATCCGCAGAAAAAGCGGCCCAGGAACATGGTGGGGATCAGAACCACCATGCTCCACAACAGGCCACGGTAGAGTGCATGGCTGGACAGTGCGTTCGAGATCGCCACCAGGGGATCAAACTGGAAAAAGAGCGAAACGGGGTAGGGCAGGCGGATCTCGCTGGCTGAAGCGGTCAGCGAGCCTCGGAACTCGGTGCGCAACAGAAGAAACAGAAAGAGAAAGAAAAAAACGATTTGCGAGAGAGTCCGAAGCTTGGTTGGTTTTGGAAAACGCAAGACTACGCCTTTAGAGCCCCGCCGGGCCGCCGATCACGAGGCTAGTTTCTGGTGAAGTTACGAATCTATTCTGCAGTCCTCGCGCTCTATGTTTCTGTGACTCGAATCACGTCTCGTCGTGTTTCCCGCGAGCCGTCGAACTAAGCCGGAATCTCCTTTTTGACTTCAAACACGGCGATAATGATACACCCATCTCGCTTGTTCGCGACATTGTGAAACGATTTTCATCTGGAGACCCTCCTAAGGTCTGCGATCAGCACCATCACTGGCGAAATTGCGCAATTTTCCGCTGCTTTTGCAACACCTCTCCTTACCTAAGCCACTGGAGATGAATTCCCCGGCTGACCTGACCACCATTATCTATCCCGTCGGTATCGGCAGCAGAGCGATCCGGCCCAGCATCGCCCCGAACCGCCGCCGCGTCAGATGTCCTTCCGCCAACAGTAGCCAGTAGTAACGTGCATGTTTCACCAGCCGTCCTCCGGTCTTCACCAGCCGTTGCTGCAAGCTGGTCAGGGACCAGTTCTCAATCCCTCTCGGCAAACCCAGCCGCCGCCACAAATTCCCCAGGTTGTAGGCCAGCAGGCTCAGCGCCAGCCGCACTTGGTTCGAGCGGAACCGATGGCAAGAGAGCCGCGTCATCTTGACCGCCTGCTTTCCCTCCTTGATCCATTGCTCCGCCGTCCCCCGCTTGTTATAGAACCGCACCACCGCCCGGCTCGGCGTCTCCAGGTTGGTCACGATGAAACCCAACCGCGGGAACAACTCCCCAGCATGGTACTCCACCTTCGCCACTACTCGTCGTGCGGTCTTCCAACTGGCGGCTTGGTAGAGAAAGCCCTTGTACCACACGATGGGTTTGTGACTAGGCCGCCCCACCGGGCGCGTGAGCAGTTCCTCGATGTCCCGCAGCAGGTTGTCGTTCGCGGGAAGCCGAATCGCGTATTTCACCCCGCGCTCTTCCAGCGCTTCGTAGATCTCCGGTTTGGCAAATGCGGCATCGGCTCGAAACACAACTTCCTTACCCATACCCTGCTGACGCTCGATCTCGGGAAGAAGTACTTCCTCCCAGTCCTCGGCACTATGCACGTTGCCCGGTCGCAACTTGCCCGCCAAACAGTCTCCTTCCCCGTTGAACAGCAACAGCGGGTGATAGCAGGTTGACTCAAAATGCCCGTTGTAGGCACTCTGCTCCTGTTCTCCGTAGACCGGGATTTCCGTGCTGTCCAGATCCAGCACCACCCTCTGGGGTGAATCCATAGCCTCCGCCTTGGCAATCAGTTCCCGATTGATTCGGCTCAGACCCTTCAGGTTCTCGTCTTGGCTCAGCACCTCGGTCTCGAACCAATGCAGGCGCGAAGGCAACGCTGCCCCACGCTCCCAGATCTTCTCGGAGCCGATCAAGCGGAACGTCGGATCTTGCGACAGCCGCTCCGCATCGTTCAGATCCTCGTATCCTGCCAAGCGACTGTAGATGGACTGTCGCAGCAGATCGGGGAGCGGCAACTGCGTGTTCTTGCCGCGCCGGTCGTCCATGATGTTTTCGGTAATGAGCGCACTCAATCCCAAACGTTCATCCAATTCGCGCACCAGCAACAGACCACCGTCGGAAGTGACCCGCGATCCCTGGAAATCGACTCGCAACGAGGGATTGAAGGAGAGCTGAAAGGGCTGGTTTTGCTTCTCACCCATTGGGTCGAGGCCTCCGCGGAGTTCGTTTTGCTCTCAAAACCGCATGAATACTGGCGTTGGCTCGATCATACAACTACTTACACAGAGTTCAAAAAGGAAATGTGGGCTTAAGCCGTTAATCGCAAGAAACGCATTCAATGCCATGAAAGCGAGTAGCGCAGCGGCCGCTAATCGCAGTGCAACTTTTCGAATCATGTTGATTGCGCCATCCTTCGCGTGGACGAGACAGATGATCGTATCAGAGCGAGATTCGTGTGGCTTTGCTGCCCTGCTGGTACCAATCTGCAGGAATATGATCTGTCCGCCAAGCTCCAGCCATATCCAAAGCAGCGGCGGCTGGCATCCATACTTAGGATAGACTCGGTCGGCCGATGAGTGCGAGGGTCGAGGTGTATGGTGCGCAGCATGTAGCCAGCGTCAGTTGAGCCAGCCCCGATATCAATTACCAAGACTTTTCTAAACTTGGCATCCGTGGAGCTTGGGTCCCCCGCAAAGAGGGGCAGGCTCCAATTTCCGCAATAAACGGGAAGCCCGCGGCAGCGGACTCGAACACAAACTCCCAACCCACAGTGCGATAATTGCTGCGCAAGGGCGTTGGTGAAGAGCAGGCAGGTATACAAGGGTTATGTCATCGAAGCC
>DATBZX010000334.1:0-3951 GCA_036512955.1 Terriglobales bacterium
AGGGCCGAAGTGTGTCTGCGGACCGCAAAAAGCTTCAGCAGATAGTGGAAATAAGCCAAAACGAACTCTCTCCCCTCTCGCTCGCCGACCAAGCGGGACAGAGTTCGCAACAAAGGATAGGTTTTTCAGCAGCCTGCTAGAGCATATCTACCGACTTGAGTGACCCGCCGCAATCGCTAGCAAAACCTTCCGACAAGCCGACTTCCCATTACTAATCGAAGGGAAAGGATCGTTCGCGACCGACGCCACCTGAACCTCCTGTTGTCTCAACCCACGCTAAGCCCTGTTCTCGCCAACTGAGAGTCACCTTCCGGATAGTCCGTGATTCGAACGCAGTCTTACGCACTCATGTCACGCAGGACATCCAGTACCTCCGGCTCTGCAAGAACGCGGCTTGACCGTTTCGCCAGATCCAGTACGGCCTTCACGATTTCGGGTGTGCTCGGAAGACCTCGATCGCTGAGATAGCAGACTACGTTGGAGGCCCCGGACATGGGACCCACTTCGATTTCCTGGGTTCGGCCAATCCAGGCAGCCGGCACTCCCGAATAGACCCGGTCGGCCAGCCATGCGTCGCCTTTCTTCTGGGCTTTGATCACTGCAGAGGCATGGACTCCAGTAGCAGTGCGGAAGGCATCGCGTCCGACGATAGGCATATTCATGGGCATGGGAACCCCGGTGGCCGACGCGACTGTCTGCACGTATTCCGGCAAGCGCGAAAGATCGTCGTCGCGTATGCCCAGCAGCTTGAGGTTGACCAGAAGTTGCTCCATTGGAGTGTTGCCCACGCGCTCGCCGATGCCAAGCGCCGTGCCATGAACCCGGGTGGCACCGGCCTCGATCGCAGCCAGACTGTTGGCCAGATCCAAGCCGCGGTCGCGGTGACCGTGCCAATCGATGCCAACCTCGGCACCTAATTCCGTGACCAACTCTTTCACCCACGAGACCAGGTTCCACACTCCTTGCGGAACCGCCGCGCCGCAAGTGTCGCACAGGCAAAGGCGCCTGGCTCCGGTTTCCACCGCGGCGGTCAGTAGGACGCGCAGGTGCTCGGGAGAAGAGCGCACCGTGTCTTCGGTAACGTACATCACCTCCAGCCCTTCGCGGACAGCGAACCGAATGGCCTCGCGCGTGTGACGGACAATATCCGATAACTCCCACTCCTCGGCGTACTGGCGGATGGGGCTGCTACCAATAAAGACGCAGGCCTCGATAGGCATGCCGGTGAGTTGCGTGACCTCCGCGATGGGTTGAATGTCCACCATCAGGGTTCGTGCGGCGCAGTTGGCCCGAATGCGCAGCCGCTGGTCGGAGATCTCGCGGCACAGTCGCAAGACAGCGTCGCGCTGGTGCGCGCCGGCACCGGGCAGGCCAACATCGGCAGTCTCGATGCCCAGGCTTTCCATGAGGTGCAGCAGTTCGACTTTCGTCTCCAGCGAAGGATCGTTGACCGATGGACTTTGCAGACCGTCGCGCAATGTCTCGTCGTCGAGCATGACGTGACTCGGATAACGGGCCCTTCGCGGACCAACTTCCGCCCAGTCGTGGATCAGTGTGTTTTCTTCGCCTGGGCTCATGGTGTGCTCCCAGTCAAGAGTTGGTGCCTTGGGCCCGACCGAATTCATGGGCTCGCCGGATAAGCTCGTCCGCGCCCTTCTTGTCCCCTTTGCTGCGCCGAATCATGGCGAGATGGAACAGGCTACTCACTTCTCCCACGGCTTCATCGAGACCGCGCCGAAACTCCCGCTCGGCGGCCTCCGCTTCTCCGCGGCGCTCGTGAATCACGCCAATGTGATAATGCGCCATCAAGTACTCAGGCGTGAGTGCGATGGATTGTTTGAAGTGGTTCCAGGCCTCTTCCAGCTGACCGGCGTGAAACAAGGACAATGCCAACCGATAGTGTGCGGCGTTGTAGTTCGGGTCAAGCTCCAGGCAACGACGAAAGGCGCGGATGGCTTCCGGCATGTTGCCACGGTGATACCAGGCAACGCCCAGATCGTAATGCGCCACTACAAAAGTAGGAGCTGCTGCCACCGCTTGCTGATAGCGCTCGATAGCCAGGTCGAGCGTGCCTTGATGGAAGTAAAAGGTCCCTAACATGTGGTTCGCCAGCACGTGGTCCGGTTCGGCTTGCAGCAGATGCTCCAATTGCTGACGAGCTTCGCGGCTGTGGCCGTCTTTTTCTTCCACCAGAGCCAGCAGGAGCCTGTGATCGAGAAAGGCATCGCGCAGGAACAGCCCGCATTCCGCACAGAACTTGTCACGTACCCCAGCGGGCCGGCCGCAGCGGGAACAGCGAAGGTGAGACTGCGACGTTGACTTTTGTGCGACAGCTTTCGTGGCCTTTGGAGCGGTTTTCTTTTTTTCCATGCAACTCTCACATTGTGGGGGAGAAGCAATTTCCCTAGTCTTCAGGCCGGGTCGGATCCAGAGGGCACTCCAGGCAGAGCCTGCTGGAGGGCCTGAATCCTTGACTTCTAAAAAATGCCAACAGGCCGAAGTCGTCCCACGAAACCTCGGTTTGCAGGGTTGCGATTCGCAGAGCGCCCAAATTGAGGCGCAACTGCCGCATCAGCGCTTTGCCGACACTCTTTCCCCGGACTCCAGGATCGACTGAGATAGCGTCAATGGAAGCCGATGGCTCCGCTACCCCGTACTCCCCATAGAAGAGCGACCCAATCACGAAGCCCACTACTCGATTGTCCACTTCCGCCACCAGGGAGATCTGCAGGCCTGCCTGGGTTATGCTGCGCTGGAGCATGAGTTCGAAGTAGCTAGGACGGCGGCGCCCGCTGGCCGCAGCATCAATCGCCACGATCGCGTGCAAATCGTCCTCGCGCATGGTGCGCACCAGCACCGCATCCGTCTCCAGAACACCTGTCTCTTCCATGCCTTCTGTCGCCATGGTTATCCTCCCAACTCGCTCTACGTGGCGCCCCCCAGGAACTGGCCCGCGTCCACGCGCAGAATTTGGCCGGTGATACGGCTTGCGCCCGGACCGCACAAAAACAGCACTGCAGCGGCAACATCGGAAACCTCAAGCAGGCTCCCCAGCAGGCTTTCCGCTTCCGCGGCTTGGCGGGTGGCTGCTGGCAAGGCTTCCGTTAGCGGTGTGCGCACCCAGCCTGGCTCGATCACGTTCACCAGAATTCCAAAGCGGCCGGTTTCACGGGCCACGCTCTTGGCCAGTCCAAGCAGTCCCGCCTTGCTCGCTGAGTAGGCCGAGGTGCCAAACTTGCCGCGCGATCCGTTGATGGACCCGATCAAGACCACGCGCCCACCCAGTCCCTGGCGCATCAGGGGAATGGCGTGCCTCAACAGCAAAAAGGCGCCGCGCAAGTTGACCGCCTGGATCATGTCCCAATCCTCGACGGTAAGCTTCCAGACGACCGCCTCACGGGAAATTCCAGCGGCGTGAATTACCAGATCAAGCCGCCCATTCTGCTGAAAAAACTGCCGCACAGCGGAGCTCACGGATTCATCGCTGCGCACATCGCAGTGCAACCACGGAATGTGATTGTCAGGTGGCGGCGATAGGTCGAGAGAAGTCGCTACCGCACCAGCTTCGTGCAAACTGCGAACGATGGCGCTGCCGATTCCGCCCGAGCCACCGGTGACCACGGCAGTCTTGCCCGCCAATTGGTTGACGCCGGTCATGCCGATACCTCCATCTGCCTGGCCAGCATGCGATGACGATAGGCGCCCCACAAAGCCGCGCCCAGCGCGCCGGCGTAGATGGAATTGGGATGCGTGCGAATTTCCACGTCCAGACCGTCCTCCCGCGATTTTTCCTGCAAAGCCTGTGCCAACCCGGTGTCTGCCGAGAGGCCGCCCGTAATTGCCACCGGGCCATGTACACCAATCGCCCGCAGCAGCTTCGTGTAGCGGCCCGCCATGGAAAGATGAATGCCTTTGAGAATATCGGGCGTGGTGATTCCCCGGCTAACCATG
>DATBZX010000335.1:0-3943 GCA_036512955.1 Terriglobales bacterium
AGGGCCGAAGTGTGTCTGCGGACCGCAAAAAGCTTCAGCAGATAGTGGAAATAAGCCAAAACGAACTCTCTCCCCTCTCGCTCGCCGACCAAGCGGGACAGAGTTCGCAACAAAGGATAGGTTTTTCAGCAGCCTGCTAGACTACCGATTGAACACTGTATGGAAAGTGCAATCCGAAAAAACGTTGAATAAGGGACTTTAAATCCAATCAAGGAAGAACTCAGAATGAGAACTTTAATAGGTGGAATCTTTCTCGCAGTACTATCGGTGACCACGGCATTTGCAGGATCTCTCCAACTCGTAAACAACGGCGGCTTCGAAACCGGCTCTCTGCCTCCCTGGTATGTCAATCAAAATATTTGTACTACTGGCTGCGATCCATGGGCGATCACAGCTAGTCAGGCACATTCTGGATCGTTTAGCGCCGTAGATACGGGCAACATAGAATTGCTGCAGTATTTCACGCCCGTCCTCGTATCGAATGTTGCGGACGCCTCCTTCTGGATCTATACGCCCGATTTCTTCGCTGGGACCTTCGTCACGTTTTATTACTCATCCTATTCCAGTGGATGCCTTCAGCTAATCATCGGCCAGCCGAACCAGTGGGTTTCGATGGACGTCACAAGCTGCCTCGATAGCGGGCAGACGCTCCAAGGAATTTCTTTTTTCGGCTCCGATACCCTAACAATTTATATCGACGATGTCAGCATCGTGGCCAATACAGCTACACCCGAGCCTGCTACATTCGGCCTTTTGGGGAGTGGACTCGCTCTTGCTTTTCGCGTGACTCGCCGTCGACTAGCGGTCTGAGAATGCGGACTGGAGTGGGTAGTGCATTGTCATATTACCTGAAGGTTGAGAGAGAGCGGCTCTCGCTCAACCTTCAGCCGAAATGATGTAATTGGAATTCTGCGCTGCCTACTTCTTCTTCGGCACAATCTTGTCACGGTCCACAATTCCGCTGCCTTCGAGCACTGCGTAAAACTGGTCGGCCTTGAGGTCCTTAATGGTCTCCACTTTGCCGGAGGGCCAGCGAATTTCCAGTGAATCGATCTTGGTCGAATCGTTCAGCCCGAAATGGACCCTGAAATCGTGGTTCGACAGATAGCTTCCGCCGCTGAAGATTGCCGCAGTCTGCGTCATGCCACCGGCCAACAGTTTCAGTCGCGCGCCGATCGCCAGCCGGTTGCTCTTGGTCCCAGCCAACTCAAAACTGACCCAATGCTTACCGGGCAATCCCTGGTTATGCAGGATCGTCGGTACGCCATCGAGATCGCCCACCACCAAGTCCATGTTGCCGTCATTGTCGAGATCTGCAACCGCTAATCCGCGGCTCGCGCGTGGAACTTGCAGGGCGGGACCAGCCTGGTCTTCCGCATCGCAGAAGTTTCCATTGCGCTCGTTCATAAACAGGTTCTTGGGCTGCCGGTAGCGTGCGCCCGAAGGCAATAGATCCACTTGCGGATACACCTGCCCATTGACCGAGATCAGGTCGAGCCAGCCGTCATTATCGAGATCGACGAACGCGGTGCCCCACTTCACCCAGGGAAGCGACGCGACCGCCACCCCCGCCTCGTAGGAAACATCGCGAAAATCGTAGGCCCCCTGGTTGAGGTAAAGAATGTTGTACTCATCGGCGAAATTGGTGACGTAAAAGGAAGGCAGCCCGCTATGGTTGTAGTCGCCGACCGCGATTCCCATCGAACCCTGTTCGGAGCCGTCGGCACTGACGGCCGTGCCCGATTCCAATCCGATGTCGGTGAACTTACCGTTGCCATCATTGCGGTAGAGATATTTTGGGGTCGAGTCGTCGGCCACATAAATATCGGGGCGCCCGCTGTTGTTGACGTCAGACCAGAGCACACCCAGCCCGTAGTAGCCGCGCGCATCGTCGACACCGGCCTGCTTGGACACCTCGGTGAAAGTTCCGTTGCCGTTGTTGTGATACAGCGAGTCCCCCGCTCCTCGTAACCCGCGTGGACCGCATTGCACATCGAGTCCCCGGTACTTGCAGGTGGGACTGCTGCCGAAGGCCGGCATGTCGCCCAGTTGAAAATCCACGTAGCGGGTGATCATCAAGTCAAGATAACCATCGTTGTCGTAGTCGCCGAATGCGGCGCCAGTGGACCACCGGGGATCATCGATCCCCGCCTGCTTGCTGACATCGGTGAAAGTGCCGTCACCGTTGTTCCGGTAAAGGACGGTGTGGCCCAGGCAGGTAATGACCATGTCGGGCCAGCCGTCATTGTTGTAGTCACCCACAGCCCCGCCCATGGCGAAGCAGGGGGTAGCGACTCCAGCTTTGTCGGTGACGTCGGTAAAGGTGCCGTCGTGATTGTTGTGATAAAGCGCTCCGCGGGCCTTCTGACCTTTCAGCGCCATGGCTACGGTTGGCGAGTTGGTGAAGTAAATGTCGGGCCAGCCGTCGCGGTCGTAGTCGAGCACGAGTACGCCACCGCCCATCGACTCCACGATGTACTTTTTGTCGGGATCGGCCACGTGGGTGAACTTGATACCGGTCTTGTCGGTAACGTCCACCAATTGGGGGATCGGCCGGTTCTTGCACACCACATTCTTTGCGCCCGGCGGAGGCGGCGGAGCGACCGCGTGCGCTTGCGAGAAGGCATTACCTGCCGTGAGCACCGTCAGCAACAGAGCCACACCGGTGCGGAGTCGAAAAGAAATTCCCATAGATCGATAAACCAATTTTCTATTATCGCAGGTCAGTTCGGAGGGACGATTTCTTCCCGCGGCATACAGCAACCGTAGCACTACGGCCTTTGTCTTGGACGCTTTACATCGGTGTTGGTAATGCGGAGGTGCGAGGTTGCTTATGCAATCGGCGGTGGAACGTAGCCGAACTCGTGATCAATCACCGACGCAACCTTTAGCACCATCTCGTCTTCGAACGGGCGGCCTGCAATCTGAACACCGATGGGTAAGCCCTCGGGCGACCGGCCCACGGGCACAACCGCCGCGGGCGCCGCCAGCAAATTAAACCACTGCGAATAACGCATGGCATCGAGATACTCCACCGGCTGCCCGTCGATGGTCCAGCTTCGCTCGGCATGTCTGAAGGCCGCCACAGCGCACACCGGACAAAGCAGCAGCGGAAACTCCTGCATCTGCGCCAGCAATTTCCCGCGAATGATGTCGGACTCGGCCCAGGCGTTCAACAACTCGCCTGCGGTGAGTGGGGGGGCTGCATGGGCCCTGGCGAGAAAATCCTGAAACACCGGGCTCAACTGCTCTTCGTGTCCGCGCACCAGCGGCTCTTCGAACATCGCTCCGCAGCGCACGAAGAATGTCTCCCACAGCTTGCGAGCCTGTTCCAGTCCCCGTGGACGAAATGGCCGGACATCGAATCCCTGTTTGCGCAAAGCCTGCGCCGCATCCTGAACGGCTTGGCGAGTCTCGGGGGTGACTGGCGTCAGACCGTCGTCTTCGAAATACCCGATGGGTAACCGCTTGATCTCGGCCAGGCTTGGTGAGCGCAGCGCGACCGGCGGGCTCACCGGATCGACAAGGTCTTGCCCCGAAAGCGCGTTAAACATCAGTGCGACGTCGTCGATGGTCCGCGCCATCGGACCGATTGCGCCGAGGAATGAGAACGGCCCAACGCAGGGCGGCATGTGGCCTTCACCGGGAATGCGTCCGGGCGTTGGCTTGAGAGAACAAATGCCGGTGAAGTGCGCCGGCACGCGCACCGAACCACCGCTGTCGCTGCCCAAGCCACCGGCAGACATTCCAGCAGCAATGGCGGCTGACTCTCCGCCGCTCGAGCCGCCAGGGGTGTAGTCGAGGTTCCACGGATTGTTGGTGCGACCATGCAGCAGGTTATCGGTCACGTATGCCATCAAATACTCAGGACAGTTGGTAGTGCCGAGAATGATTGCACCAGCCTGCCGCAGTCGCGTTACCACCGTCGCATCCTGCGTGGGGA
>DATBZX010000336.1:0-4975 GCA_036512955.1 Terriglobales bacterium
GCTCGAAAAGCGCAAGGGAACATTTCTGCGCGACGAAACCGCCGACCGCGTGATCCGCGTTCCCTATCACAGCTATCGCCGCCACTATCCCGCCGACGATGACCACTTCGTCAGCGCGCAGGCTTACCCTGACTCGACTGCAGCCGCCGAGGACGAGATCCGCGGACTGCTTCGCCGCCGCCGCGGTGTGCCCTTCAACAAGCCCGATAACTTCGGAGTGTCCACGCCCCAGGCCATCGCCGCCCAATTTCGCGAAATCATGAGCACGGTCGCGCTCATGACCATCGTGGTCAGTTCCATCGGCCTGCTGGTCGGCGGCGTCGGCGTAATGAACATCATGCTGATGTCGGTAACCGAGCGCACTCACGAGATCGGCGTGCGCAAAGCCATTGGTGCCAAACGCAGCGACGTCGTCTGGCAATTCCTCATCGAGGCCATCGTGCTCACCGGACTCGGAGGCTTGCTCGGCGTGATCGTCGGCTCAGGAGCAGCAGCCAGCCTGCCGTTTTTCTTCCCCACCATGCCAACCTCCGTGCCGATCTGGGCGGTGATCGCCGCCGTCGTGATGGCGATGAGCGTCGGCTTGTTCTTCGGAATCTATCCCGCCGTCAAAGCCGCAAGACTCGACCCTGTCGAAGCGCTGCGCTACGAGTGACGGCTACTCGCTGTTCGGCACCTTGAGTTGGATATCCAGCGCGCGGTGTTCGCGCTCCCCCACCCTCACCGCAACCGGCTCTGACTTGATCGCGGGCGTGCTCCCTCCCGGCGACGGCATCTTCGCGCTCACCTTGTAGTTTCCCGGCGGCACATCCTTGAGCAAAAAGTGACCGTTCTGGTCGGTGACACCTTGGGGAGAGCGGAAGCGGTCGTAATCGGTCTCAGGCTCCGGTTTCGCCAGCAACCGCACTCCGGCCAATGGCTGATTCTTGTCGCTTTCCGTGACCGCGCCCTCGATCTGCGCGCCATCGTTGCTAATGACGATGTCCACACGGCCGGCGACTGCGCCATTTTCGATCTGCACGCCCTTCTGGAACACATCGTCGTTGCCGAGATGCGCCGACTTCACAAACCAGCCCGGCTCCAGCCCAAAGGCGTTCAGGGAGTAGCTGCCGTCGGGCAAGCCGTCCAGTTCGAAGGTACCGTCTTTCTTGACCTCCGCGAAACCACCGCCGGCCGCCTCATCCTCGGATGTCGAACCCAACACAACGTACACTCGGTCCAAAGCCGCAGTCCCGACGACTGATGCGGTGACGTATCCGTGCAATTTGGCCCCGCGTCCAATCGCGATCACTATGGAATCGATGCTCTCTTCTCCGACTTCGACCTTTTGGCGAGCAGAGGAGTGCTGACCTTCGTCATTTTGCCGGACGGTAAGGACATAGCTGCCCGGCGGCACGCCCTTGATGGAGAACTCGCCTCTGCTGTCGACGCTTGTGCCCAACCCATCGCCCCAGTCGTTGACATTTGGGACTGAGAGGGCTGCATAGGCATGCGTCGCCGGGGAACCGTCTACGCCAATGACGCGTCCGGACACTTGCACGACCTTGATGCGGCGCATGGCGAAATCAGCCTGTGCCTCCTCGCCCGCGCTCAGCGTGACTGCCTGCGCCTGGTCCATCGGCAACACGCCCGGATAGTACAGCGGAGCGTATTGGCTGCCCAATTGGTGCAGAAGTATCCAGTTACTTCCCATTTCAACTCGTCCCGCGATTGGAGGGTCAGCGGTCGCCGCGGCCTTGACGTAATACTCACCGTGCTTAAGTCCGAAGATACGATATTCGCCGCGGTCATCCGTCAATCCGGCGGAAACGGAGATCAGTTCCTGTTTCCTTGCTCGCGGGCCCGCTTCCTCCAGATCTTCGGTGGAAAGCTTACCCAGGACTGAGATGCTTACGCCCACCATCGGTTCTCCCGTGTCGTCCACCACCTTGCCAGTGATGACCGCAGCTCGCACCAGGCGGAAGAGCACGTCGCTGATCTCCAGCCCTGATGCGAGGGAGAGTAACGCACCATCTTCATTCGTGCTCTTGGCCTGGTAGTACTGCTCGAGATAACCGACGTGCGAAGCGAAAAATTCGTACCGTCCCGCCTCGATCTGCTTGATCTCGAAACGGCCTTCATTGTCGGTGGTGGTGGCGTAGACCAGCGGATGACGTTGGACGCTCGTCTGGATCAAGCCCACACGTGCTGAGCGCAAAGGCGCGCCGTCGGTGGCGCCGACCACACGGCCGCTGACCGTGCAATTTCCGGGTGGCTTTTTGGCCTTGTCGGGATCTTCTAGCGACTTGCCAGGTGCCTGCGCCAGTGAGATAGCAGTGGCGGCTATACACGCAAACGCAACGACCAAGTGACGAATCATGCCATGAGTCTCCTATGGCAAAAGATAGTGCGATTCTAAAGCACTTCTGCCCACTGTGTTCTAATTCTCTTAACTCAATTCCACCACATCGGAACGGTCGGGAGATTCATGCGGTCATTCGGTTCCAGTCGTGCGCAATTCTTGCTTTGCTTGTTAGTTCTATTCACCGGTGCCGCGCAGGCGCAGAAGATCAAGGTCGAATACGACAAGCGCCTGGATTTCTCGAAGTTCAAGACCTTCGCACTCGATTCGAACCAAGCCACAGCGAAACCGATGCTGCGGCTCGCCATCCTCGCCGCTGTGCAGGACGATCTGATCAAGCGCGGATTAAAGCAGGTTAACGACAATCCCGACCTCTATATTCAGGTCTATGGCGCGATCGACAGCGATGTCATCGCGAACTACAACGATCCCATCTACGGGAGTTCGATCCCGCCCATTAACGCCAATATCAATATGTGGTACGGCATTCCGGGGACGATGACCACGGTCGTGGTCCACAAAGGCCAGATGGTGGTGGACGTGATCGACGCCGGACCCAAGAAGTTGATCTGGCGGGGAGTTGCGCAACAGAAGCTGAGTAGCGACAACCGGGAAAAACTCCTCGACCAGGTCAACACCACAGTCGAGAGATTGTTCAAGCAGTATCCCGTCGCCAAACAGTAGCAAAGACAAAGGCAACCGCGGATTACGCAGATGTCGCGGATCAATTAGGGTTAGGTTCTAGGCCCAATTCCGATCGGCGTTCATCCACGAAATCCGCGGTTGATTTTTTATGCTTCCACTTCTTTCGGCTGCGCGTTGCGCTTGGGACGCCGGTTCTGCTGCAGGATCTTCTTCCGCAGGCGCAGCATCTTGGGCGTGACCTCTACCAGCTCATCGTCGGCGATGAACTCGATGGCCTGCTCCAGGTTCAGGTTTTTGAACGGCACCAACCGGATGGCCTCGTCCGCCGTGGACGAGCGCATATTGGTGAGCTTTTTCTCGCGCACGATGTTCACGTCGAGATCGTTGTCGCGCGCATTCTCGCCCACGACCATGCCTTCGTAAACTTCGACGCCGGGGCCGACGAACAACTCGCCGCGCTCCTGCAGTCCCCACAGAGCATAGGCCGTGGTCGATCCGTTGCGATCTGAGACCAGCGCTCCCGTGACGCGGTGCGGAATGTCGCCCAGCCACTCGGTATAGCCGTCGAACAGCGAATTCATCACGATGGTGCCGCGCGTGTCGGTCAGCATTTCGCTGCGCAAGCCGATCAGGCCGCGACTGGGTACGCTGAACTCCATGCGCACACGGCCGTAGCCGTGGTTGTGCATCTTCTGCATCTGCGCCTTGCGCGTGCCGAGTTTCTCGATCACAACGCCCACGAACGATTCGGGAACGTCGATGGTCAACAGCTCCACCGGCTCCATCAGCTTGCCGTCGATGTGCTTGGTGACGATCTCGGGCTTGCCCACCGCGAGTTCGAAGCCTTCGCGCCGCATCATCTCGATCAGGATGGCCAGTTGCAATTCGCCGCGGCCCATCACCTTGAACGAATCGGTGGCTTCGGTTTCTTCGACGCGCATCGAAACGTTGGTTAGCAACTCTTTCGCCAGGCGGTCGCGCAGATTGCGCGAGGTGACGTACTGCCCTTCGCGTCCGGCGAACGGCGAAGTGTTCACCATGAACTGGATTGCAATGGTCGGCTCGTCGATGGTGGTCACCGGCAGCGGCGAGGGATTGATGATGTCGGTGATGGTCTCGCCGATATTGATGCCTTCGACTCCGGCGACCGCAACGATGTCACCCAACTCAGTGGCGGTGATGTCGGTGCGCTTCAAGCCGGCGAACGTGAACATCTTGGTGATCTTGGTGTTTTCCAGCGAGCCGTCGCGCTTGGCAATGGCGACGTCTTCTCCCGCGCGCAGCGTGCCGTTGAACACGCGCGCGATGGCCAACCGTCCGAGGTAGTCGCTGTAATCGAGATTGGCGACCAGCACCTGCAGCGGTCCGTCGGGATCGCCGGTGGGATGCGGAATCGTTTTCACGATGGCTTCAAACAGCGCATGCAGATTCTCGCCCGGCTTCGCGAGATCGGTGGTCGCGGTGCCTGCCTTGGCGTTGGTGTAGAGCACAGGAAAATCGATCTGGTCCTCGCCCGCATCGAGATCGATGAACAGGTCATAAACCTCGTTCAGTACTTCCTGGGCGCGCGCGTCAGGACGGTCAATCTTGTTGATCACCAGGATCGGCGGCAGCTTGGCTTCCAGCGCCTTGCTCAGCACGTAGCGCGTCTGCGGCAGTGGGCCTTCGCTGGCGTCCACCAGCAGCATGACCCCATCGACCATTTTCAGGGCGCGCTCGACTTCGCCGCCGAAATCGCTGTGGCCGGGCGTATCGACGATGTTGATCTTGATGTCGTGGTAGAAAATCGCGGTGTTCTTGGCCAGGATGGTGATGCCGCGCTCGCGTTCCAGCTCGTTGGAGTCCATCACGCGCTCGGCGTGGGCTTCGTTGGAGCGCCAGGTGCCGCTCTGGTTCAGCATGGCATCGACCAGCGTGGTCTTGCCGTGGTCAACGTGCGCGATGATGGCGATATTGCGTAGGCTCTTGCTCAAAACAACAGTCCTTTCC
>DATBZX010000337.1:0-8756 GCA_036512955.1 Terriglobales bacterium
AGTGGGGACAATGATGGGATCTCCGACTCATTTGAAAGCCGCGAAGGAGTCGGGCGTACGGAGTAACCATCTATCGTCCCTGCTGGGACTTCAAAGATTCTTTAGCGGCGGACCCAGCTAGCTAGATTCGACGCCATGGCAGTCGCGAGCGGCGCGGTTCGCCGTTCTCATCACCTAGGACGGACGAGCATGCAAAAGTGTTTGGATTTCTTTTGCTGGGGTTGGCGCAGTCGGAAGTGCAAGCGGCCAATGGTTAATTGCTAACTGCCAATTGCTAACTGCTTCTTCATCATCTCGGGCACGGTCACGAACTGATATCCCTTCGCCTTGTACTGCGCGATGATGCGGTCCGTCGCCTCGATGCTATGTCCGCGGTCGGCACCCATGGCTTGCTGGTCGCCGTCGTGCATTAGGATCACGTCCCCGCCGCGTATTTGCCGTTGTGCGTGTGCGACCACCTTGTCGGCTGACGTCGACTTCCAGTCGTAACAGGTTACGTTCCACATGATAGGTTCCAGCCCAAGTTTGCGAACGGCGCTTAGCGTCCCGGGCCGCCGTCCACCGTAGGGCGGACGGAACAAGGTTGGCGTCACGCCACAAGCATCGAAGATGGCGGACTGTGTTTCCACGATTTGGCGGCGCAGTTCGACTTTCGACGCGAAGATCAGCCGGGGATGGTCCCAACTGTGATTACCGATGACGTGTCCGGCGCTGGCGAGCGCGCGAACGATCTCCGGCTTCTGCTGGGCGAACTTTCCCAACACAAAAAATGTCGCCCGAACGTCGTGCCGCGCAAGGACTTCCATTAGTTTGAGGGTGTCCGGATCGTTGGGACCATCGTCGTAGGTGAGCGCGACGTAAGGCGAGCCGCGTTCCAGGCCAATGAACGTGTGGCCATAGACCTGCGAAGTCGGCCACATGGATTGGAATCCCGCCCATGTTGCCAGCCCGGCAACTGCCACTCCGCTAAGAGCTTCGGCTAGCATCTGCGAAGATTCTAGCAATGTGGCGCTAAGATTCAGCTATCAGTGCAAACATTACAGTCTGGTCATCTGGGCCGCCTGTTCCGAAACTATCGCGGGAGTTGAGGGTTCAAATTGCTAAGTCTTCTTGTCCAAATGACGATTTCCGAAGGCGAGTTGAGGCTTTTTCGCCTCTGCCGTGCAGCGTGCTTTCTACCAGCATCACACCACCGAAAGGGCCCCACACCAGCCGACTCATGCGAATCGCAAGCGTGGCCAGCGCATTTCCGAAGAATTACTACACTCAATCCCAGATCGCCTCGGCGTTGAAACGTCACTGGGGCAGCGAAATTGAGAACCCGAAGGTCCTCGACCGGCTCTTGAGCCGCGTGGCTGTCGACGGCCGCCACCTTGCGCTTCCCATCGAAGCCTACGACGATCTCACCACCTGGGGCCAATCAAACGACGCGTGGATCACCGTGGCCGAAGATCTCGCGGAGCAATCGATCTGCCGCGCGCTGACTCGTGCCGGTCTGTCGGAGCGCGATCTCGATGCCATCTTTTTTGTTTCGGTCACGGGAATAGCCAGTCCCTCGATCGATGCGCGCCTGATGAATCGCATGAACTTGCGCGCTGACATTAAACGAAACCCGATCTTTGGATTGGGCTGCGTCGCGGGTGCTGCCGGCATCGCCCGTGCGGCTGATTATGTGCGGGCGTATCCCGACCATAATGCGGTTCTGGTCTCGGTGGAGCTATGTTCCCTGACCTGGCAGCGCCGCAACCTGTCGGTTGCGAACCTCATTTCCTCCGGGCTGTTTGGCGACGGGTCGGCGGCGGTCATCGTTAGTGGCAGGGATGGTGTGGCGCATGGTCCCGAAGTCGTGGCAACCATGTCATCGTTCTATCGTGGGACCGAAGACGTGATGGGCTGGGACATTTCGGAAGAAGGCTTCCGTATCGTCCTCTCGGCCGAAGTTCCCAACATGGTGCGTAAACACTTGGCCCATGACATCGACACTTTCCTTGCCGACAACGATCTCAGTCGTGCCGACATCTCCACCTGGATCATGCACACCGGCGGTCCCAAAGTCCTGGAAGCCACCGCCGAAGCGCTCAGCCTGCCGGACGGTGCGCTGCAGGCATCGTGGGACTGCTTGCGAAAAGTGGGCAATCTTTCTTCGGCATCGGTGCTGCTAGTTCTCGAAGAATTCATGAACCGGCGTCGTCCTGCCGCCGGTAGTTACAGCATTCTTGCCGCGATGGGTCCGGGATTCTGCTCGGAACTCGTCTTACTGCGCTGGTAGCATGAGCAATCTTCGACGTACGGAAGTTCTGGTTGCCGGTGGAGGTCCCGCTGGACTCGCAGCCGCAATCGCTGCCCGCCAAGCCGGCTTTGAGGTCGCGGTGGTCGATTGCGCGCAGCCTCCCGTCGATAAGGCTTGCGGCGAAGGCATCATGCCCGACGGCCTGTCTGCGCTGGCGGCATTGGGCATTCAGGTCGATGCCCGTCATGCTGCACCCTTTCACGGAATTCGCTTCATCAACGGCGAGCGCGAAGTCGAAGCCAGTTTCCCCTGTGGCGTTGGTTACGGAATTCGTCGCACCCTGCTGCATCAGTGGCTTGTCGATCGCGCCGTGGAATGTGGCGTCTCGTTGCATTGGGGCCGCCGCATTACTGGCTTGTCACCGGACGGGTTACTAGTGGAAGGCGACGTTGTTTCCTCGCGCTGGTTGATCTGCGCTGACGGTCAGAATTCCAAGCTGCGCAAGCTGTCCGGGCTCGATCCGTCGCATCCGCTGCGCTCTCGTTTTGGATTTCGTCGCCATTACCGCGTCGCGGCCTGGTCCGAGTTTGTCGAGGTGCATTGGAGTGACGTGGGTCAGATGTACGTGACGCCAGTTGCCGAGGATCAAGTGTGCGTTGCCCTGATCACCAGCCGCAAAGGACTGCGCTTCGACACGGCCCTGCCAAGCTTCCCTAAGCTCGCATCCCGGCTGGAGCGAGCCACGGTTCTGGGAAGCACGCTGGGTGCGACCACCGCATCTCGCAGGCTCAGGAACGTGCAGACTGGAAGCATCGCGCTGATCGGTGAAGCGGCAGGCTCGGTTGATGCCATCACTGGCGAGGGACTGTCCATCGCTTTTCAGCAGGCCGTCGCGCTGTCTGATGCCATGCGAGCCGGCGATCTGTCCTCCTATGACGCGGTCCACGCCAGAGTTACTCGCCTGCCGCGCAGGATGGCCGCGTTGATGCTGCTGATGGACAACCGGCGCTGGCTGCGCGATCGCGCTTTCCGCGCTCTCACCGCCGAGCCCGACTTCTTCGGTAAGATGCTCGCCATGCACACGGGAACGCTCGCCCCGGTCGAGTTTGGGATTGGCCCGAGCTTGTCGTTTGGATGGCGGCTATTGACGGCATGAACCGCGTAGAACATCGCAAGGACATGTACATGGGACGAACCAATCCCCCCCGGTCACGACTGGCCATCACCGTCGCGCTAGCTCTTCTTTGTTCCGTCGCCGCTTCCGCGCAGCAGGTGCAGGTCACACTCGACCCGGCGCAAACCAAGGTCAACTGGGTATTAGGAGACGTGCTTCACACCGTCGAGGGTACATTCAAGTTGAAGAGCGGCAGCATCGTTTTCGATCCCAAGACGGGCGGCGCCCGCGGGCAGATCGTGGTGGACGCCAAGAGCGGCGAAAGCGGCAATGACAAGCGCGACGCCAAGATGCATAAGGAGGTGCTCGAGAGCGCCCGCTACCCCGAAATCGTATTCCTGCCGAAGCATGTGACCGGCAATTTGCCTACGCAAGGCAGCGCAACCCTGCAAGTTCAGGGCGTCTTCCGGATTCACGGCGGCGACCATGACATGACCCTTTCGTTCCCGGTTCAAGCTGATGGATCGCGGGCTACCGCGACTACGAAGTTCACCGTGCCCTATGAGGCCTGGGGTATGAAGAATCCGAGTGTGCTGTTCCTTAAGGTGGAAAACAAAGTCGAGGTCACCATCTCCGCCGTTGGGACTGTATCGATCACTGCGGCAGCTTCCTCTGCGACCACTCGGCCGTAGGATAGCAATCGCATCCCTGCAACGCTTACGCAGCTTCAAACGTTCATCGCACGCCGCGCCAGGCCCAGCGACTCCGTCCAGAATGCGGTCGAGTTGTGCATGTCATCGACTACCGTAGTCAACGCATTCACAAAACGCTCGATATGCGCTTCTTCCGCAATCAGCGGAGGAGCCGACTTCAGCACCATGAAGTTGTTGCCGCAAATCTGGGTCAGGATCTTCTCCTGGCGGAACATGCGCATCACCAGCATCTGCCCGAACATTCCGGGATGGACGGCGCGAAACGCCTCAAACGAGAGCCGCAGCATCAGCTTCGACGGTGCGCGGAATTCGATCCCGCTCAGCAGACCCAAGCCGGGTGCTGCCTTAAACATCTCATACGGCTCCAAGGCTGCTGTTAGCCTGGCCCGCAGCAGGTCTCCGAGATACCTCGCGCGGCTGCCCAGGTCCTCGCCTTCGAGCACATCGAGTGTAGCCATGCCCGCACGCATCGCCAGTCCATTTTCGCTATAGGTAGAGGTGTGCACGATCGCCCGCCGCAGCGAGCTATACACAGCATCGCTGATCTCGTCGGTCATCAGCACGGCCGCGACTGGGACTAGTCCTCCGCTGAGGGCCTTGGCGAGAACGACCATGTCGGGTTGTACATCGAAGCTGTGCGCCGCCAGAAATTTGCCCGTGCGGAACATTCCCGTCTGTACTTCGTCGAGCACAAACATCGTCCCATACTTGCGGCAGAGCGCCTGAACCTCGCGCAGATACTCCGCAGGAGGTACCTTGATGCCTCCTTCGGATTGCAGCGGCTCCAGAAAGAACGCCGCGAACTTCCGAGTGCGAAGCTTTTCCTCGACCCGCGCGATGTCTCCGAAAGGAACTGCCTCGGTTTCAGCCAGCAGCGTGCCGAATCCTTCCCGCCAGAACGCGTTGTCCATCAGAGACAGGGCGCCGCAGGTTAGTCCGTGAAATGCGCCCTCGCAATAGAGCAGTGCATTGCGCTTAGTGGTCGCGCGCGAGAACTTGATGGCGGCCTCGACGCCCTCGCTTCCCGAACTGGCGAAGAAGACCTTCTTCAGATTACCGCCGGCCAGTTTGCACAGGCGCTGGGCCAATTCGCCAGCCAGTTCCGGGACGTGACTTTGCAGCATTGCCGGACCGCTGCGATCCAGCTCATCTTTGAGCGCCTGAATAATCCTCGGATGGTTGTGTCCCGTGTTATGCACGCAGTATCCGGACAGAAAATCCAGATAGCTGTCTCCATCTTCGCTGAACAACTCGGCCCCGGCACAGCGCTCATAGCGCACATCCATGTCCAGCAGTTCCAACAGGCGCACCCATTGTGGATTCACAAACTCTGCGTAGGTGGAACTACTTGACATGGTCGCGTGGGACAAGGACTACCTCCGGAAACATTGGGATTTAAGGCTATCAGTTCGGCCCGGCAGAGACTTAAAACCCGCACCTGACACAAAAGATGTTCCAGCATTGGGGATTTCCCGCAAATTCTGGCCAGGCGATTCGAAATTTTCGATTGTTTCGCCCCAATTTCCGCTTTTGCAAAATCCTGTGCAAAGTTTGTCACCATCGGCAATTGCGTCGCGGGCGGCGGCGAGATATTCTGCGAAGCATCACTCCATGGCGAACCTGTTCGAACCACCACGGTATATCGCAGTCGAAGGCCCCATTCGCGTCGGCAAGAGCACGCTGTCCCAGGTGATTGCGGAAACGCTGCACGCGCAGCGCATCAGCGAGCCTGACCGCAATCCATTTCTGAAGCCGTTCTATAACGGCGAAGCAGGAGCGGCTTTCCAGGCGCAATTCGCTTTTCTCATCGCGCGCTACGAGCAATTGGCTTCGCTGGACGTGAAGCGCAACCCCAATAAGACGTTTGTCGCCGATTACATCTTCGAGAAGGACAAGCTGTTTGCCTGCGTAAATCTGACCGATGCTGAGTTGGAGGTTTACAACCGCTACTACGAGTTGTTCCGGCAGAACGTGCCCACACCCGATCTCGTCATCTATCTGCAAGCCACGCCCGAGGTACTGAAGAAGCGGCTGAAGAAGAAGAATGCTCCCGGCGAGAAGGCCATCAACGACGAGTATCTGGAAGAAGTCGTAAAGGCGTATGAACATTTCTTCTTCCATTACACGTCGTCCGATCTGTTGATCGTGAACACTTCGGAAATCGACTTCGTAGAACATAGCGAGGACCTGCAAGCGCTGTTGCGGCGGGTCAGCGAGCCCATTCGCGGGACCCAATACTTCCTTCCGCTGGGCAGCGACGAGAACGCGAAGTCGTAAGCGCGGGCCCGCATCCCGCGCAGCTTGCCGCCATAAATATCCTCGATGGCCCCGATACCAAAATTTCATTCGCCATTCGCCGATTCCGGCTCAAAACTGCGCTAAGCTTTCTTCTCATCTCAGGAGGTCGTCATGGGAGTCCTGTTTCAAGCGTTTTACTGGAACTGTCCATCTGCCGAGACCCAGGACGGTACCTGGTGGAACTTTGTCGCCAGCAAACTTCCCGAGCTACAGCAAGCCGGATTCACGGCCCTGTGGTTGCCACCCGCCTGCAAAGCCGCCAACATTGGCGGTCCCTCGATGGGCTACGACCCTTACGACTACTACGATCTTGGCGACGTCAACCAGCAAGGCCGCGTCAAAACGTGGTTCGGCAACCAGGCCGAGCTGATGGCGCTGATCAACTCTGCCCACAACGCCAACATGCAGGTCTATGCCGACCTGGTGATCAACCACAACAACGGAGGCGATGCGCAGGAGACCAATCCCATCGACCACCAGACCCGCTGGACCAAGTTCAATCCCGGCAGCGGCAAGTTCCCGCGCGACTGGACGAGTTTCCATCCCTCTCCCTACGAAACCTTTGACGACATGAGCTTCGGCGATATGCCGGACATGTGCCATCGCAATCCCAAAGTCTATGGAGAGTTGATTAACCTCGCACAGTGGATGATCGAAACCATCGGCTTCGACGGCTTCCGCTTCGATTTCGTCAAGGGCTATGGACCGTGGATGGTGAAGTCGATTGCCGAACTGCGCTACCTGAATAAATCAGAAAACGGGTTCTATCCTTTCTGCGTGGGCGAATGCTGGGACAACGCGCGCACCATCGATGACTGGCTCACCTCCATCAATACGTTCATGGACAACCCAGTCTCGGCATTCGACTTCGCTTTGCATTACCGCTTGAAGGGGCTCTGCGACACCTATGGATTCAGCCTGACCACGCTTGCCCAGCCCGGCACGGTCGTACAGGACGTGCCCCTGCGCGCTGTGACGTTCGTCGACAATCACGACACCATCCGCGATGACGGGAATGCCGTGCTGCACGACAAGCTGATGGCGTACAGCTTCATCCTTACGCACGAAGGCTACCCGAGCGTCTTCTGGATGGACTATTACAACCTCGGTCTTGCCCAGGCAGGAACTTCCAACGGGATTGCTGCCTTGGTCGGCGCGCATGAGCATTTCGCCGGCGGAGCGACCCAGGTGCTGTTCGCTGGAGACGACGTTTACATCATGCAACGAACGGGAGACGCAACTCATCCCGGCCTGATCTATGTGCTCAATAACCGGGGAGACTCATGGAACGGTGCGACCGTGCAGACCCAGTGGAACGGGGTACGTTTTGAGCCCGTTGCCTGGGGAGGTCATGACACCAGCCGTCCCGGCACCAAGTGGACTCAGTCTGACGGATACGGAGATTTCTGGGCAGCGCCGCGGGGATGGGCGGTGTATGCGCCGGTGTAGTGGCCAGTCGCCAGTAACCAGTCAGCAGCAGCAAAACGCCGGTCTTAGGTCAGAGATTTGATTAGACCATTCATGATCTTGCCGACCTCGCCGGTGTTGCGCAATAAGGCTTGAGATGAGTCCGGGGCCAGATAACCTAGCCGTTCGGCAATCATGATTTGTGTCTCGACTTCCATCAGGGAACCTGCGCGAGGCGCAGGAAATGCTTGAATTCTCCGTCTCCCTTTCGGCCTTGCCCTTCCGCAATGTTGCTAGGAACGGAGACAGCGGCTCGCCGCAATTGCGAGGTGAGCCCGTAGACCTCCTCTTTTGGAAACGCACGCGTGACTTTGTATACGTCAGTTACCAAGTCCATCGCCTTTTGCCAGGCAACGAGGTCCTTGTACGACGCGCCCATATTGCGCTCCCTTGTTAAAGCAAGTTCCCCTTGCTGGCGACTGGCGACCGGCGACAGATCACTGACTTGGAGGTACAAAGTCCTTCGGCTTCTCGCCGCCTTCACCGAAGAAGTACGCTTCCATCTGCTGGACGATGAACTCCTGGTGTTCCTTCTTCCAGGGTTGCAGGCGGTACTCGTTGAGCAGCATCTTCATGTGCTCCTGCCACTGCTCCCAAGCCAGCTTGGATACGTTGTCGTAGATGCGCTGTCCCAGGGGGCCGTCAAAGGGCGGCTCGTCGAGGCCCTCCATTTCGCGACCCATCTTTACGCAATTCACCATCCGTGCCATGCAGAGCCCTCCACCGCATTTCGCGGGATAAATGCCAACCGACGATTCTACGGGATATGCCGAGCGGAAAGAAGCGGGGTGGCCGTCTATAAGGACGAAGGCTGTGTCAAGGACAGAGTTCTCCTGTCCGGTGTTTGTAACGCCGCGTGTGGACCAGAGTTCGGTTGAGGACAAAGAGCTCCGAACATCACGCTTTAATCACCTGCGATGGAGCTGATCGCTCC
>DATBZX010000338.1:0-3631 GCA_036512955.1 Terriglobales bacterium
GCTTGGCGAAATAGCGGCGCGAGTCATCTTCTTCCATCCGAGCATTGGTTTCGAGCTCGAGGATCGCCAACCGGGCGGCCGTAACCAAACGGTGGCGTTCGGCGGCGGGAATTGTGTTCCATGATCCGTTCCCCTGTTCGGTTTCCGGGGACGAGGGCTCGCGGTAGTGCTGGAACAATCTGGCAAACTGCTGAACGAATACTTCCTGGGTTGACATATCTTCTGAGGCGCCCTTCTGCGCTCAGTCGATTAGACTTCGAGGCCTGTAAGATTTGAATAAACTGTTCGTAAAGAGTTTGTAAGTATTCGCCAGGTTGCTTCACCGCCGAGGAATCCGAGCCACTACTCCAAGCTCCCTCTGGAAATTGAACTGTCCCAACAACGCATTCTGCGGATGATTGTCAGATCGCTCTCAGTCAACTTCTGCTGGACTGTCGCTTTTCTTGTTCAACCAGCGAGTCTTCCGTAACACACCCACTCTTGTGGAGCGGTTGATGTTGAAGCCACGCCGTCAACCCTTACGAATTATTTATGTGCCTCTTATTCGAAACTTACGGAACCTCATATCCAATGAATTAGGTTGAGTGGTTCCGGGGCAACCTATCAGGCGCTGGAATCCCAGCCTGGAGCTAACAATGTTAGTGAGCGCGTTAATGACGGTGCTGTGCACTGCGGGTATCGGCTTTTATGCACGATTCCTGGTTGCAATATGCAAGGAGCGAAAGCCTCCTTTGAGTGGTTACTGGGTGCGTCTCCGACCCGTCTCTCGAGCAGAGCCTCTCGTTGAGCTCCAGGAACGAACAACAGCAGTGAATCGCGCTGCGTGAAAACGGGTTTAATGGCGGGATAAAGTCCAACGAGCTTTACAGAAGCCGTATGCAATGGAGCTGGAACAAATAGCGCCGGCTCATATGTCTCTGGCGACGCCTGCAGGAGGTTGAATGGAGTCATTAACGATTCCAGCGCACGCTGGCCATCACCCCGGTCCATGTGGCGAAGTGCTCGACCACTACCGCATCGAGAATCTTGCTGCGCGCGGTGGCATGGCCGATATCTTTCGAGCGACCGACATGCGTACTGCCCAGCTCGTTGCTGTTAAGGTCCCTCACCCAGAGTTCGAGAATGACTGCGTCTTCATTCAGTCTCTTACTAGAGAACAGAAAATCCTGCGAATGTTTGACCATCCCGGCATAGTCCGGATCATTCCGGAATCGGGCCACCGCCGTCCCTACATGGTGATGGAATGGGTCAAAGGCCGCCTCTTGCGCGACATTCTGAATGAGCAGGGTAAACTGCCAACGGATCGCGCGATCCGTATTGCACTGTCCATATGCGACGCTTTAGAACACATCCATCGCGGCGGCGTCATTCACAGGGACCTGAAGCCAGAAAACATCATGGTAGACGCAGAGGATCGAGCCACGATTATCGACTTCGGAATTGCCCTGACACGCGCTTCCAGGCTGCTGACATTCTCTGCAGCTTCGATGAGAATGGGAACGCCCGATTACATTTCCCCGGAACAGGTCGAGGGCAAACGCAGTGATCGCCGTAGCGACCTATACGCATTAGGAGTGATCCTTTACGAGATGCTGTCCGGTGAACTGCCATTCTCGGGTCCCAATCCTGTGATGGTCATGCATGCCCGGGTGGTGAGCGATCCACCGGCAATCCGTACCGTAAACCCTGAACTTTCTTCGCGTCTTGAGGAGATCGTCTGTCGCGCACTAGAGAGTGCCCCCAAGAGACGGTACGCTACCGCCCACGACTTCGCTTCGGGGCTTTTGAAGCAGTCGCAGGCATGGTCGCCAAAGCGCCGGCGGACGAGACATCAGCGTAATCGCCCTTCCTCAGCGAGACAGACCTGGCTCTATTTGGGACTGGCCATGATACCGCTCCTTATATTCGCGCTGTTGTTGCTCGAAGCACGGAGAGAGGCGACCGCTACTGACAGCTCGTCCCTAGTCCGCATTATCTCGTCGCTCAGCAACAATCAGCTCGCTTGTCCGAAGCAACATGCAGACTGTTGTGCAATGTAGCCGGATGCCGGTTTCACGAGTTCGTTTGAATGCAGCCTAACTCTCGGAGAGCCGGTGGTTTCTCGGAAGAACCTTGTCCACAACCGCCATTTCCTGACAGCTTATGGTTTTAGGTCATGTAATTCTTGACTGATGTGGCATCGAACTAGTTGAGAAGCTTTTTGGTTGCGGCCGTTTCAGGTGTGTATTTGAGCGACCCCACCGGAGTGGATCTTGCCTTCAGCGCCCTTACGCTGCAGTGAGGGTGGTCCTGCAGAAATGATTCATCGTGAAGCCGCCGCACCAACTTCAGGAACATCCTTCTCGGAGATCACAAGACTAAAGCTACGTCGCAAGGCGACGGGCGATGCAAGCCAGACCTCAATTCCGTCCAGCGACAGGAACAGTTGCGTCGGCAGGGCCACGATTCGGCGGACGTCATCAGCCACCAACGACACCAAAGCTTTACTGTTTTCCGCCGTGATATTCACGCGTTCTGCGAGTTCGGCACGTAGGCGAGCAACCACATGCGTATTGTCGACCGTCACGGCAACACCGGTGCTACTGACCGAAACAATATCCGGTATGCAGCCGTTTACTTCCATGATGGAACAAATCTCACGAGCCAATCGGCATCTTCTTGCTGAGCCACAGTTCCAGAAGTTCCGAGCGCAAGTTTTCAGCGGTCAACACATCCGAGGCCGAGAATGGTTCGTCCATGAACAGCACTCGGGTTCGACCACGAGAGCCCGGGCGAAGCCTACACGTTGCTTCATGCCGCCCGAAGGTTCTTTGGGGTAGGCTGTCTCAAAACCATCGAGACCGACTGTATCGATCATCTTCAGGGCGCGTTTATGGCGTTCGATGGCGACGATGCCTCGCGCGACCAGAGGCGCTTCGACGTTGTCGATCACGGTCAACCAAGGGAAAAGCGCAAAACTCTGGAAGACGATGGAGACACTCGGAATCTGTCCGGCGAGTGGCCGGCCGTGCCACAGTACGGTGCCGGACGATGGCTGGGAGAGGCCTGTCAGAATTCTGAGCAGGGTCGACTTGCCGGAGCCCGAAGGGCCAAGCAGTGCGATGATCTTCCCCGGGGTGACGTCGATGTCCGTCGGAGCGATGACCTGAATGCGATTGCCGTCAGGTTGGGGAAAGTACTTCTCAACTGCGCGAGCTTGGATGATCGCGTCGGACAACGGAGGTCTCCTGTACTTGTTCCTTCCCAGTCTAAGGGTCGATCGTACAGGCAGACAATCATCGCGAAGGGCGTTCATGTGAAAGAACTGTGAATTCGAGCTAGAAGCGCCACTCGTATAGTGACGCTATTTCGCCATCAGCTTTGCCTCATCCAACGCCAGGTTCACTTCCAGAACGTTCACTCGCGCTTCGCCCAGATACCCCAACTGCCGCGGACTGGAGTACTTTGCGATGATCGCGCGCACCTGCTCCTGGGAGAGACCTCGCTCATGAGCGATGCGGGGAACCTGAAATGCCGCTCCTGCAAGTGAAACATCAGGGTCAAGCCCGGAAGCAGACGTTGTCACCAGATCGACAGGAATGGGCACGCCCGGATTCTCCGCCTGCAGTCGCTCAGTGTCCGCTTTTACGCG
>DATBZX010000339.1:0-17720 GCA_036512955.1 Terriglobales bacterium
TGCAACGCGGCCGCGACCTGGTACTTGGCAATGATCGGCCGCGCCAGCGATGTGCCGAGCAGGTACTTGTGCTCATACACCGCGCCCGCCTGGATCGCGGGAAAAACGTAGTCAGTCAGGAACTCGTGACGCAGATCTTCCACGATCGCCTTGCTGGCGCCGGTCGCGTATGCTTTCTCGACCACCGCGTCGAGGTCATCACCTTGCCCGACGTCGGCAACGTAGGCGATGACATCGCAGTCATAGTTCTCTTTCAGCCACGGAATGATGATGGAGGTATCGAGCCCTCCGGAATATGCCAGTACGACTTTCTCACGCATAGGAACTCCTCGGCGGAAAGCGATGAACGCCGCCTTCCAGCAATAAAACCATGATGGCTTTTTGAACATGCAGGCGATTTTCCGCCTGGTCGAAGACCACCGAACGCGGCGAATCGATCACCGCTGCCTCCACCTCATCCCCGCGATGCGCCGGCAGGCAGTGCATGAACACTGCATGCTTGGCAGCTTGCGAGAACAACTTCTGATTTACCTGGAACGGCATAAAGATCTTGCGGCGCTCGGCTGCCTCTTCTTCCTGGCCCATGCTCGCCCAAACGTCCGTGTAAATGGCATCGGCACCGGAAACAGCTTCCACCGGATCGTTGGTCACCAACACCGTCGAACCCGAGGTAGCGGCAATCTTTTCCGCTGCGGTGGTGATGTCAGCATGCGGCTCGTATCCAGCCGGAGTCGCGACTGAGATCGACGCACCAAGGCTGGCAGCGGCGAGCATCAACGAATGAGCGACATTGTTGCCGTCCCCCACGTAGGCCAGGCGAACATTATGCAGATCGCCAAACTGTTCCTGCAACGTCTGCATGTCGGCCATCGCCTGGCAGGGATGCTCCAATTCGCTCAGCGCGTTGATCACCGGGATCGACGCGTGTTTGGCCATCTCGGTCACTGTCTCGTGAGCAAAGGTCCGCAGCACCACGCCGTCGATCCAACGCTCCAGGTTATGGGCCACATCGCTCAGGCTCTCGCGTGCGCCCAGCCGCGACTGCGTCTGATCGACGAAGAACGATACGCCGCCCAAACTATTGATGCCGGCCTCGAAGGTCAGTCGCGTTCGCAGCGATGGTTTCTCGAAAAACAGCACAATCTGTTTTCCGACCAGCGTTCCGCGATAGTCCCCCGGACGCTGCTTCATGGCAATTGCCAGTTCCAGCGCGCAGGCTAATTCGTCGGGTTGGAAATCCTGGATCGAAATCAGGTCGCGGCCCGACACGCTGCGTTGCGTATAAATACTCGGGTTAACACCTGCAGGAACGGTTGTTGCAATCACGTCATACCTCCTTCTGGTTCGACCAGATGGAAAAGAAACAAAATGTCTTTGGGTTGCCAGCGTCGAGCGAGTTCATCAACAACGTCGCTCGAGTGCGCGGTCGAAGGTGAGCCGCTTCATGATGCAATCACCTCCGTGCCCCAATCGATGGCATGGGTAAAGAACTCAGGCAGGACTTCGGCATGGTCGGCGGGCAGAATGCGGACCCGCGTTACGCCTTTCTTCAGAGCGCTGGTGCAAGCCTCCAGCTTCGGTAACATGCCACCACTGACAGTGGCCTTTTGCACCATTTGGGCGATGGCCTTCACATCGAGCCAGCGAATGACCGTGCCCTCCGCGTCTTTCACGCCGGGGACGTCGGTCAGGTAAATCAATGCGTTCGCGCCACACGCAATCGCACAGGCTGACGCCATCTGGTCGGCATTCACGTTGTAGTACTCGCCATCGAAGCCCAGCGCGAGGCTTGATACCACCGGCACGATGCCGGTAGTCCACAGCCGCTCGATCCAGTCGATGTTGACCGAGCGGATTTCGCCGACGAATCCCAGGTCCGGAGACTGCTTCTTGGTGGCGCGAAACATTCCCAGATCGCCGCCGCAGAGGCCGACCGCGGGTTGCCCGGCAGCCCCAATGGCGGCAACTAGCACCTTATTGAGCTGCCCAGCCAGCACCATCATGGCGACGTCGCGGGTTTCCGCATTGGTCACGCGCAATCCGTCGATGAACGTGGTTTCGCAACCCAGTTGCTTCAGGGTGCGGCTCAGCGCCGCGCCTCCGCCATGCACGATCACAATCTGATGGCCTTCTTTGCAGAGGCTTGGGATCGTCTTAGCGAACTTCTGAACCAGTTCCTTGCTATCCAGGGCGGCCCCACCTATTTTGATGACGAGTTTCACTTCAGTCCTGCCTTCTCGTCGAAGCCGAACATGAGGTTCATGTTCTGAACCGCCTGTCCAGCCGCGCCCTTCAAGAGGTTGTCGATGCACGACACCAGCACTGCTCGCGTGCCATCCGGCGAAAGCGAGAAACCGATGTCGCAGTAATTCGTGTTCAGCGAGAACTTGATTTGCGGCAGCCTGGCCGCGCCAAAGACCCGCACCCATGGCTTGCCTGCGTAAAACTGGCGCAGAGCCTGATCAAGCTCCTCTGCGGTGACCGGCTTGGCCAACTTCACATAAATGGTGGAAAGGATTCCCCGGGGAATCGGCAGCAGGTGCGGCGTGAACTGGAACGATCCGCCATCGAGGCCAAGTTGCTCCAGCATCTCGCCCGTGTGCCGATGTCCGAAGACGTTGTAGGCCGCGAAGTCCCCATCTACTTCTACAAAGTGCGTCTTCGCCGACGGGGACTTCCCCGCCCCCGAGACGCCTGACTTGGAATCGCATATGATGCCATGCGCGACGTCAACGTAGCCCGCCTGCAGCCACGGCGCCAGCGCCAGGATGATCGACGTGGGATAACATCCCGGGTTGGCCAGCAACCTCGCACCCTTGATCTCGTCCGCATGTAACTCAGGGAGGCCGTACACCGCCGTTTCGTCCAGCGACGCAGCCGACGTGGCGTCGCTATCGTTAAAGCCATAGACCGCCCGGTTCCCTGCGTTCTTCAGCCGCCACGCACCACTTAGATCGATCACGCGAAAGCCCTTGCTGATCGCTTCCGGTACCAGTTCGCGGGAGAACTCATGGGGTGTGGCCAGAAACAATACATTCACTCCGGCATCGGTCATGCGCTGCCAGGAGAAGCTCTCGAAGGGAAATCCTCCGTTACCCGCGATTTGCGGATAGGCTTCAGCCAGGTCGGTGTAGCCACTGTCACCGTTACGCTGAAACAGCAACGGCTTCTTGACCCCGTCATGATGGGCGAGCAGGCGCACCAACTCGAACCCGGAATAGCCAGTTGCTCCAAACACCGCGGGTTGAATCCGTTCGCTCATCACTTGCTTATTTGAAATAGCTGCGTATGCGGCCGGCCAGCTTCTCGGCTGTTTTGTGGTCGGAACAGATCACCAGAATGGTGTCGTCTCCGCCAATGGTCCCCACGACCTCTTCCCACTCTTCGCCATCGATGGCCGCTGAAACCGGTTGCGCGCTGCCTGCGCTGGTCTTCACCACCACCTGGTTCTGGGCCGTCTTCACGTCGTACACGAACTCATGAATCAGGCGCTCGATCGACGGCAGAAATGCCTCGGAAATCTCGCCCTGCGGCAGTTTGTAGCCTTCGCTGGTCTTCACCAGGCCCAGTTCATGAATGTCGCGCGACAGCGTCGCCTGCGTTACCCGGTGTCCGCGCTTGTACAACCGCCGCCGGAGTTCCTCCTGGCTGGGAACGTCCTGGTTGCTGACCAGGTCGCGGATGGCGGAATGGCGGGACAATTTCGACATAGCATAAATATACAGTTATATGAATATTAATGCATATTGTGGGGATGTCAATAGCACGGAGGCTGCTTTTGAGCTTTCGGGAGGGTCGGCCGCTGGATCAGAAGTGTTGCCCGGGTATGGACATGAGGTTTTGGCCCAGGAACTCCCGAGCCACTTCCCCAGCGTCTCTCTTCAGTCCATCGACCTGGTAATTCATCCGTCGCATGTCGTCGGCGGTGATGCGTCCGGAAATGCCTTCTAAGGCTGTACGGGCTGCGGGGCACCTCTGAAAAACCTCCGGACGCACGATCAGAACGGCATCGTAAGGCGGAAAGTAGTGGCGGTCATCCTCGAGTACAACCAGGCCGAGCGCGGCGATCAGGCCGTCGGTATTCGATCCGGCCACAATATCGACCGACCGGTTCTCCAATGCCCGATAAAGCAAGCCTAAATCCATCACCCGTGGAGCCTCGGCGAATCTCAGGCCATACGTCTTGACCAGGCCCGCATAGCCATCTTGCCGCTCCAGAAACTCGTATCCCACTCCCAACTTCAATTGCGGAGCCACGGACTCCAGTTGCGACAAATTCGTAACGCCCAATCGACGCGCGTCATCGCCCCGCATCACCATGGCAAAACTGTTATCGAAACCCAATGGAGGCATTACGTCGAGATCAAACCGGCCGCGATACTGGCGCTTTACGTCCTCGTAAACCTCCGCGGAACCGCCGGTCGCCTTTTCTTTCAGCACGGCCGCCAGCGCTGTTCCGGTGTATTCGGGATAGATGTCAATGCGGCCGGCCAGAATGGCCTGTTGGCATATATAGGTTCCCGCAAGATAGAACCGGCCATCAACCTTCATTGAGCAAGATCGCTCGAGAATCTGGACGACCAACTCTCCGAGGATCAGTTGCTCAGTGAAGTTCTTGGAACCCACAACGACGTCGCGCCTTTGCGACTTACAGCCAGCCGCCAGCAACATGAGTCCGGAGACGAAGGCGCGGCGGTCGAGCATCTCAGTGTTGCCTGCGCGCGAGGAGCTTCTCGATGCCGCCCAGCAGGAAATCCGCGAGCAGAGCCATGAGGGCGGCAGGAATCGCCCCCGCCAGGATAACGCCATTGTCCACCATCGCTATGCCGCGAAAGATGAACTCCCCCAATCCGCCCGCTCCGATCGCTGCAGCGATGGTCGCCACTCCGATGGTAATCACGGTGGCCACGCGAATCCCCGCCAGAATCACCGGTGACGCCAGGGGCAGCTCAACATGCCAGAGTAGTTGGCCCGAGGTGAGTCCCATGGCCACCGCAGCCTCTCGGACGGGTTCGCTGATGCTATTGATCCCGACATAGGTGTTGCGCACAACGGGGAGCAGAGCGTAGAGCGCAAGAGCGAAGATCGCGAGGCGGTCAGCACGCGCTCCCAGCCAGGGCAAGGGCAGCAAGAGTCCAAAGAGCGCGAGGCTGGGGATGGTCTGAACGATATTCGTGCTTCCGAGGATCAGTGTTTTCAGCTTGGGTCTGCGGGTGAGCAAAATTCCCAGCGGAACACCGATGGCGACCGCGAGTAACATGGCGATGCCGACCAGCCACAGATGTTCGCCGGTCAGCATGGCCACTTCGTGTTTATGGGTGAACAGGAAGTTCACAACTCAGTCCTCAAGACGCCGATCTTGCTGTTCATCTTCAGTTTCGAAACATCTTTCCTGCGGTCCGATAGACCCTTACGTATTCCTGCGCTACTGCGTCTGGAGATCGCAGGAACTCTTCCGGTGTATAGACGTTCCGCATCCGCCCTGCTTCCATCAATGCGATTCGATCACCCAGCATCACGGCTTCTCCGACGTCATGGGTTACGAAGACAATTGTCTTAGCCAACTCTTCCTGAAGCTTCTTGAACTCCAGCTGGATCTCTGCCCGAGTTATGGGATCGAGCGCCCCGAACGGTTCATCCATCAAGAGGATTGGCGGCTCGGCCGCAAGCGCACGGGCGAGTCCTACGCGTTGGCGCTGGCCGCCGGAGAGTTGGTTAGGATAGCGATGAGAGAATTCGCGGCCCGGCAACCCAACCAGTTGCAAGACTTCCTCGACGCGGTCGGCAATTCTCTGCCGATCCCATTTCTCCAATTTCGGCACCAGCGCCACATTCTCCCAGACGGTATAGTGGGGAAACAGGCCGACGTCTTGTATGGCATAGCCGATGCCGCGGCGCAGCCGGATGGGGTCCCAGTCCTGGCCAAGCTTGTTTTCCACTAGAACTTCGCCCGAGGAAGGGACAAGCAGTCGATTGATGAGCTTGAGGCACGTGGTCTTGCCCGAGCCGCTACGGCCCAGCAGCATGAGGGTCTCGCCGCGCTTCACGACAAGGTCCAAGCCCGAGAGCAGCACCTTACCGGACGGCAGCCGATATTCAACTCCGCGAAACTCGATCGCGCTATTGCAGGTGTCACTCATATCTGAATCGGTTATTGCCATCGCAACCCGGCATTGCGCATCAGCGTATCAGAACTGCTCTTCGGCTATCGAAAACACGTCCGTAAGAAGTTATCCCCGAGGTAGAATGAAGCCGCACGGACCATTCTTAGTTGGTATGCACTCAGCCTATGGCGTCCAGCCTTGAAGCAGCGAGCCCGCCAAGAACCAATGCGGACCTGACGAAGAAGGACCCCGGCGAGGAGGCTCCTCCTTTCTGGTCGGCCCAGTCGAAATGGCACCGGGTGCGCATTGTAGTAGCGATCATTTTCGCGGTCGCGACTTTCGCATACAGCGCGATTTGGATGTACTACATACGCTTTGAGCCCAAAGCTGAATTTCGTTTCGGCTTTGAACCCAATTTCCAGGAACACTATCTGGAGATAACGTCCGTCGCGCCAGGAGGTCCTGCGAGTCAGGCAGGGCTGCAGCCCGGCGAACGGGTATTGTCGATCAACGGGCACGCGATTCGATCACCCAAACCTTACATGACCGTCACCTTCGGCGGCAGGCCGGGCGACCGAGTCACCCTGCAGGTTCAAACGCCCAATGTTGGAACTGCGCGATCGGTCGAGGTAACACTCGTCCAGCCAGACGCTCAGTCGCGCACGGTGAGCCAGTGGATTGTTCACGAACTTCTCAGCTCATTTCCCGTATTGTTTGTGCTGGTTGGGATACCCCTAATTTTCCTGCGCATCGACGATCGAGCTGCGTGGCTGACGGCGATCTGCTTCGCGGGGTTAGTGGCCTCGGCGCCATTGGAGCAACTGACCGGCCTGATGCCAGCGGGTGTCTCCAATTTCGCTCTGACCTACATGATGGTCTTCTTCGCCCTGGCACCAACGTCGATGTACTGGTTGTTCGCCACGTTCCCTGCCCAATCGCCGCTTGATTCTCGCGTCCCGTGGTTGAAGTACCTGATGTTGATTGCAGCGGCGTCCGTTGCGATTCCACTGGCGTGCGCAGTCCTGATTACAGGAAGCATGGATCCGCTTTGGCCCGTACTGGACCGTCTCGCTAGTCGAGGAATTGGTTATCTTTTCGGCTCCTATTTCTTTATTGGCTACGGACTGGCATTAATCTCATTGCTGGGTAACAGTCTGCGCGCTCCCACCGCAGAGGTCCGCCGAAAGACCAGGGTCATGGCATGGGGCACCTTTGCTGGGATGTTGCCCTGGTTCGTGCTGCAGGTGATCGTGGCTTACCGGCACATCTCGCCCTATCAGCTACCGTTCTGGGCCTGGGCAACTGCAGTCATCGCCATGTTTCTCATGCCACTGTCATTCGCCTACGCCGTGGTCAAGCACCGGGTACTCGAGATACCCGTACTGCTTCGGCGAAGCGCTCGCTATCTCCTGGTCCAGAGAGGGTTCCTGATCCTCATGCTTGCCATCGGGATTGCGGCGACACTGGCGCTCGCCCATTCGTTTACTCGGCATTTTCCAGCCAGCGCTGGAGCGGCGATACCGGTGGGCGTTGCCTTTGGAATGGTACTGGTAGGCGGAGGCACATGGGCCCAGCAACGTGTCAGCACCCAGGTTGACAGAGCTTTCTTCCGCAGCTCTTACGACACCCGCCAGATCCTGGAGAACCTGGTTGAGAAGACCCGGGCCGTACGCACCCGGGAGCAGCTCTCCGAGTTGCTGGAACGAAACCTTGCAGAGGCGCTACACCCGTCGTTTCTGCTTAGCTATTTTGAGGAACATGGAAGCTTTGCGCTGCGCTCTGGTGGCGAGGTTGTTGCTGCCCCGGCAGTGCTTCCGCAAGATTCAGTCTTGGCCGACGAGGCGTTTGCGCGCGCTACACCTATCGAGATCACGCCGCTATCGGGTGATGATGTTTTCGTAAAAATCCACGCCGAGTGCCTGGTACCGGTCGCAGGCCGAGACGGGCAGAGACTGGGATTGCTGGTATTAGGCCTGCGGAAATCGGAAGAGCCGTACTCCGGCGAAGACCGGCGCTTGCTCTCCGTGATCGCAAACCAGGCTGGAAACACGTTGGAGAACATCCGGCTGGGAGAAGAAATTGCCGAACGGGTGGAGGCCGGCAAACGGGCGGCACACGAAATCGAGCTGGCGCGGCAGGTACAGCGCAAGCTGTTCCCCCAACATCCGCCGTATTTGGATTCGCTCGATTACGCCGGAGACTGTGTTCAAGCGCGGGTCGTTGGTGGCGACTATTACGATTTTATCGAACTGGCGCCGGGGCTTCTTGGCTTCGCTCTTGCCGACATTTCTGGCAAGGGATTTCCAGCGGCGTTGCTGATGGCAAACCTGCAGGCCAATTTGCGCGGGCAGTACGCTCTCGCCCGTGACGATCTCGCCGGGCTGCTGCGGTCCGTGAACGGGTTGTTCTACGAGAACACCGAGCCCAATCATTACGCCACAATGTTCTTTGGACGTTACGATGACCAACGTCGCGAATTGCAATACGTTAATTGCGGGCATAATCCGGCGCTGGTCGTGCGCGCGGACAACTCCGTGGAGTGGCTGGATTCGACTGCGACCGTGATGGGCATGTTTCCGGAATGGATATGCGAGGTCTCAAAACTGCAGCTCAACGCAGGCGATGCATTCTTGATCTACACCGATGGATTGACGGAAGCGACGTCGCCCGAAGGAGACGAATTCGGCGGCGACCGTCTCTGCGAAACCCTGCAACGAAACCGCGCCCTAACAGCGGCTCCGCTTCTTCAAGTCTTGCTCAAGACCGTGCAACGTTTCAGTCCCGGGGAACCAGGCGACGACATGACTGCGGTGGTCGCGAAGGTTCGATAATCTGCCCGCATGATCCACGGTACTAGAAACAAAAATGGGCACCCTAAGGTGCCCTTCTCTCAAATCTCACAGCGGAGACTAGCGCCGACCCCAGCCGCCGCCACCACCACCACCACCGGATCCGCCACGGCCTCCGCCACCGCCGCCACGGCCTCCGCCGCCGCCGCCACCAAATCCGCCGCGACCGCCACCACCACCACCACCGCCGCGAGGACGGTCGGTCTTGGGACGGGCTTCATTGATGTTGAGGTTGCGTCCGCCGAGATTGGTCCCGTTCAACGCTTCCATCGCCTTGGTTGCCGCGTCGTCATCCGTCATTTCAACGAATGCGAAACCGCGGGGCTGGCCGGTGTCGCGATCGGTCACGATGCTCGCCTTATCGACCGGGCCATAGGCCTCGAACAAACCGCGAAGCTGGTCCTCTGTCGCATCGAACGGCAGGTTCCCCACATAAATGTTTTTCATAGTTGCCTCACTTCTCAGATGGGAGGCCGTTTCGCGGATCAGGGATCGATGGCGCAGCGCGGCCGCTGGTTAGGGTGTTTAGGTCTGGTGAATGTGCTAGCAACGACGTACAGTCGGTTAAAGCACCACGGAGAGCAGATCGCTCTGCTCTCCGCGGTCGAACTCCAATTAGAGAACCTGAACGTTCTCTGCCTGCCAACCCTTTGCGCCACGCTTCACGTCGAAGCTGACTGCCTGGCCTTCCTGCAGCGAACGGAAGCCGTTCGTCTGGATAGCCGAGAAGTGAACGAATACGTCTTCGCCGTTCTCACGTGAAATGAAGCCAAAACCCTTTGCGTCGTTAAACCACTTAACTGTTCCTTGTTCCATTTGTTTCTTCAATGTCCTTGATGTTGATGTTGCGCTGCGGGATCGGTAAGTTACAGGCAGGAATCGCTCGAACTAAGGGAGGGATGGCTGCTAACGCGCCGTTCAAACACACGCAAATTAACTATACACCATTTGGCGGACCCCCACTAATCGGACTATCTCCGTCTAGTTGTTACCAAATGCCAAAATGGGACTCCCTTCGCAGACGGGAGTCCCATTTTGAGGTATCGTTCGCAGCTACTGCTTCGCCAAACGCTAGCCAGAATGGCAGTTAGCCTACTGAGCTAACAACAGCATCCGGCTGCCTGAATCGATGTAGACCGTGGTCTTGGACGATTGCAGAATGGTTCCCGGCTCTCCCATCGAGTAACTCGCGATCGTAATATCCTGCAAATAAGAGACGCCCGGCCGCATCGCGGTTTCCGCAACCGAAGTCGCTCCCCGGACCCCAAGCCCCTTATTCAGGGTATCGCTTCCGGCGCTTCCCTCTGTACGTCCAGCCGCCTGTGACATCTGGCTGACCCGGCCGGCCGATGCCGCCCCATTATCGGCTGCTACCGGATCCACTCCACCGGGCTCCCATCGCGGAGCAACACTAACCAGCGCCAGCATCAGGGGAACTTCCTTACCATCCTTCAGCTGCGCTTTGTCGAAGAGGAGCCCGAGCTTTGACGGTCCTTCTTTGTCCGCTTTTACTTTAATTTCCGTCACTTTGCCGACGATGTGAGTACCTTTCGGAAGCTCACTTCCGTCCTTCAGTTTGGTTGGTTCGGTCATGCGAGCAGAAACGGCGTCTCCAACCTTCAGCTTCTTGGGGTGAACGATCTTCTCGAGAACGGCATGGATCTCAGGCGAAGTCGGCGGCGCAGTTTCAGCGGCCTGACCCTGAGCACGGGAAACCTGGGGAACCGAAATAACCAATACAACAACGGTGAACGCAAGCAATAAAAACCAAAATGTGAGACTTCGTGAAGACATGGTCGATGCTCCGATGAATTGAATTGCTTAGACCTGACCGCATGGAATTGCGGAAATCATAAGTACATCACTGAGGATATACCTCTCGACCGCTGTACTTAAAGAGGCGACCAACATCGCGCTGTGACGGAGCGTGGATGTGAGTCGCGTCACCGTGTGGAAGTCATGTCGCCACCCACGCTCGATTGTGATGGGCCAAGGTCAAATCTCGGACGTTCCGGCTTTGACCAGGAATCATGACGGCGAATTCGTTCGCGAATGACGCATGTCCGGTGGCTCGCTTTTCACTGAGATCACCCGCACCAGCCTTCGCGCCATCGTATTCCTCTCCCGCTTGATGCAACCCTAGAGCCGCGCAGAACCGGCACAAATCGCGGGTGCTCGCGGCGCACTTCGGTGGGTCTTCACCCTCCATCAAACGGGGCTTTGCCAACGAATATGACGTTCACTTCCATAATTGCTTGACATCCCAAGGCGAGCCACCGCAGAATGCCTGAACTGGGACCCATCAGGTCAACTGTTGAAGACGATAACAACCCCTCCCAAAAACCCGGCCGCCCCTGCCGAAAGGGTGACATTGGCCAACTCATGCGCCTCATGCGTCAAAAGGAAACTCCTATGCAATTCGGAAGAGTGTTGAAAACTGTTCTGGTAGCTGTAACGGGACTGTTGTGCATGGCGCCAGCCTACGCCCAGCAAGTTCGATATTTCCCGGATTTCTCCACCGGTGGCAGTAACCTGAAGTTTAACGGCAGCGCACATCTGGCGACGTTCAACTCTGCCAAAGTACTTCGTCTCACCGACGGATATTCGGGAGTGGGAATTTACCATCCTGAAACCGCTTCGAGTTGGTTTGAACTCCCTCCAACCGTGGATGTCAACTTGGGAAGGCAAACGCTGAACTTGGGATTCACCACCTACTTCAAATTCCAAATTCATGCGGCTGCGATTTGTTGCACTCCCGCTGACGGTTTCGCTTTCGTCGTTCAGAACTCCTCGAAGACCGCACTTGGCACGGGATCAGGAGGACTGGGCTACTCGGGAATTCCCAACAGCCTGGCCGTCGAGTTTGACACGTTTCAAAACACGCCTTGGGATCCCAGCCCCAATCACGTGGCAGTGCAGAGTTGCGGCACTGGCACCAACACTTCGAGGCACGACACCACTTGCCTTGTGGCTTCCGGAATCAACAGCAACATTCCGCACCTCGGCGTAACTTGTGGCTCTTCCGGCCCGTGCACCGACGGGATACCGCACGAAGCGGTTATCGAGTATACTCCGCCCGCCAGCGGTATTGGCAACGGCACGTTGATGGTCTGGATCGATCAGCCCTTCATCCCCACCACTCACACTCCGTGCCCCAACAACACAACCCCTGGGTGTCCGGTTGCGGCGGTGGCCGCTATCAACATCCCCTACAACATTGACGTCGCACAGAACAGCAGCAGCGGTCTTTCGCTCCTCGGAGGCAAAGCGTGGGTGGGGTTCACCGCCTCCCAGACAAATATCCCGGAGGCCCACGACATCATCGCCTGGGAGTTCACACCGCATGCCGCGACCCAGGTGACACAGGTCATTCCGCCTGGCGGGACCGAGGCGGATTACGTATTCGGCGGCCACCACATGGGTGTGAATTATTTCTGCAATCCCAATGTGGTAAATGGTTGTTTTGCCAACAACCCCAATGATCCCGTCACGATGACGGTTTTGGCGACCCCGGTCGCGCCCAGTGTGTTTCGATCCACCCGGCTGACGGGAACACCATTCTCCAAGGAGCGTTGCGTAACGTACCTGCAGACTGGTGGAAACTGCATCGTCTATTCCGTGACGTGCCAAAATAACGAGGGCCCCGTGGCTTGTCCTGTTGCCCCGTTCTGCACCACACTTGGTGACACTGTGAACTGCATATCCTTTAACACCAGCTTCTATACTGCGGATCCCGTCACGCCGCAAAATGCGGATTATCTCAAGGCGGATCCCGTCGGAACCAACAACTGGGTGAGCATCTTTGTCTCCTTTGACCCGAATGTCTTAGACGGCAAGACAACGGGTACCGGCAACACTCCCTCGGACTTCGTAGCTACTTGGGACAAGCCACTACCGTAAGGTCACTGCTGTTCTTTCGATGTTCGTGCAAAATTCAACACCCCGGCTTCAGCCGGGGTTGTTCTTTGCCCATCGATCGCATAGGAGAAGTCTGGCAGCCCTGAATTTGTCGATTTCGGAGATAACCAACAGCAGCTAAAGAGCTGGTTCACTATGAGCACTCGCTATCGACTGCGGAGCAGGATGGAAGCGCGAAGCCTCAAATCAAGGCGGACCCTACGCCGCGCCTTGGTATGACTTGACGGCATCGTGGTACACGTCTTTCAGGTCAGAGCGATCCAGAAGCCGGCCCGCTCCGCTTTCCTTGCTGAGCGACTCAAGTATTCGGACTGCTTCCTGGTACTGCGGCGCGTACTCCTTGGTCCTTCCGCCGGCGCTCAGGACTTCGCCCATGAGGAAATGAGCTCTCGCCTGTTCCACCAGTAGACCGAGCTTCTCGGCGCGATTCATTGCCCGGTCCAACTCCTGCTGCGCATCCGCCGGCTTCTTGATGGCCAGCAGGGCTTGGGCCAGGTAGATCGACGACTGCACCGACAACGCCTGCAATCCCAATGACTCCGAATCCTGCTGCAAATTCTTCAATACCGGAATGGCCGACGCCGAGCGGCCCTGCACAACATCCAGTTTCGCAAGGTTGAAGCGCGAAACAGCCAGCAGCTCGCGGCTCCTCGACTTCGTCGCAACCTGCTGCGCCTTGTCGTACTGCTGGCGGGCCGAACCGTAATCGCCGCGATAGAAGTAGCTGTCACCGAGATAATTCAGTGCCTGGGCCAGCACGGTGTCATTCTTGACCTCGGCGGCAAGCTTCACGGCGTTTTCGAGGTTCTTCTGTCCCTCGTCCCAACGCCCCACTTCAGACAGCGCATTGCCATAGCGACCGGTGGCTTCCACCATAAGCCAGGTCTGATCGTTGGTCTGCTGAAAATCCTTCAGTGATTCCTGCAACGCACTCAGTGCGGAAGCGTACTTGCCTTGCTCCGTGAACAGCGCCCCCAGACTGCTGGAGTTGATGGCCACTCCGTTCTGGTCTCCGCTGTTTCTCCGTATTTCTAGGGCCTTGAGATACTGTTCGACGGCCGTGTCGTACTTGCCCAGATCGACATTCGTCTCTGCCAGGTTATGCAGCGACTCAGCCATGTCATCGGTGAGCTTCAGCTTCTCTCGGATCTGGTAAGCCTGCTGGTAGTAGGTCAGCGCATCCTGGAAGTTGCCCATATAGCTGCGGATGGAACCAAGATTATTCAGACACAATGCCTGGCTGGCGTCGTCGCCCAAATCACGAAAAACGGTCAGCGCATCCGTGGTGCTCTTCAATGCGTCATCGTACTTGGCGTGGTCCGCATAATAGGAGCCCAGATTCATCAGCAGGAGCGCGGTACCGTGCTTGTCGCCAATGTGCTGGTACGCCGCCAGGGACTCCTTGTAATTAGTCAGGGCCTCGCCGGAATTTCCCAGCTTGTTCTGTACCGTGGCGATCATGTTCAGGCTGCTGGCAACCCCCTTCTCCAAACCGAGCTTCTTGCGTATCTCCAACGCCGAGGTGAAGTTCTTCAAAGCTTCATCGAACTTGTTCAAGCTAAGGTAGGCCGCCCCCATCTGTTGTTCGATCGACGCCTTGGCTTCGTCATTGCCAAACTGCGTCGCCAGACTATAAGCGGAATTCAGGAATTCGAGTCCCGCCTGGGAATTGCCGGCCTCTATCTCCACCCTGCCACTAGCCAGGAGCGCATCGAGGTTCTTGGAGTCGGACGACCGTACACGTGCCAGGCGCTTCCGAGCTTCGTCATAATTGCTGACTTGCTGATAGAGGCCAGCCAGCGCCAGCTGCGCATCGTTGTCGTCGGGATTGACCTTCGTCAGGCTTTCGTAGGCCGAAATTGCCTTGGCCGTGTCGTTCATGATTACGGCGTGATTGGCCGCAACCAGGTACTTCTGCTGCGCCGGCAGGTTGTCGCTCAGCGTCATCGCGCGGCGGGACGCCTGCTCCGCTTTGTCGTCGAATCCCAGGCTGTGATAGGACCGAGCCAGCCTCGAATACGCCATGGCAAAATTCGGATCCTCGCCGATGGCCGCTTCAAACTGCTTGGAAGCATCCTGCTCTTTGCCAGAACGGGAAAGTTGTAGCCCTTCGTCATATGCACGCAATGCGGGCACCGATTTCGTCAATACATATTGAGCATTGCCTTTCAGGTCCTTCTGAATATCGGGATCTGACGACAAATTGGCGCGTACCTGCCCAGCCAGATTGTCCAATCCAGCGAGAAGGTCCTTCTCGCTGGCAACATCGGTCTTGAGTTCGAAATTGCGATCGTGCTTCAGGTCGTACACGGTTGCATTGATGCGGATCTGTTCGCCAAACTTCTGGTACTGCCCATACACAATTGTGTCGGCATTGGTGAATTCGGCGATGCGCTTCAATGTCGACAAGTCAAGCTGCGACTGCGGCAAAATGTGCAAGTCGCGGAGGCCCTGTTGCAAGCGGCTGGGGGAAACCAATCGCACCCGCTGCGTTTGGCCAATGTCAGTACTCAGGGTTTCTGAAAGGCTGGAGGCCAGCCAATTCAGGCTTGGGTCGCTGGACGCGTTATAGAACGGGACAATCGCCAGCGAGAGCGCTGCCGCCTGTGTCACTTGCGTTCCACCACCGATGCCGCCAGTCTTCCATTTGACGGCAATTCCCGCTCCCGCCGCCAGGACAACTCCCGCCGCGCCGATCGCAACCCACTTCATGGGGAAGCGCTTCTCAGTTCCCGCGCCAAGGGCCGGCGTTACGGTGCTCCCTGCTCCAACTACTTGTGCGTCATACACCGAGGCGCCCAGTACTGCTCGCCCCGTGCTGCTCGATCGCGACCGCTTGCCCTCGAAGATATCGAGATCGTCCAACAATTCCTGGACAGAGTTGTAGCGCGCTTTTGGGTCACGTTCCAAACACTTGGCAGCGATCAGGCTCAAGCTAGGCGGAATGGTCGGATCGACGTCCGACAAAGGCACCGCGCGCTCCTGGGTGCGTTTTACCAAGCTGGCAATTGCGCTCTCAGCGCGGAACGGAATGTTCCCCGTCAGCAGCTCATAAAAAATCAGGCCCATGGTGAACAAGTCGGAACGGGCATCGAGTTCCGAGCCCATCGCCTGTTCCGGGGACATGTACTCCATCGTTCCGATCATCATGCCGGTCTGCGTCATGCCGTCGCTTTGCACGGTTTTCGCCAGCCCAAAATCCATGATGACCACGCGACCCGACCCGTCGCGCATGATATTGCTGGGCTTCAAATCGCGATGGATCACGCCTTCCTGGTGCGCCGCCAGCAACCCCGAACACGATTGCCGCATGATGTTGACGGCTTCCTTCGGTGGTAGCTTGCCCTCACGCGTCAGGATGGTGCGCAAATCTTCACCCTCGATGTATTCCATCGTGATGAACTTCACGCCCTCGGCTTCGTTCAGATCGTAGATGCGGATGATGTTGCGATGCGTGACCTGTCGCGCCAGCACCAGTTCCTGTTTGAATCGCGCGAGAATAGCGGGATTGCTGGAGAGATCCGGCCGTATGACTTTGAGCCCCAAGGTCCGGTCAACCTCGAGATCATGCGCCTTGTACACCGCGCCCATGCCTCCCATACCAAGCAGCTTCTGGATTTCGTAGCGCCCACCGAGGACGGTTCCGATCTCCAAAATGGTCGCGCCGATGGCTGCGTAAATAGGACTGGGGGTTCCAGAACTGGCATCACGCTTCTTCTGAGTGGGCACGATAGTGGCATCGTTGGAGGAGTCGCGCTTAGCTGGGGCGGGCGACGATACTGGCTTTGCCGGACTGGGGGAGGCTGGCTCCGCCATGGTGACGTCGGGAGGAACCGGGACGCCTAGCGACGTCATTGCATCCGAGTCGAGAGCAGGCTTGGGCACAGCGATGGAGCTGTCACCGCTGGACACAGCAGTGCCCTCTTGCGCTCTCCGAGACTCTCGGTCCGCGTCGTCTCCCATGGTCCCCACAGTGTGTCTGGCTTGTCTTGATCTGGTGGAAAAGATCGTACCAGAGCCAAGTATCTCAGCAGTATATCTTGCTTTTAGCGTTCCCGATTGCGGATTCTACGTATGTCATCAGTGGTTAACCGTGCTCCAGTTAGGTTGTCATTACAGATAACACAGAGGTAGATTGTTGAGTAGCACCTAAGTCGTGCTCTCGCCGTCAATCTCGGATTTCGGGCGCCACAACCGAAGCGCGAGGGCCCACATCGCAGCTGGCAGAAACATAGCCATCCCCGTTCCAACCGCCACGGCTCGGGGAGATACTCCGGCATCGAGCACTTGTCCTGCAATCCAACTTGCGGCTGCCAGGACAAACATTGAAATCGCAAGGTCTGCGCCGAAGATTCTTCCCAGAAAACGATCTTCTGTGTTCAGGTGCAGGAGAGTGGTGGAAAACACCCAGACGGTTGACGTACCGGAGTGCGCCAGCACGATCACCGCGAACGCAATCCAGATGGTGTGAGCGCCACCGAGTAGTAGGTACCCGACGCCGCCAAGGATGAAGCCCAGCAAGACACCCAAGCGAAGACTGCTCTCACGCTGTCCCGTCCAGCGGGATGCAAGCAGCGGTCCGAGCAGAGCACCAACACCACGGCCTCCCATCAACAAGCTCATCCCGAACAGGGCCGCACGTGCATGCGAAATGCCTGCCATCGCCACTGGGAAAATGCGCTCCCCCATCACCGGAAGCAATACCCACGACGCACCCAGAATACTGACTCCGGCCTTCAGCGAAACGAGAGCGGCCAATTTAGGATCGCGGGCAATATATCGAAATCCCGCGCGGATCGATGACCAACCTGCGCCCTGATCTTCGGGATGACGGTTCATTTCGTCGGCA
>DATBZX010000340.1:0-3149 GCA_036512955.1 Terriglobales bacterium
CTCCTTCCCAAGCTGGCAATGGCTTGTCGAAAAAGTCTTTGGGTTCGCCTTACATTGGCGAGCTGCCCGGCGGGAGTCTGGCTGCGCGTTGCCAGAATGGAGAGAACTTCCGCGACCGTGCAGGCCTGTTTTTCAACCGTCCTTGACCGGTCGCCTGTGGCGGCCGGGACCGTGGCGGCGGCCATGCTCGTGGTGGTGATCTGGGGGATATACGCGGAGATTCCGCGGGATCGCGAAAGTCTAGAGCAAATTGTGTGCCAAACTGCTGCATTCGCGAACTCATATATCCAAAATCACCTTCCTAGAGTTTTAGTATTGGAGCGGTTTTTGAGATATAAAATGGGCCCCAAAGCCCCCAAACCGCTCCAATCGCGCAGCATCGGCAACGACGCGCAGATCGACGAGAGATAGCGCATGAAGCCGCACTATTCGGTACCCACCGTACCCGTTTTCTTGTTGCTGTTCCTTAGGAACGCCTCCAAGTCCTCCGGCAGAAAGCGGCCTCGGCCTGGGAGGTTGCGTGGGAGGATCTTGTTATCTGTGATCCAGTCCTGAATTGTCCTCACCGAGACGTTGAACAGCTCGGCAACGTCTCGATTCGAGTAGATCGGAAATATCGCCAGACCTCGGCGGGCTGCGAGAGCCATTAACAACGGAAGCTGACGCTCAGAGTTCGGTTCGGGCATATTTTTCTCCAGATATACGAAGACCCCAGCACCCAGACTGGCTGGCGATGCTGGGGTCAGACCCCTCAGCAGATTGGTCGTGATCACCGCCGCGACGCGGGTCCCCGCCGGGTCCGTTCGCGGTTGTCGATGATATTTTTCAGTTGCAGGGCGTTGTCGTCAGCGCCGCAAAGTTGTTGAATTTGCGTATTCGCCTAGCACTGTTAACCGGAGGGTTGTAGGTTCGAGTCCTACCTGAGGAGCCAATTCTTTTCAGCGACATACGAATCCCGCCGAACTGCCTCCCGCGCTCAAGCAGTTGTCACTTTTCTTCGATACATCCATCACAGCGAAAGAGCCTGCATTGGTGTATTCCAATCCGCATGCAAAGAACGATTTCTTTCACGCTCAACGGCAAACCGACTCGTGTGATGGTCGACGATGGACGCATGCTGTTGTGGGTCCTGCGCTATGACCTTGGCCTGACCGGCACAAAGTATGGCTGTGGCGAGGGTTTGTGCGGCGCCTGCACAGTTGTCGTGGACAACCAGGCGGTGCGGTCCTGCGCGACGCTGGTGAAGGATGTAGCCGGCAAGTCAGTGCTGACCATCGAGGGACTGGGACAGGGAGGACAGTTGCGCCCGATCCAGCAGGCATTCCTGAAGCACCACGCCTTCCAATGCGGTTACTGCACGTCGGGGATGATACTGAGCGCTTATGCGCTGCTCCGGAAGACGCCGCGGCCGACAGCTGCGGAGATCATCAAGCACATGGACGATAACTTATGTCGTTGCGGATCCCACGGTCGCATTGTGGAAGCGATCCAGGAAGCCGCGGGCGCGAAGGAGCGTGCGTGATGAAGCTTGAAAACGACAGTTGGGAGAACGAAGCGATCGAGGCCGATACCGCAAGCGTAAGCCGTCGCGATTTTCTCGCGTTGTCCGGCTCGGGCTTGTTCCTGTTTTTCTGGGTGGGCCCGCTGGAGGCTTTCCAGGAACCGGCACGGCTGCCGGTGAGGCCAGGTTATCCGAGCGACTTCAACGCCTACCTGCGGATCGGGCCGGAAGGGCGCGTGACCTGTTTCGTCGGCAAGGTGGAACTGGGCCAGGGGGCAATGACGTCGCTGCCCATGCTGCTCGCCGAAGAACTCGACGTGGCGCTGGACTCGGTGGACATCGTGATGGGAGACACCGACCTGTGCCCGTGGGACATGGGTACGTTTGGTTCGCTGAGCATCCGCCAGTTTGGTCCAGTCCTGCGCGGAGCCGGGGCCGAGGCAAGAGCGGTTCTTCTGCAAATGGCGGCAGAGCGTCTCGGCGCGCCGGTCGAACGTCTGCAAATCAAGGACGGGGTGGTGACTCTCCCGTCGACCGGCAAACACGTTGCTTACGCGGAACTGGTACAGGGAAAGCGCATCGAACGGCACATCGAGAAGGTAGCGTTGAAGCCGGTGTCCGCTTTCACGGTGCATGGGAAATCGCCAGCCCGCAGAGATGGACCCGAGAAGGTGACCGGGAAAGCCAAGTACGCCGGCGACATTCTGCTTCCAGGCATGCTGCACGCCCGCATCCTGCGGCCACCGGCGCACGACGCCGTGCTCAAGCAAGTGGACACCAGCGCCGCCGAAAAGGTTGAGGGCGTACGCATCGTGCGCGAGGGTGACCTGATTGCCGTGTTGCACGAGCGCCCCGACATTGCGGAGAAGGCGAAGGCCCTCATCAAGGCCGAGTACGACCGTCCGCAGGGCACAGTGGATGACAGGTCGATTTTCGATCACCTTCTGAAGAATGCGCCGCCACCTCAAGTGGTGGGCGAGAGCGGAAGTCTGGCGGAAGGCGAAAAGCTTGCCGCAACCATCGTCGAGGAAACCTACCTCAATAGTTACGTCGCGCACGCGCCCATGGAGACGCATTCCGCGACGGCGACGATCGAGAATGACAAGGTCACAGTATGGGCGGGAACGCAGACACCATTCTCGGTCAAGCAACAGGTGGCGCAGGCATTGCGGTTGGCGCCGGAAAACGTCCGGGTGATAACGCCGTACGTTGGCGGTGGCTTTGGGGGCAAGAGTGCGTCACGACAGGCGGTGGAAGCGGCGCGTCTGGCGAAGCTCACCGGCAAGCCGGTGCAGGTGGTGTGGGACCGCAGCGAAGAGTTCTTCTACGACACCTTCCGTCCCGCCGCAGTGGTCAAGATCCGGGCGGGGCTGGACCAGGCCGGCAGGATGACGCTCTGGGACTTTAAAGTGTTCTGCGCCGGCGACCGGGAGGCGAAGCAGTTTTATGACATCCCACACCAGCGCACGGTTTCGTCCGGTGGCTGGGGTGGAGGGAACCCTGCGGGACTACACCCGTTCGCCGTGGGGCCCTGGCGCGCTCCCTCGGTCAACACCAATACTTTTGCCCGCGAATCGCACATCGACATCCTCGCCCGCAAAGCAGCGGTGGACCCGGTGGAATTCCGCATGAAGCACCTGACCGACAA
>DATBZX010000341.1:0-19877 GCA_036512955.1 Terriglobales bacterium
AAGGGTGAGTCGCTGATCGACACCGGATGGACCGTCACCGCTCTAGGCGCCGATGCCATCGTCATGCGCCACCCCAGCAGCGGCGCGCCGTATCTGCTTTCGCGCTACGTCCCGGTGCCGGTGATCAACGCTGGCGACGGACTTCATCAACATCCTTCACAGGCGCTGCTCGACGCGCTGACCATCACCAACCATAAGAAGCAGCTCAAGGGACTTCGCGTGGTCATCGTTGGCGACGTCTTTCACAGCCGCGTTGCTCGCTCCAATGCATTTCTACTTACCAAGTTCGGCGCGGAAGTTATTTTCTGTGGGCCGCCCGACTTCGCTCCCGATATCTCCGCGACGCTCGCTCCTGGTGTCGTTGTTTGTCACGATCTCGATGCCGCGCTGCAGGGCGCTGACGTCGTCATGTCGCTGCGCATTCAGAAAGAGCGACTGGCCGGTAAGCAGATCAACCTCGAAGACTACATCGCGAAATTCCAGGTCACGCCGCAGCGCATGAAGCTGGCGCGGCCCGACGCCATCGTCATGCATCCCGGCCCCATCGTGCGCGGCCTCGAACTCGCCAACGAAGTGGCCGACGGCCCGCAATCCTGCATGCACGAACAGGTCGCCAACGGAGTCAAGACCCGCATGGCCATCCTCGCAACCGTTTTGAAGGCGGCCAAATGAAGTCGAAGACCAATAACAATGAGGACACGTTGCTCATCGCCGGTGGTCGCGTCATCGATCCCGCCAGCGGACTCGACCAGGAACTCGATGTCCTCCTGCGCGACGGACGCGTTGCCGAATTGGTTGCACCCGGAATCCTGAAAGCCTCGGCGCGGGAGACGCTCAGCGCTAAGGGATGCATTGTGGCTCCTGGATTCGTCGACTTGCACGTGCATCTGCGCGAGCCCGGCCAGTCGCACAAGGAAACCATCGCTACCGGAACCGCTGCGGCTGCTGCAGGCGGATTTACTGCTGTCTGCGCCATGCCCAACACCAGCCCAGTGAACGATTCTCCCGAGATCACCCGTTGGATGCAAGCTCCCGAGCGCGCTGCGCTGGTGCGGCTGTTTCCTATCGCCGCCGCCACGGTTGGCAGCCAGGGCGAGAAGATAACGAATTTCGCAGCACTGAAGAAAGCTGGAGCCGTTGCTCTCAGCGATGACGGCCGTCCCATCCTCGACGACAAGCTGATGCGCGATGCGCTACGAACGGCGGGCAGGCTCAATCTTGCGGTGGTGCAGCATGCCGAGGACTCGCGCGTCACAGCCGGATGCTCCATGAACCAGGGGCCGACTTCGTTCCGGCTGGGTTTGCGCGGCATGCCCAATGCCGCCGAGTCCGACATTGTCAGACGTGACATTGCGCTGGCGCGCGCGAACCAGGCACATATTCACGTCGCCCACATCTCCACCGCTGAAGCCATGGACGCTGTCCGCCAGGCCAAGAAGGCCGGCATCCACGCCACCGCCGAGGTCACGCCCCATCACTTCACCCTGATCGACGAAAACATTGGCGAGTTCGACACCCATTACAAGATGAACCCACCGCTACGCTCCCGCGCGGACCGCGACGCCATGATTGCCGGGATTGCCGACGGCACCATCGACGCCATCGCCACCGATCACGCTCCCCACGCGTTCCACGAGAAGCAGGTCGAATTCGAACGGGCCGCCATGGGCATCATCGGACTGGAGACCGCGCTGCCCATCGCGCTCACCGTGCTGCATCACCACTTCAAGCTGCCGCTGTGGCGCATTGTCGAGTTGCTGTCGTCCAATCCCGCGCGCATCTTCTCGCTCGACGGATTGGGCACACTCTCGCCCGGGGCCCACGCCGATGTCACCATCTTCGATCCTGCGCAGAAGTGGATTTACGACGCTTCGCAGTCCAAATCCAAATCGCGCAACACGCCCTACGACGGCTGGAGCTTCACCGGCCGCGTAATCGCCACCATCGTCGCCGGCAAGATTGTTTACCAAGGCTGAGCCAGCGAACTAGCTTATCTAGTTGTCAGCGTATGCGAAGTCGAAGGGGTCTGAAATTCTTTCGCGGTCATCCTTGCAGGGAGCGCAGTCGAAGGACCCTAATGCCCACCAACCCATCATCGCGGCTGATGGCAGATGTCGGACTTCGACCCCGAACTAGATGTTCGCGACCAGTTTATATCGCGATGCTCGCGGTTCGACGATGCGCCGCTTTCCGTGACCTGGGTTCGCCTCGTAACGAGTCCGCAGCAATCCAAAGGATTCCAGCAGGTCGACATCGCGGCTCACGGCGCGGGGGTCGCGCTTGAGGCCGCTTGCCAGCTCCGAAACCGAGGCCGGCCGCTTCTTCGCCACGCTGAGCAGGCGGACGCGCTCCGCCGACAGCACCCGCAACAGTTCGCTGGCATCCTCGAAGGTGACGACAATCTCGGGCGCGATCGGCTCTCCGCGATCGAGTTTGCGGGCGTGTTCGCGGGCGCGCTCAAAAAAGCCCTTCACGCCGTCGTTGGTCACGCTGCTCTTAGCCGTTCTGGTCATCTTCCTGCCTCCACAAGCCTTCAACTTCTCGCTGAAAGCGATCCACTAGCTCCTGGTAGCTGCGAAACTCAAATGCTCCAACCGTCCCCATGAAGCGGCGATGATGGTGACCATGGCTGTTGTCGTAGCCCAGCACACGGCCATGGTCGCGACTGCATATCCGGGGATTGATGTAGTCGAGACTATACTTCACCACCTGCCCCGCATCGTCCCAGACTTCTTCCTTGAGGACAGCACCGCGACGCCTGCCTCCGAGGTAGCAGGTGTCGTCAATGATGTTTTGCGGCGTGGAAGTCTTTCCGGTCTTCTTCTTGGCCACTGCAGGAGCATAGCACAGGTAGGATATTATAAATCCGATCTGCCCGCGGAATTGTGAGCTGGGCACCTACCCTGCAATCCTAAGGACGATTAACCTTGGCTGGCCGGGTGCCTAGTACGCGAAATACGGGCCCGCGCCCCCTGGCGTGGTGGCGCCGTTGATGGCCGTGTACACCGTGCGTCCGTAGAAGAACGGCACTCCGAAGAGGAAGCCGCCGGTCCTGCCGGTGCCTGGGCCTGCGAGGTTGGAGAACGCTTTGTTACCCGAGCTCAACAATGTGTCCGCGTTGCTCACGGTCAAGGTGACGGAACCGCTGCTACCGTTCGTTCCGGTGTTGGTTACAGCAGGAGTCTGATCGGAACTTGGACAGTAGTAGCCGGTGTTCACGGTGCAGCCGGGAAATCCAGTAATTGCGGAGTTGAGAAAATAGTTGGCATTCGCGCCGCTGCTGATCGCGCCGGGATAAGGATTGCCGCTGTAAGTCGAAACGAAGCTGCCGGGATTGAGTCCCGACGCGGTCACTCCGTATACCGTCGCGGTCAACAGTCCGTTGTTGGGTTGCGTGCCGATGCCGAAGATCAGCGATCCGGTGGCAGTTGGCGAACCGGCGGCGAACACAGGCGGTAATTGAATCAGCGAGCCGTTGTTGTCATTGGGGAACAAGCTTACCGGATTGGTCAGTTGCTGGCCAATGGCCACCGCGATCGCGCCACATCCTGAAGTCGGGCAACTGTAATAAGTGTTCGGAGGAGTGCTGGCTGCACACGCGGCGCCGCAATCCTGCACAAACACGCCGAGGCCCAGAACTCCGTTGGCCTTGAGCGCGCTGACGGTGCTCAGGGCGCCGCCCGCGGTTTGGGTGGTGCAACTGACAGGCGCGGACGGAAAGTTCGACGGCGCGATGACTTGCACTGGTATCGACGCGGCGATCTCGCCCGCCACCTGCACCTGCACATTCGATACTTGTCCCCACGCGTATCCGTCGGGACGCACGTAGCACTCGGCCAGGGGATTGCCGTCAGAAGCGTTCTGGCCTGGCAGAGTTACGCTGCCCAGGGCGGAGGACAACACACGGAAGCCGACCGATCCGGTATCGACCAGCACGTGATCGATGGTCTGGCAGTTGGTTGTGCCCGGCGTGCAGACAACAACCGTTGCGTACGCTCCATTCGGATAGCCGATGGAGACGCCGTTCACAGTGGGTCCGCCGTCGACTGCAAGTGGTGCAGTGTTGTTCACATTCACCGTAACCGACGACGTGCCGGTGACATTGGACACTTGCGTTACCGCGGTGATGGTGGCTTGGGTGCTGGACGTGACCTGGGGCGCAGTGAACAGTCCTGCCGTCGAAATCGTGCCGATGCTGCTGCTCCAGTTCACCGTGGTGGTGCTGCTTCCGTTCGCGGTGGCGCGACATTGACTGTTTTGCCGAGGCTGAATCGCGGTGGGCGAGCAGGTCACGGTGATAGCAGAGACCGGCGTGACTGTGAGGGACGCGTTTCCGACTTTGGTGGAGTCCTGTACGGACGACGCATTGATTGCAACGGTGGTGCTAGTGTTTACCGCCTGGGCAGTGAACAAGCCGTTGACGTCGATCGTTCCGGCGGAGGCTCCCCATGATACCGCTGTGTTGAAGCTGCCCGTGCCGGTGACGGTGACCGTGCACGAACTGGTCTGGCCTGACTGCAGGGAGGTCGGAGTGCACGAGACGGTCACTGCCGTGATGGTCGAACTACTGGAACTACCGCCACCACAAGCCATGATTCCGAGCAGAGAGAACAAAGCAAGAATTAGAGCGAGAGCACGCAAACCCTTCCCCCAGACCATACTAATGCGACATCTGTAATGCAGTGCAAATGAATATCTTACCGATAAACCCCTTGCATGAACACCGGAGGGTCGGGTTTGTTTCGGATGGCGCAGGCTGACAGCTCTGGGTGTGTCCCATGTCAGATCGCCACCGCGGTGACCAAGTGGGTGTTTGAACCAAGCCCATCCAACTCTCCCGGCCACTGAAGAGCCCTTACCACGTACCGATTCGAAGGACAGCCTCAGTGGTGATGCGGAAACCGTTTTCCGGGTGGATATTTTCGACGCCTGACATCCAGGAGTGAGTGTACTGAACGTTGAGCAGGCGCCATGCGAAGGGGCGCCTGATGACGACATCCAGCCCGCCGCCTGCAGCAACGCTGACGCCGTTACTCGAAACTTCCGTCGACCAATCACTACGCTTGGGATAATGCGGCAGGCTGCCACTGCCGTCGTTCCACTCAGTCAGGAGCTTGTTCTCCAAGGCCAGGTTGTCCACCTCGTAGGTGACCTTACGTCCACCGAATAAGACTTCTGCGAACGGCGAATAGCGATGGGAAGCAAGTGGCGTCCAGCGCGGGCCTGCGCCATAGAAGAGCGAGTCTCCGCTCTGGGTGTAATGCGACATTCCCATGACCAGGCAACCGTTTACTTCCGCGACGATCTGCCAGGTGGGCGACAAGCGTGCGGCGCCGGAACCGCCGCCACCGATGCAATTCCGGCCATCGGAAAAACGCTCATAGTTGGGGTACGCGGCCAACTCGATTGTCGCTACCTTCGGATATACGCGATTGGGGTCGGCGCTCACCGGGTCCGGTTGGCGCTTCACGAACTCGAAGGGCTTAGGGCCGCCGTGGTACCTGTAGTCCGCCAGCAACTGCTTGCGGATTGCGAAGTTTTCACCGACGATCCCAATTCGTGTGTCGCGGTTCCACGGCACCTTGAATGCCATCACGTTGGCGAACGACCGACCGGGATTCAGAAAGCATCGCGTCAAGGCAATCAGCAGACGGTTGGCGGTGCGGTTCTCCAGGCCCATGATGAGGTAGCGATCGAGCGCGTCTTCGCCGATCATCGTGACCGTACCTAGCGTCGGCGTGTCTACGAGGGTGATGAACCCCGGGGAGGCGTGCAGCATCACGTTGCCAATGGAGTCCTCGCTGGCCACGCCTATTTTCCACTGCGTATGCCACACCGCCGAGAAGGCCATCGAACGAAGCAAGCTCATGAAGTAATCGCGGCCGTCTCCCCACTGGACATCGCGGTACCTCGGATCATTCTGGCGGAGGATATATCCAAAAATGGACCCTTGAATGGAATGACCGACATAGGGCGCCATGAATCGATCGCTGTCGCTCCAGCCGCGTAGTTCGCCTACCGAACCCAGCCAATCTCTTGCCCAGGGCCCGTACAGGGCGTCGCGCGTACCAGCCTCCGTCCACAGGTTGAACGTGTGCATGATCCCCGTGGACAGCAAGGCTTCTCCGTTGGCGGCCTTCCAATGAATCTTGGTGTCGGGATGCGGCGGCTCAACGGGTTGGACAACTAGTTTCGGAGCCGCTCCGGAATCGTCTTCGGGGACGCGACTGGTCGAGGAGGCACTGTGCGCGTCGACGTCCCCGAAAAGGCCGTAGCCAGGCACCCGCGACGTGCTGAACGGCAGATTGAAGTCATCAGGAACAGCCGGAATTCCGGCCGGTTGGGGAAACGTTGCGTCCGGCGCTTGGGAAAACTCGAACGTAGCGTGCGGCGCAGCCGCGCTCTCAACGCGTTCGTTGAGACTGACCGTTCTGTTACCGAACGATGTGGATGGGGTTTGCGCGACGCAGTTCATGGCATGAATGCCAAGAACCAAAAACAAACAAGCACCCTTCATGGCAATGAGCACCCCACGCCAACACAGGAATCAAAACTGCAGATTTCCTGCCGCCGAGCCCTGCCGGAATTCGTGAGACTCCGTGTCTTTCAATTGCTTAGAATTTTGTCCCAATCAACCGTGATAAATCAACCCCACTTTTGGATATTAACCCAGTGGTTATGTGGGGAATTATCCCAGCACACAGGTGCCAGAACGTGGTCCGGGCGAACAACCGGCCCGCCCTCCGTCATGAGCGAGATTCAGTGTGCACGGCGACGAGCTTCTCACATTTCACTTGGTAGGCAAGTGGTGAAGTACTACGCTGGTGGCGTCATGTCTCGCACCCTTGATGATGCGCTCCGGCGTTGGACCAACGCCGAGCTGCTCGATTCCGCCGCGGCCGAGCGCATTCGCCAGTTTGAAGCTGGTCGTGAGCAGCCCGCGGGCTGGCGGTGGCAGGTACTGCTGGCACTGATCTTCGGCGCGATTCTGCTAGCTGCCGGGATTGCACTGTTCGTCGCGGCGCACTGGGACCAACTTTCTCCACTCGCACGATTTTCCGTGGTCATGCTCACGCTTATCGCGATACACGCTGTCGCGATTGCCGTCCGGGAACGCTTTGACCGCCTGGCGATCGTGCTACACGGTGTCGGAACGTTGGCTGCGGGCGCTGCAGTTGCGTTGGTCGGGCAGATTTTCAACATCCAGGAACATTGGCCCGCGGGAATCCTGTTGTGGGCACTGTGCGCGCTGGCGGGATGGTGGTTGCTCGGCGACCAGGTGCAGCAGACGATTGCGATGCTGCTGCTCCCGGCGTGGATCGTTTGCGAATGGATCGCGCGCACCGACGGCTATCGCGGCTCGGAGTTGTTCAGCATTCGTATGATTGGTGTGATTGCGGCGGTTTACCTCACGGCATTTCTCGGCTCGCAACGGAAACTCGTCGCTGATGTGTTGTTTGCGGTAGGCGCGATTATGCTCGCGATTATTGTCATGGGCTTGCTCAGCTTTCTTGTCTGGCACGACTGGGCGACCATGCCCCCGCCGCCGATCCACCTGATCGTGTTCGCCTGGAGCGTGATTGCGGCAGCGCTCCTACTTTCCTGGCGGCTGAAGCGCGATGCGCTCGTTCCCGTCGTAATCGTGCTACTCATCGTGATCGCGCTGCCGCACTGCTATGTTCAACGCGAACGCCCGTACGCCGGTGGCAATCTGTATCCGATAGAGCCGACTTTCGTCGCCTACCTTCTGGTGGCCGCCTTGGCCAGCTTCCTCGCCTGGTGGGGCGTGCGAGAACGCAGCCGCGCACTCATCAACTACGGCGTGGTCACTTTCGCGCTCACCGTGGTGTGGTTTTACTTCTCCAGCATCATGGACAAACTCAACCGCTCGCTCAGCCTCATCCTGCTGGGCGTGCTTTTCCTCGGTGGCGGATGGCTGATGGAGAAACTGCGCCGCCGCATGGTGGGCCAAATCAAAGCGACGGAGGCGGCATGAACTTACGCAACCGCGCCGTCGTGTTGCTGGTCATTCAGTGCTTGTTGGTGTCGTCGATCGCGGCCAAATATCTGTACGAGAGAGCCACACGTCCGCGGGTGTGGACGCGGGCGGCGCAATATGATCCTGAGTTGCCCATGCGCGGGCGCTACCTCGCGCTTTCGCCGTTGGTCGATGCGTGCTCCCTGCCGCGTGATCAGGAATCCAAGTTCCCTCCTTTGGAAAATGGACGGAATTGGCGGGTGCAGACCGTCGCGCGCGATGGCAAATTGGCGGTAGAAGATGCGCGCCACGTGTTACCCAAGACCGATTTACAGAGCGTCGCCGTTAGCGACCGGGTTTCCTGTGACCGCGCGCCGCTGTGGCCGGGCATCGACTACTTCGTGCCGGAGAACGCGCGCTCGGCGTTCCCGCTGAAGCCCGGACAGGAACTGTGGGTGGAGGTGACAGTGCCTCCCGCTGGACCGCCGCGCGCGATTCAACTGGCTCTTAGCGACAACGGCAAGTGGCAGCCGCTCAAGTTCGACTGATTTGTGAAACCTTTGCACATGGCCCATGGCTTGAGCCGGGCCACATCGGTGTTAGACTATTTCTGGCTCCAAACCCCTCCGGTTTTCCGGAAGTGAACCCTCCTTAGTCGGGACGTGGCTCAGCCTGGTAGAGCACTCGCTTGGGGTGCGAGGGGTCGGCAGTTCAAATCTGCCCGTCCCGACCATTTTTCTCCCTTGTTTTCGCGGGCTTCCGCTTCTTCGTTGTCTGAGCTGCGGCCTTCCATTTCTCAAATTGTGACGTAATTGTGACGTGATCCAGCGCTTCAAGCGCCCTTCGCTTGGCTTCCTGCCTTATGTGCGAATAGTGCTCCAGCATCTCGCGAGAGACGTGGCCCGCGATCGCCATGATCGTTTGTTCGCTGGCCGGAGACTCAGCGAGTCTTGTGATCGCGTGGTGGCGCAGATCATGAGGTCGAAGGCCTGCCAGCCCTGCTTCCTCCGTCAGCTTCCGCCATGCAGTTCCTCCACGCCCATCGGTCTGGGCGGCTGCGTCGGATCAGTCCAGCCCCGGCCCCGACCAACAGCGGGTTCTTCTGGGTAGAAAGACAAAAAAGAATGCCTTTGGCTTCTTTTCGACTGACTTGCACCGCGAAATCTAGCTTTCCATCTCCGTCGAAGTCGCCTGTCAGGTAGAACGGGTTGATCTCGCCGTTGAGCGTCAGTTCAGGAAAAGGCTTCAGGCACGTGTCCACTTCGCTCGGAACATTGTAGGGATCAACCTTAGGTAAGGGTCCCTGAGCTTGAATTGTCGCACAGATGAAGACCGTTGAAAGGAACGCTAGACATCTGCGCACCGGCAGGCTCTTTGATGAAGTAAAAAGGTTTAGCATGGCGATTCGTCAATAGCTAACATATGCTGTTACCGGACTACCGCTGACGATTTTCTAGTGTATGAGCCAGCGTCCACGCTTCGGCTTGATTCTTTGCCTCTGCTACCTGTTTACACCGGTGATGCGTTCCACACCACAGCTCAGCGTCTGCACAAAGATTGATCCATCCGGACCCAGGCGTGGCTCTTCCGGGCTGACGTGGCGTACCGATTCTCGCCGACATCGAGGTAGGCCGTTTTGAGGAGCTTTAGGTCGGAGAGACGCCAGATTTGGTAGGTCACACCGCTGAACATTGCTGACAGGTGCATCGATGAGTTGGTGGATACGACCCGATCGATTTCGGGCAGGACCACCAGGCTGTATGGCGTAAGCAGGGCATTGGGGAAGGCCGGATCGGCAGCGCTGGCAGGCGCGAACGCAATGGGCGACATAGCCCTTAGCCGGAAGGAACACCAGACCGAGGCGTCGGCAGGCGATCCGCTGGCGGGGCGGGGAAGGCGGGTTGCGGGGTTGGAGGTAGCTTCCGAGGGCGTGCCCACGGGTGGTCTTCTTCTCTGGCACTGCGATAGGTGCGGGAACATCCTTGGCGACGCAAAAGCGTTTGAAGCGCTCTTGCTGAGTGGCAACAACGCTATAACCTGTTTCAATTTGATCAGACGAGCGACAGAAATGTTCATTATCGTGGGTACATAAAAGGACCTTGCACCTGAGTAGGATAAGACCTGGTTGTGTAACTCGGCGTGCCAGTGCCTACGGAGGCGAACGGTACGCTGACAACTTTTGTGGGGTTGCTGTTTGCGCGGCCTGGTGTGGCCTACCCTGTGAACATTCTGGAATCACATCGCCACTGACCGCCCGAACCGAGCGCTTGTGGCAGCGACCCATTACACGACAAGAGACTAATTACGCAAATTGGGGCCGCGCCCGCTTCGAGTTCCACCCATGATTGGATAGCCCCGCCCATCGCGTAAGCAGGCGATCCGCTCGCGGGGCGAGGAGGGCGGTATGCGGCGCTAGAGGCTGTTTGCGAGGGCGTGCAGACGCGCCCACCAGTGGTCAGCAGTGTTCAGCGCGAGCAATTCATGGCCCGGGGATCGATCAGGTAGGTGGGGGGCGAGTGCTGGGCGACGGCTCGGATGTTTCACGGGACGAGGATTGTGAAACGTCCAGATTGCAGGGTTAATCTCCTACTTCACTGTTGCTTTTCTTTAAGTGATAGTCAAGACTAGGGCGCTGCTGGTTCCACCGCTCGTGCAGCCAACATTGCCTGAGTTCCCGCTCGGAGTATTTACCGTCACACTTGCTGTTCCAGGCGCGGAGATCAAGGCGGTCGTGATCGTGACTTGCAACTGCTGACTACTTAGGACCGTAGTGCTTAGCGTCGTACCGTTGATGACCATGACAGAAGACGAAACAAACTGGCTACCATTCACGGTGAGAAGAAAGCCCTGCTGCACCTCAGCGAACGTAATCGTGGTAGCAGAAAGAGACCCAATAATTGGGGCTGGCCGGGTACTTCCGCAGAAGGGATTCAGCGCGTTGCAGCCCGGGAAGAATAGTAAGGCGAGAAGAAGCGCATCTAGCGGTAGCAAGCGAGCGCTGATTCGTTTCATAAGGCATCGTACACCGCACGGCCTCCGAGAGCGCACCAAGAGAACATCCAATTCTCCTGACAAGCGCTGGCGATGCGGGAGTTGCTTCCGGAGATTTGTTTGATAGCAGAGTTTCCACTCAGAACTCGCTCTGGTGCCTGATCAACTCACGGCCCAGAGCCCTTCGAAGCTCGGTCGATTGCCGCCCCTTAAACCGCCAACCGCACCCGTTCAGCTTGGATAGCGAGTGAGATGGGAATATTTCGCCAATTGACAGCAAGGGACAGCTCCCGACCCTCTGACCTCTCGGGAGTTTGCCAGCAGCGGAGATTGTTTTACTGCGTTCACTTGCCCTCGTCGATATACAACGTCAAGTCGAACTGCTCTGTTGCCTTGTTTGCCTGCACCAGTGGATGCACCTTCACATTCCGGATATAACAGTAGCTGTTCAGAAAAGCGGTAAGGCGGTGCCTCGCGGTATCCAACAACACTTCGGCAGATTCCGGCCTGCCCATCACCGAAGACTTGAATTCCTCAATCTGGGAGGTGGATAGGCTATCCGCACCCTCAATGACAAATTGCTTAACGGTAACTTGCTGGTCTGCCGGGGCAGGCGTCGCGCTTGAATGGGTCACAGAACAGAGACCGACAGCGATCGCACAGAACAAAACTTCGCAAAGACGGTTCATTGCTTCCCTACGCTTTCGGGCGCTCTTAGGTCTGCGATACACGGCAATTCCGGGAGCCCGTGTTCTCAGTCTTTGTACTCCCCTTCCCATCGACGTTCTAGTGTTAACACGATAGGTGGATTACTTACGATACGGCGACAGTAATCTACCGCCTGCCCGGTTCCAGAGGGACCTCGTGCAGGTGGTAGGGCAGCAAATGGCCCACTTGTAACTAGTCCTGAACTTTCATAGATGCGCGATCGCCCATGGCATACTCCGCTTGTGCCGTTTGCCGTAGGCTTTGGAAACGGCGGCTAAGTTCTGCAGGGTTCGGCCTAATCGCCGGAAGTAGCGACAGCATCCTATCCAACACGTAAAGCAAGCCTGCGGTCGCTGCAGGCCTGCCTCCGCTCGCCCGGATGCCGTCTGCTAAAGCATACTGGTCATACTCCGTGGGATGTCGCCCCAGTAAGCATTGCAGCATTACTACGCCAAGCGAAAAGACGTCCGAAGCGCAGGTCAATGCCTTTTCTCCTTTGATCTGCTCCGGCGAAAAGTAACCCCATGTTCCCCAAGGCCTAAATGCAGCACGACGGTCGTGTTGATCTAAAGTTCTGGAAGGCCTGAGTGTACGAGTGTTGTGTTGATCTAAATATCTGGCAGCACCGAGGTCGATGAGAACGGCGCTGTCCACCGAGCCGACCATGATGTGGCCGTCGGAGTTTCTAAGCATGATGTTCGAGGGTTTTATGTCCCCATGAACAATGCGTTGCGACCAAATTTCCGCAATCGCAGACGAGATATCACGTCCTATGGCCAGCACTTCGGATTCCAGCAGCGGTCCGTCTCTCAACAGAACGCTCAGTGATTGTCCTTCTATGAATTCCCACGCGACGTATCGCGTGTGTCTACCGGCCACGTCACAATAGCCATGCTCTATCGGCCGAGCCAGGTTTGGATGCGAGAAGTTCTCCGTCGCGGTGATCTCGGGATGTACGCGAGCGTTCTTCCTGCGATCGAAGTGCAACTTCAGAGCAACATCGTCATTCGCCGGTGTGCCGTCTGGCCGAGAAGCTCTCGTCGCCCTAAAAACTGCTCCCTGACCACCAACGGCAATTTCGGGACCAATCATGTAGCGCCGACCCAGCGCAGCTTCTATATCTTCAGGGACAAACCGGCAGATATACCGCTGGAAAGCCATGCGATCTATCACGTAAGCGCCAGGTCTGCTTACGTTTCCCTTCTTACGGAATCCGAGAAACTGCAATCGAGTATACCCGCGAACAGCAGGATGCGGAGACGCTTCTTCGGCGACTGGGGACCGTTGGCGTGATCAGACCATGTAGTAACCTAACTTGGGCGTGGATCTCGGACGCAGATAGCCACGTCGCGGCTCCCCCACTATTTATTTCTGCTCGCCGTTTTTAATTCACCCAATCCAGCTCTCAGCTCTGTAGATCCTAATTGAAGGCTGCTACCGGATCGGACCACGCACCGTGACAGTGGCGTCTGCCATCTCGCTGGGCACAAAGAACATCACCAAGTGAAAGGAATCCGGAATGTCCCACCGTCACTTCTGCGATGCTGCTGGCCATGACTGGTATTGCGATGGGAAAGCGCTACGCTCTGATGTTAGCGATACGAAACCATCGATATGCATGTGCCTACTCCACCACGTGCCCATGGAGGAAGGCGACCACAGATCCTGTCCGGTCGAGCTACTCGCCTGTCCGGAACATCGCGATGAGCGCAGCGGAAAATGAAGGAGGCAGCCAGGATAACCCCCTTAGAATTAGTCGGGACGTGGCTCAGCCTGGTAGAGCACTCGCTTGGGGTGCGAGGGGTCGGCAGTTCAAATCTGCCCGTCCCGACCAATCAATTCAAATCGGTTGCCAGTGGTTAGTGGACAGCTGCCAGTCAGGAAGTTCGCGCTGGCGACCACGAGCGCGCTGACATGCGTGCGAACAGCAGCGGGCACAAGAAAACGCCTGCGAGGCGCCGTCCACATCATTTGTTCGCCGGATGTTCGGAAGGTGCGGGCTCGGGCAGCGGCCACACTACAGAAACGATCCATGCCACCACGATCCCCACGACGCAGCCGAACAAGACCTCGCCCATGCGAGTTGCGCCGGCTATCAAGCCGTGTTTTCGAGAGTGATACTCGAATCCGGCGGCGATAACGAAGGCTGCGCTGATTGGCCCCTGCCGCCACATGGTTGGAATGCGCACGACATACGAGGACAGCAAGACCGTGACCGCCATGGCGACCGGCAGGATCAGCTTCATTCCGCCGATGGCGATGAACAGCAGTCCAACCAGGCAGCCGACGAGCGTGTTGGCGATGCGTGCGCGCAAGATCAGCATCGCCTGTTTCATCGCCGGGTCGCTGGTGGCGACCATCGAGCTGATCGCCCACACCGGGTTGGCCTCCGACATCTTGTGGACCAGCACCCAAAGTATGGCGGTCGCGAAGAAAATGCTCACCGCGTAATGGACTCCGTGCATGTCACCCTTGGTGTAGTCGTCCAGAGTCTTCATGCTTCAGCATGCCCTCCGTTGTTGATCATCCTGCGCCCCCAAGATCACTGAACCGTTCCGAGCCGGAATCGTACGCAAGACGAATTCTACCCGTCAACCAAGTCGCTGATGTATGCCGGGGCCGGCAGGACTGCTTCCAACTCGCCGGCCACTCCCGCCGACGACAGCGCTGGCTTATGATCAGACAGATCTTCGAACATTGTCTCCTGGCGCTGGAGTGAAATGGACGGCACGACGGTTTATGTCTTACTGGTTATTTTCGTCGCTACACTGATCCGGTCCGCCTTTGGTTTTGGCGAGGCGCTGGTCGCCGTTCCGCTGCTCGCCATCCGTCTTCCCATCAGCGTCGCGGCCCCGCTGGCCGTGCTGGTTTCGATTACTGTCGCCGCCGTGATCATCGCGCAGGACTGGCAACACATCCATCTTCGCAGCGCAGGATGGCTGGTGGTTGCGACGTTATTCGGAATACCCCTGGGTCTCATGCTGCTGACAGAAGGCAACCATCGCATGGTGAAAGGGGCGCTGGCAGTCATGATCGTGGCGTTCTCGGCGTACGCTTTGATGGGCCGCAGGCCGCCCGAATTACATAGCGACAATCGCATATGGCTCCTGGTGTGCGGTTTCTTTGCCGGCATATTGGGCGGCGCGTACGGCATGAACGGGCCGCCGCTGGCGATTTATGGAGCGATGCGCCGCTGGTCAGCGCAACACTTTCGCGCAACCCTGCAAGGATACTTCCTGCCTGCCAGCGCGATCGGCATGGGAGGCTACTGGCTGGCTGGCCTCTGGGTCGCGGCGGTGACGCGCTACTACCTGCTGTCGCTGTTTGTCGTAATCCCGGCCATTTTGCTCGGACGCGTGGCGAATCATCGTCTGCGCGGAGATGCGTTTCTGAAATTTGTTCACGTCGGTCTGATCTTGATCGGGGCGACGCTACTGCTGCAGGCAATGCGCGGATAAAGGCGAGTCTACCCTCCAAGCGGATGCCGCACCCAGACTTCCTTTGCTTGGGTAGGTGTTTTCTCAGATGCAACTACCAGCATCGCTCCCGCTGCCCCTAGCGCTACTCCCAGGGCGAAGCGCGCGAGCATCCAGTTACCGTGCAGACCGCCGAACTCCGCCAGCCAATCCGCGAGGTTGATCGCAACCGCTGCAACCAGCCATTTCCATGCCACGCTTCGCGGGACGCGCAGCAGCAGTCCCGCGGCCACGCCGAGGTAGATTCCCAGGCACCGCGCGCAAACGGCAACCTTGCCGCCGAATAGAATGAACGACCGCTCCGGCCGCTGATGGCAGACCAGCGCAAAACCACGCTGCAAGGCGAATCCAATTTCTGGCGAGTGGGCCAGTAGCCACGGGACAGTGCAAGCAGTCGCGGCAAGGGTGAGTGGAAGCAAGGCCCAGCGCCGCACTACAGTTTCCCTACTTTTCCTGGGGGGAAAGGTTCAGTTCGCACCGGCCATCTTCCTGGGAAGGTGAAGACGTCTAGGTCGAGCAAAGACGACCGAAAGGGGCCGTCGGACTCGTCGTAGTGCATGCCGAAGTGTCCTTCGATCCGATTGCAACGCGCGTGACTGCGCCGGTCCCAAGGACTACGTTCTCGCGGCGCCACGAACTCGCAGGGCATCTGGCCCTTGCGGATTTTGCGTACATGAAGGTCTGATTGAAAGTCCCGGTGACAGTGATCTCTGTGTGGCCCGGCATGTCCTTCTTTCAAGTGGCAGAAATGCCACCGGAACCCCAGGAGATCGCCCTTACTGCCGCGCCTGATGAACTTGCACTGTTCGCTTTGCAGCACGCTGGCCACCAACTGTTTCAGCACGTGTTTATCCGCCTGTTCGCGAGCGAGAATCACCTCGGCGGAATATTCTGTTCTTACTGACATCGTCAACTTCTACGCCAGAATCCCCATCCGCTTGCCTACGCGCTTCAGCGTCTCCAACGCCTGGTCGAGTTCTTCGCGGGTGTGTGTCGCTGTCATGATCGTCCGGATGCGCGCCTTGCCCTCAGGTACCGTCGGAAACGCGATGCCGGTTCCCAGCACGCCGTCGTCAAACAGCGCGCGCGAGAAGTCCATGGTGAGACGGCCGTCGCCAATAATTATCGGCGTAATCGGCGTCTCGCTGGCTGGAGTAGTTACGCCGCCAATGTTGAAGCCCAGCCCGCCCAACTCCTTCTTCCAGTAATGCGTGTTGGCCCAAAGATTTTCAATGCGCTCCGGTTCCTGCTCGAGCACGTCGAACGCTGCGATGCACGTCGCCGCGACTGACGGCGGATGCGACGTCGAAAACAAAAATGGCCGTCCGCGGTGATAGAGAAACTCGATCAGGTCGCGAGTGCCGCAGACGTAACCGCCCAGCGCGCCTATGGCCTTCGACAGCGTGCCCACTTGCACATCCACGCGGCCGTGCAGGCCGAAGTGATCGACAGTGCCGCGCCCGTTGCGTCCCAGCACGCCCGAGGAGTGCGCATCATCGACCATCATGATGGCGCCGTACTTTTCCGCCAACTCGCACAGCGCGGGCAGCGGCCCGATGTCGCCGTCCATCGAAAACACCCCATCGGTGATCAGCAGCTTCCGCCCCGGCTCGTTCTTGATCTCGTTGAGCAGCTCTTCCGCGTGCGCCGTGTCCTTGTGGCGGAAGACCTTGATCTTGGCCCGCGACAGCCGCGCCCCGTCGATGATGCTGGCGTGATTCAGCTCGTCGGAGACGATCCAGTCCTCTTTGCCCAAGAGCGCCGACACCGTTCCCGCGTTCGCCGTGAAGCCCGACTGAAACACCACGCACGCCTCGACGTTCTTGAAGCGCGCGATCTTCTCTTCCAGCTCCATGTGGATCTTCATGGTGCCGGCGATGGTGCGCACCGCGCCCGAGCCCACGCCGAACTGGCGCGTCGCCTCCAGCGCCGCCTCGCGCAGCTTGGGATGCGTCGTCAGCCCCAGGTAGTTGTTCGACGCCAGGTTGATGACCTTCTTGCCGTCGAACGTACACACCGGCGCCTGCTCGTCATCGAGCACGCGCAGCTTGAAGTAAGTGCCGCGTTGCTTCAGGTCGTTGAGTTGGTCGGTGAGATAAGAAAGCGGGTTGGTGCGAGTGGTTGCAGTTGTCATGTCGATTCCTTAAGAACCCGTTATGGTATCGCAGCCGGTGGATGGTGAGAACTCGACGCGCCTATCTCAAAGGAGCGCGTGACGCAAACAAAACCCCCCAACCTGAGTAAGACTGACTTGGCCGGTGCAACGTGGCAAACTTTCTTTCAATTTTTAGTTGACACCCGGCTGACTTAAAGTATATTGTCCCCCCACATTTGGGCGCCCGCATTCTGGTGGTCGAAAGGGCCAACTCAAGACCACTCCGTCACTGCGTCCCTCGCGCTGCAAGTCTGGTCACTTGCTTCCATCGGCAGAGAACGACGAAAGAGAGGAAAAACATGTCTAAACCTGACACGGCCCATGCTGTTCGTGGTTCACAGAAGTTATTGGAGCACCTTGCCCGAAACGGCGACGTGCCTAACGTCGAAGAGATCAAGAAGTCTTTGCAGCTCCCTGCGACTGCAAAGATCCCCAACTGGCTAATTCGAGGCTTACCGCCGGCATATCTCGAGTTACGGGGCACGGTCGAAGTGCCAATCGCACACCTTAACGACGTCGTGAGTCGCTTTGTGGCGCTTAACGACAGCGCGATCAATCTTGTCATTTTGATTAATGGGACCCCCGTCCTCGACATCGCGCAAATCGTAGTCCGCAACTCCCCGGGGGAGGAGTAAAGGCGACCGCATGGAAGCAACCTGCGCAACCCTCGCGCCGATTCTTCAGGTCCATCCGACGCGCCGTTGCAATCTGCGCTGCTTGCACTGTTATTCGAACTCTGCCCCGGAGCAAAGGGACACTCTCGAGTATCAGGTCCTTAAAGACGTGCTGACCGACGCACGCGAACAAGGTTATCTCACCGCCAGTTTCTCTGGCGGTGAGCCGGTTCTTTATCGCAAGCTCGGCAGCCTGCTCCGTCATGCTAAGGCGGTTGGTATGCGGACCACCGTGACATCCAACGGCATGCTGCTCAACCAGGCCAGGCTGGCGTCGCTGGCCGACTGCACCGACGTGTTGGCGATAAGCCTCGACGGTGTGCCCGAATCCCATGACCGCATGCGGGCCTGCGCCGGTGCCTTTGACGCCATGGCAGCCAACCTCGAGTTGGTTCGCGCCTCCAAAATCGACTTTGGATTTATCTTCACACTCACCCAGTTCAATGTTCACGAAGCCTCCTGGGTGGCTGAATTCGCCTTGGCCCAGGGAGCGAAACTGCTGCAGATCCACCCCCTCGAGGTGGTGGGACGGGCTACCGAGAAACTGGCCGATTCTGCTCCCGATGAAATCGAGTCGGCCTATGCCTACCTCGAGGCAGAAAGGATCCGCCAGACTTACGGCGACCGGTTATTTGTCCAGGTGGACCTCTTTCATCGCGATTTGGTGGCCCGCTATCCCAGGGTTTTTCACGCAGACGAGGAACCGCCGACGAGTGGCAAACTGGCCGATTACGCCAACCCATTGGTCGTAGAAGCCGATGGAACGCTGGTTCCTTACGGCTACGGATTTTCGCGGAAATATGCGATCGGCTGTGTCCGCGACCAACGCCTCAACCAACTTGCTCCGGCGTGGATTCGCGCCGTCTATCCTGGCTTCCGCGCTCTTTGCCGGCGCGTGTATGAGGAGGCTTGCCGGCCTTCCGACCTGCCGTTTCTCAATTGGTACGAGATGATTCACCAGCGCTCCCTTGAGGTGAGTGAGCTGATCACCGCACCGGCCTTGCCATGAGATCGTCTACGGCGTGCCACCCGCCGCCCGACCCCACGCCGAACTTGCGCGTGGCCTCCAGCGCCGCCTCGCGCAGCTTGGGATGCGTCGTCAGCCCCAGGTAGTTGTTCGACGCCAGGTTGATGACCTTCTTGCCGGCGAAGGTGCACACCGGCGCCTGCTCGTCATCGAGCACGCGCAGCTTGAAATAGGTGCCGCGATGCTTGAGGTCATTCAGTTGGTCGGTAAGGTAGGAGAGCGGGTTGGTGTGAGTGGTTGCAGTTGTCATGTCGATTCCTTAAGAACCCGTTATGGTATCGTAGCCGGTGGAGGATGAGAACTCGGCACGATTTGCAGCGAAGGCCGCAAGACGGGAATGGAATTTCCCCGCACAAGCAAACCCTGCTTGGACGGGGATTCCGCGAACCAGGCGCTGGCCCAAGTCTCGCCGAGACCGCCGCGCTCCGGTTTTACAAGTCGCGACACACGCGCTAGCATTCTCCCAACGCCACTCGTTGTGATTCCAGGAATCTCTACAAGCGTCAATGAGGGAGACAATATGATAGGCGAACCTAAAGACGGCCCCGACATCACGCCCGTGCTGGGAGTGGTCTCAACGCGGCCAGCCACCAAGCGGGCGGCAGCCGCGCCCGGCCAGACCGCATTTCCAGGCTTCGTTTACAACGGTGGCGCCGTCGTCCCTTCACCCGTTGTGTACACCAGCTTCTGGGGAGCGCTATGGGCCGACGCAGACCATCAGAACGCGGCGCAGCGGCTCAACCTGTACGTGCAGGATTTACTGGCCAGCAATTTCATGAATGTGCTCAGCCAGTATGGAGTCGGCACCGGCGCTGGAAGCGGCCAATTTGTGCAGGCCTTGTTCCTGGCAAACGTGGCCAATCAACTG
>DATBZX010000342.1:0-3091 GCA_036512955.1 Terriglobales bacterium
CGGTGGAGCGGGAATGACGATTCAGTATGCGATCGTACCATCGCCGCTGGGGCGATTGCTGGTGGCGGCGACAGCTCGCGGGCTATGCGCCGTTCGCTTCGGTGAGAGCGCCAGCGAGTTGGAGCGCGAATTGCGCGAAGAGTTCCGCGCCGCCGAAATTCACCGCGACGATGCAGCGCTGCAGCCGTATTTGCAACCCTTGCTTGCCAGCTTACGAGGTGAAAACCTCACCATTGATTTGCCCCTGGATGTTCGCGCCACCGCCTTTCAAAAGAAAGTTTGGGACGCATTGCGCGAAATTCCGGCGGGTGAAACGCGCAGCTACACCGATGTGGCCCGCGCGATCGGAGATCCCAAGGCAGTTCGTGCGGTCGCTACGGCTTGCGCGAGCAATCCTGTAGCGCTCGCCGTGCCGTGTCATCGCGTGGTGCGCAGCGATGGCGAGTTGGCGGGGTATCGCTGGGGCATCGAGCGCAAGAAGAAGCTGCTGGAACAAGAACGACGAGGGTCGTGAGCCGGGGAAACGGCATCGCGTGAGGGCGAATCACACCCAGGTTATCGCCGCTGGCGCGGCGCGAACCTGGGTGTTACGAAACGCTGCCGTGCCTACGGCACTCCTATGAATTCTCCCACTCTACCCCAGCACTCTGCCTACGGCTGCGTGCTGGGCTAGACTATTTCGCGCCTCCGGCGCTCGCATTTGTAGCGTTTGTTCCACAGCACGGAACGAAGCGCGAGTTTCGTAAACGGCGCGAACTTGGGTGTTACGAAAGGCTGCCGTGCCTACGGCACTCCCATGAGTTCGCGTACACTACCCCAGCACTCCGCCTTCGGCTGCGTGCTGGGCTAGACTATTTCGCGCTTCCGGCGCTCGCATTTGTAGCGTTTGTTCCACACCACAAAACGAAGCGCGAGTTTCGCAACGGGCGAGAACCTGGGGCACCGCTTCGTTCTCAAGTGTTTTCACACTCGCGCGACCGGCAAATTCTCTCACCGTCACTGCATTTGAGTCGCAGGCGCATTTTCCCGAATTGAAACTGCGTTTGCGTTTCCTTTCGCATCTACTCGTCGGTCATTTATACTCGGCTGTTTCAGTAGTGACGACGGACTCGATCTGTATCGGGCCGCGTCGATTCTGATAATCACCAAACCCAAAGGCGGAAAGCCACGTGTCCGCCGCACGAAACCCGGCTGCCTGACGGCAAATACCCGGGTCGAAGGAGCTCAGGGTGAAAATCCTGGTTTGCATGAAGCAGGTCCCGCAGAAGGACGCTCCGCTCAAGCTGAATGAGAGCGGAACATGGATTCGCGAAGACGTTTCCTATGAAGTTAATGAGCCGGATGCGTATGCCCTCGAAGAGGCGTTACGCCAGAAGGAGAAGCACGGGGGAGAGGTCGTCGTAATTACCAGCGGCCCCGCCCGGGCAGGGCAGGTCCTCCGCGAGGCGCTGGCCAAAGGCGCCGACCGTGCCATCCATCTGGAGGGCGATGGCTTTGTCGGACTCGATGCGTTCAACACCGCCGAGGCGTTTGCCGCCGTGGTGAAGGACGAAAGCTTCGATCTGGTTTTTACCGGCCTGCAATCGGATGACTACGGTTTCGCGCAAACGGGAGTCGTCCTTGCCGAACTGCTGGGCTGGTCGTACGCCACCATCATCATGCAGATCGAAAAGAACGACGCCGGCATCCGGGTGAAGCGCGAGCTTGAGGCCGGATACTTCCAGTTTGTCGACATGCCGCTGCCCGCGGTGCTGACTATCCAGTCGGGCATCAACAAGTTGCGCTATGCCACGCTGATCGGTATCAAGCAGGCGAAGATGAAGCCGATGAAGAAAGTCACGTTCGACGAGGTCAAGGCGACGCTGGGCGATAACCTGCAGAAGATCGAGAAGCTGTACATTCCGCAGAAGACGAAGAAGACCGAAGTGATCGAAGGACCGCCGGCGGAAGTAGCCAAGAAGCTGGTCGAGAAGTTGCGCAACGAAGTTCACGTGCTGTGATCGGGCGAGAGCTCGAACCAGACAGGGCGGGACCCGAAGTTGGTATCTCGCAAGCAGGATGCGGTGATGCCATCCAAAGAAGAGAGCCGCGAGACCGGAACGGCCTACATGGTAGTGGGCTGGGTCCTGGTGCTGTTCGCGTTGCTCGTGATGTTTTTTGAGCCAGCGGCGCTTAAACTCGGCCAGATGCGTTTTGGTGTCATTGCTGTCGCACTGGTTGTCGCAGGGTTGCTGCTGAATATTTACGGCTATCGATTAAAGCGGCGCAGTTCCTGAATAAGCAGGAGGGCCGTCAAAAGGGCGGGTAAACAAGCCCGTGTGTCGCAGGTCAAGGGACTCAATTGTGCCGAATGGTAGTAGCGTACGGCACGCGCTCAAAACAGGGCGCAGGAACGGATCGAAATGGCAGACACTATTCTGGTTGTAGTCGAGCAGCGGGACGGCAAACTGAACCGCGTCTCATGGGAAACTCTCACCGGAGCACAGGCTCTGGCGGCTGAAACCGGCTGGCTATTGGAAGCGGCCGTGGTGGGCAGCGGAGTTGGCGACATCGCCAACGAGGTTGCCGCCAAGCGCGTCGCCAAGGTCTACGACCTCGAGTCAACCAAACTCGAGCCCTACACCCCTGACGGATTTGTAGCGGCGCTCAAAGGCTTTATCGAGCAGAAGCAGCCCAAGCTGGTGCTGATGCCGCACACTTACCAGGTGCGCGACTTCGCTCCCAAGCTGGCGACGGCCTTGAATCGCGCCCTCATCAGCGACGCGATTGGCTACAAGTACGAAGGCGGCAAGCTGCTGTTTACGCGGCAGATGTTCCAAGGCAAGTACGTTGCGGACGTTTCGTTTACGGGTGATGCGCCCTATTTCGCGACATTCCAATCAGGCGCCTTCCGCGGCGATAAGGTCGCGGAGGGCGGTGCCCCGGCCCCCGTCGAGACAGTCAATGTCGAGATTGCCGATGGTGTCATCCGCAACAAGCCGGAGGCTCCCTTCAAAGAGGCCAAGCAGGCCGTCGATCTCACCCAGGCCGAGATCATCGTCTCCGTGGGCCGCGGCATCAAGGAGCAGAAGAACATCGAACTGGCACAGCA
>DATBZX010000343.1:0-28228 GCA_036512955.1 Terriglobales bacterium
TATCTGTAAGCTTGCGACTGCGCGGTGCTACTAGGGTTTTTCTTGACGCGCAACTGAACGCGGCCGCGTGATCGCGTCGCGGATCTCGGCGTCCGGCGCGCTGGCATCGAGTTGGATCGATCCATCCTTCTGCCGCTGCACCCCCAGTTCCTTCCACAGAGTCGCAAGATCGACCGGATCAGGTTTATCGCGCATCTCCTGATATAGGTCAGCTAGGACAGTTGTCCCTGTCGCTTTATCGCCGACCGCGAAGGCGCGCTCGATGTTCCAATCCTGGGTGATGTTTCCTCCTGCGGCGAGAATTCCGCGCAACGCGTTCTGCAGCCCCTTCTGATTGTGGGTCTGCTCGCGGATGCGGACATCGGCGACCAGGCAGAACATCGCTCCTCCCCAGTACGTGCGACCCCAAGTCGGAGTGTGGTCGAGTCCCTCATCGCCAGTTGCTGGTTCGCCCTGAGGCATGTCGCGGGCGACATCGCGCCACATGCGCTCCGCCGCAAGCTGTCGTGCCTGCACTCGCGCCACTGGTTCGACGTAGACCGAGATGCCTTCCTCGATCCAGTGATGGTCTCTGGCCATAGACGGGAAAGCCAGGTGGATCATCTCGTGGGTGAGCATCCAATCATCATCCAGTTGCGCAACGGTCGTGCCCGCGCCCAGTGAGATGCTGATATAGCCACCACTTGAGGGATAGGTAACTCCTCCGTGAACGCCCGGACCTCCACGAACGCGAACGTCGAGGCTGAGGTGGGGAACAGGGAAGTGTCCGTAATAGGTGCAGACCGCATCCCCGGCGCGATGCACCCAACTCACCAGATCGTTATGGCTGACAGTGCTCGTCTCGCCGATGAAATGAACATCAATGCTGGAACCACAAATACTGATGCTCGTTGGGGGGCCTGCTACTTGTCCTCGCACCGCAGACAGCCACGCGATCGCGGTGAGCGAACATACTGCAACGAACGTGATGAAAAGTCTGCGGCGGAATCGTTGAACGGCCGGGAACTGCATGTGTCTCGAATCCTAATTTACGACGAAACCTCAGTCGTGGCGCAGCCAGTAACGCTCGATCAGGTAATCTACCGCAAACCGCCCCGAGCCGAAGATTAAAACGATCAGCGAGGCCATGAGAAACGTGAACGGAGTGACGTTGTAGAAGTCTTCCGGCTTGGAGAAGAACGACAGCAGAGCTGCGCGATCAGCGGTTACGTAAGCCACGATCATGTCGATGGTGAGGGGCAGAGCGACCAACCGGCCGCCGAGTCCAAGTATCAGCAGGATTCCGCCGACAAATTCCAGACTGCTCACGAAGTACGCGTTCAGGGCTGGCGCGGGAATACCGAGGCTGGTGAAGAACTCGATCACATGCGGAAGGTTATGCAGTTTTCCCCAACCAGTCTGGCAGAACTGCCATCCCCAGTACAGACGCACGAGTAGCAGGAACACAGACTGCAGAGAAGCAGCGCCACCGGCAAAGAGTGAATAAGCGCTCCGCAATCTACCGGAAAGGGTTGTCATGAATTCCGTCCTAACTTGTCTTGCAGAACCAGCCCAGGGATGACCAAAGTGCGAACCACGTTTGCAGGTCTTCGGCTGCCTGTTCGCCGGAGCGGCTGTTCCAGTCGATACACTCGACAGCCTCCGAGAGTCGCTTGCCCTCGCGCAGCGCGCAGAGAATGCCAAACGCCTCTGCATCGAGCCGCTTGAAGAACACCGAGTTGTCGGCGCGATGGACCGCGAGAGAAATCTTCTGCGGCTTCGGCAGCGAACGCTTACGAGCGCGCCGCCGCCGCGAACTGGCCGCTACGGCGTTGCTGACGATATCGTTCTCTCGCTGCTCGCTGCGGATGGCGAGCAGCATCTCGTCCACTGGATAATGCAGTTCGACCAGTCGGATGTAGGGCTGTAACTCAAATTGCGGATCAGGTCCGAGCGCGGCTACGTCTGCTTCCGTGAGCTTCGGTTTCGACGCCTCATCAAAGGCTTCTATCTCGGCCCATTCTAGTCGCACCATGTCTATTGCGATTTCTTCGACTCCAGCAATCCACTCGGGGTGCAAACGCAGCCACTGCTCCAGGCGCGAACCCAGGTTTCGCAGGGTGAACGACTGCGACGGGCAATCCTGCAGGTATGCGATCGACAGCTTTTCAAATTGACGGTCACCGACGATGAGACGCAGTCCTTCAAAATCCTCTGCCAGAGCCGACAGCACCCGGAACCAGTATTGGCGGTTGTATATCTCCAGGCGCTCGAACGACGTAAGGCGGTCGTTCGGCTTGATGATCTCCTCTGCCACGCGACGCAGGGAGCGGCCATCGCGGGTGCGCTGCCGCATGCCTTCGGAGGCGGTCAGCGGCTGACGCACGGCATCGAACATGCTGCGCTGGATATGGTCGAGGTCCATCACGCGACCACTTTCTCCCGCATGTAGCGGTTCGCCTTCAGCGCTTCACCGTGTACTTCGTCGAACGAGGGGATGTGATCGTCCCACTCCAGCAGCGTCGCCGTCGGACCTACCAGTTCAATCGCCCGCGCATACAATTGCCAGACCGGATCGATTACCGCATGGTCGTGGGTGTCGAGGATGTACTTCTCGAACTTGGAGTGCCCGGCGATGTGAATCTGCGCCACGCGTTTATGGGGGACGTTGTGCAGGTAGTCGTAAGGATCGAAGCTGTGATTTCGCGAGGAGACGTAAATGTTGTTCACGTCCAGCAGGATTCCGCAGTCGGCATCTTCCACGACTTCGGTCAGGAACTGCCATTCTGTCATTTCGGAGGCATGGAATTCGGCGTAGCTACTGACGTTCTCCACCACCACCGGGACTTCCAGAAAATCTCGCGCTTCGCGAATCTTCTGCGCCGTTTTTTTCGCGGCTTCGAAGGTGTAGGGCATGGGCAGCAGGTCATGCGAGTACGTGCCATCGACGCTGCCCCAGCACAGATGGTCGGAGAGCCAAGGCGTTTTAGTGCGCCGCACCAGCGCTTTCAGCCGTCGCAGGTGATCGCGATTAAGCGGTTCCACCGATCCGAAATACATCGAGACGCCGTGCTGTACGACCCGGTACTGTTCGAGAATCTGATCGAGCACGTGCAGCGGGCGTCCGCCATCGACGATAAAGTTTTCCGAGATAATCTCAAACCAGTCGACCACGGGCTTCCGCTCGAAGATGTGGTTGTAGTGCGGGATCCGCAAGCCGATCCCCACTCCGTATTCGGTGAAGCCATTAAAGCGATTCGCTGGCATTTCTAGACTCTTCGGACCAAGCTGGAGAAATTGATCGCGGGGCCGGACGCGTGAAACTCCGGCCCGCGCGATCAAAGTTGGAGCGAGGTTACTGCGCCGGAGGCTTGGAACCGTCGGTCGCGCAGCCGCCCTTGCCCTTGCAAGAGTTCTTGCCCTTGCAGCCATTGTCGCCAGCCTTACAACCGCCCTGGCCTTTACAAGAGTTCTGGCCCTTGCAGGCGTGCTTGTCCTTGGAGAACGAGGTCGACATCTGGCCCAGGTTCGAGTCGCTGGAAAAAGCGTTGGAGGTGGACGACGGTGCCTGCGCCATGGCCGTGTTGCCTGCCATGAACCCCGCGAGTACAGCTCCCATCATGAGTGACTTCATCGATTTCGTCATTGCAAATTTCTCCTCTACCGTTTTTATTGGAAAGACTTGGATCTCAAGTCTTGACTTTGGCCCTACCCCAATTACGTGCGAATTATTCTGTCGGATTTCCCGCACTTTGAGAATTGTTTTCTTCAGGAAGCCAACACTCTCTGTCGAGTAGAGGCGCCCCACGCCGAAGTGGCGCTCCTGCTGCAGGAGTCGTGCTCCCAGCGAAACCGCGGATTAGGGCAACACCTGCAGTTCGGATCGACCCATTGCGGAATAGGACTGCGGTGGAGCGAAAAGGTAACGCCCGCGGCGAAAAATCGTTGCCCCACGAGCGAACCCGCCGAAGGAGTGGACGTCACGCCAGTTACGGCCGGTTCAACTGACGGGCAGGATGAGGGCTGCGCTCGACTAGGAGGTTGCTGAAAAAGTCGAAAAGCAGATTCCCCGCGGACTGAAGTCCGCGAGGAATGGCAAAAATAGAGGACTTTTACGGCGCAGCTAAAGCTGCGCCCCTTCAAACCCTGGCGAACGAGACTTTTCCCCAGCCTGCTAGGGCCAGTCGCAAGGGACGAAGATCGACCCAGCTTCTCATGCCCGTTCGTCTCATTCGGCGCTGTCGACTATCGTCTCTAACCACTACACTGCCTCACTCGCCGGGAAGTGAGAAGGCTTGCGGTGGGTTGTTCGCTCTCTTGTTGCACTATTCGCTCCCCGATAACGTTGAACCCTGAGCGCGAGGTGGAGAAACCTCAGTCGCCGGCATCCAGGAGAGTTTAACGAATGATCAAGAAATTGACCCTCACGTTGGGAGGCCTCGTGCTTCTCGCCTCGTTCACCAGCATTGCGCACGCGGACGCGATCACCTTTTCTTTTCTCAAGTCCAACCTGGCTGTAAAGGCTAACGCCACGGGGATGACCGCGGGCCCGGGAGTGCTGGTCAGCGTAAGTGACTCGGACACTCCGTTCGTCTACAACTTGCACGGACACGCATCGGTTTCTACGGGACCTGCCCTTAGCTACAATGCTGCAGACGGCAGCGTGATTGCCCTCTACTCGGCGGGAAGCGGCACGGAGATCACGGTGGTTTCGGCATCGTGTGTCGGCGGAGCGCATCCTGGGGTGTGCCTGCTGGGCAGCCTGAATAGCAACGGAACTTATGTCGCCACGAAGGGTGGGACTGGCTCATTTCAGGCCCTGTTCCAAGTGGACTATGTTAGCCCATACATTACTAACCTATTCGGTGATCCAAATCTGTGGCTGCCGATCGGCTCCGATTCGTTGAACACGAGCCACAACAATTTCAATAATGGCGGCAAAACAGATGCCGCCAGTTTGTCGGGTGGCAACATTACCTTTCAGACCCCGGTTCCCGAACCCGGTACGCTGGGGATGGTTGGCACCGGCATTCTCGGGTTGGCAGGAGTACTTCGCCGGAAGCTCATGTAAATCCGGAACGTCGAGAACAGAAGAACGCCGGTGCGAAACCGCTCCGGCGTTGTTCACTCAGAAGTAGAAGTACAACGGAACCGTCGCGAATTCGGGCTGGAATACCTCGCTCTTGGGAGTCGTCAATGTGCGTTGTTCGCCGCCGCCAGTCCATTGCGCACAACCTGCGCGATGGAATCTCGGAGGTTCAACCCGGCAAGTTCCGACTCCGTCACCCAGCGGACCTCGCTGACGTCGCTACCGGCTATGGCCTCCCCGGCCAGCGGACGGCAAAGAAAGTCGATCAGGACGTAGTGATATTGGGTAAGGCCGTCTGCGTCGTTGAAGATGCTGTCGAAGACATCCAGCACTTCGCCGGCTTTGACCTGCAATCCAGTTTCTTCCAAGGCTTCGCGGGCGGCACCGTCGCGGAGTTTCTCGCCAAGCTCTAATGCGCCGCCGGGGACCGACCATTCCCCCTTTAGCGGTTCGGTGGCGCGGCGCACCAGCAGGGCGCGATCGCCGTTGACGATGACCGCTCCTACTCCAGTGATTGGTCGTTCGGGATAGTCGCGTTTCATGGGCCCGCAGATGACCTGAAGTCAACGAAGTTACTGGTTGAAGAAATCGGCTGGCTGTACGGCGACGACCCTCCAGCCGTTCGGGCCGCGCCTCATCTGGAAGCGCATCTGGGTGCTGCGGCGCTGAGGAGTGGGCAGGATGTCGCTGGGATCGGCGTCCATATCGATGTCAGCGATGGCAAAACTACCATCCTTGCCGGATGTCACCTGTAGAAGTTGGTAGCGCAATCGGACGCTGTCGTAGCGACGGAAGAATGCCACCATTTGGTCGTGAAACTGGGCGTAATCCTTCATATTCTGCTGGTCGAAGATGGCGAGGACGCGGTCGAGGTCATGGGTCTCGATGCCGCGCTGGAGATTGGTGAGTACGTCCCGAACCACCTCGTCGGAGAAGTCGATCTTTTGTGTGGCCGGGGAAGCAGGCTGGTCTGATGGCTGAGTTTCAGCTGCTGCTGACGGTTTCTCCTGTGTGATCTGGCTGGCCGCTGGCATTGCTTGAATGCATAGCACGAGTAGGCAAAACCACGCCACCGGTACGGCGAGCACCTTCGCGCTATGCCGGATCACAAGGTCTGGTCGGGTTGGAGCCGAATTGGTCAAGGCTTCTACCTCCCCATGTTGGGGCGACGTGTGCATAATACTGTTTTACACTGGTGTGGCACAGCAGTTTGTCATAATGTCATCAGGCGGCCAAAAACGCGATTCGGAAACCCAAACTCCAGCCCCAGCAGGGCCCGTAGCGAAGCTACGGAAACCAGGCCAAGCCTGGGCTGCCCCGACACAACTTTCGGGAGCCACGAGGGTTACAGGGAATGTGGGCAGCATAGCATTAGATCGCGGCATGATTTTGGGCGGCTCGGCAGCGGGGACTGCGGAAACGCCAGATACAGTGCGGGCATCCATGAGTGAGACTCCGGTGCTGGAGATGCTCAGTGATGCCGAGGTCATGTTGCGAGTGGCCGCGGGAGACGATGTAGCTTTCGACTACCTGGTCGATAAGTTTCGGCGTCCGATGAACAGCTTCATGTACCGCATGACGCGAAACCAGGCGGTGGCAGAAGAGTTGGCGCAGGAAGTGTTCCTGCGGGTGTATCGCTCGCGTCAGACTTACGCGGCGAGCGCGAAGTTCACGACCTGGTTGTATCGCATTGCGACCAACCTGGCGGTGAACCACGCGCGCGACACTCGGCACGAGCGTCCGGAGAACACAGTCAACATCGATGAGCCCGACACAGAAACCGGAATGACGGTAGACGTGGCGGACCGCGGCCTGAACGCCGAGCAACTCATCCTGCGACGGGAGAGGCTGGCGGCGATCCGGCGCGAGGTGGAAGCGTTGCCCGAACGGCAGCGCGCGGCGGTGCTGATGCACAAGTACCAGAACATGGATTACAAGCAGATTGCAGCGGTACTGAATTTGAGTGAATCGGCCACGAAATCGCTGTTGTTTCGCGCATACGAAACGCTGCGAGAGACGTTGAAAAAGTTTATATAGGCAGTTGCAGGAAGCAGGGTGCGGTCATGAAGTGCGGGAACATTCGCGAACAGTTGATGGAGTTAGTGTTGAGCGGGCCGGAACTGGCCACTCCTGCAGTGCGGGAGCATCTGGCGAATTGCTCAGCGTGTGCGGAAGAAGTGGCCTCGTTGCGGGAGACGATGTCGCTGCTGGATGAGTGGCAGGCACCGGAGCCTTCGCCGTACTTCTCCACCCGAGTACGGGCGCGTGTGCGCGAAGAACGCGCGAACCAGAGCGTGGGCTGGCTGGCTTGGTTGCGGCGTCCGGCGGTGATGACCGCGGCAGCCGCGCTGCTCGCGGTAGGTGTAGGTATGCTCGAAGGTGCGCACTGGAAGACGGATCACCAGGGCAAGGGCCCAGGCCCAGGGGGAACTGTGACGGTCAGCGCTGTCAGCGATCTGCAATATCTCGACAATAACGCCGACTTGTTCTCTGACTTTGACGCTCTGGACGACAACCAGACCGAAACGAACTGAAGACTATGCGCGCCCCGTACTCCATCTTGATCGCTCTCGCTGTAGCTGGAAGCGCATTGCCGGCCTCCGGCACTGCTTTCTGGCAGAAACATAACCCTCGCTCAGCATCGGTAAGCCCGATGCCGCAAGCCGGTGATAGTGTCCCCTTCGATATGCTGGCCCAGGCCCGGCCGGCGAACCCCGGCGTGATGCCCCAATCCTCTGGCGGGCAGCAGTTCAAGCTCAATGGTCCGGGTCCCCATAAGGGAGATTGGTTGCGCAAGTACTTTGGGCTTCCTCCGGCGCAGCAGGAGCAGACGCTGGAGAAGGACCCCTCGTTCCGGGCGTTGCCTCCTGACGCACAGAAGCACCTGCTCGACCGGTTGCGTACGTTTAATAGCCTTGCTCCGGACAAGCAACAGAAGATTCTCAACCGAATGGAGTTCTACGAGCATCTGCCTCCGGAAAAACAGGCAGAGGCCAACAGCCTGTATCAGCAGTATCACGGTTTGCCCTCCGATCAGAGGAGCCAGGTGTCCCAGGCTTTTCGCAAGATGCGCGATATGTCGCCGGAGCAGCGGACCCAGTACATGAACTCCGATGAGTTCCGCAACAATTTCGACGATCAGCAGCGCGAACTGCTGCGCGGTATGACCGACCTTGCTGTAAGTCCACCTCGGTAGGGATTTCCGCGGCGGCCCCGTTAAGCGGCAGAGGTTCTCCACCCACTCCGCAGCAACCCGGCTAAATCAGTTAACATCCACCTTTGGCGCCGGGTGCGTGGTGCGGCAATCCGGTTTATCGACTCGGCGAATATGGGGATCTGCAGGTGCACGTTGTCTTTGTAATTCCGCGGTTTTACCCCTATCGCGGCGGATATGAAAACTCGATGTTGGCGATTGGCCGCTGTCTGCTCGGCCGCGGTCATCACGTCAGCGTCTTCACCACCATCGCGGACGATCTGGAGTCACTGTGGCTGCCCGGCCACAAAACCTTTCCAGCTGAAGATTTCGTTCTTGACGGAATATCGGTTCGCCGCTTCCCAATCTGCTACGACCGGCTGCGCCGCCGGGCCACTCGCTTCGCAGGGTTGCTGCCGTACTGGCGCTGGAAGGCGCAGTTCTGGACTCCGGGATTTCGGGTTCCCGGACTCGATAATGCTCTGTGCAACATCGATGCCGACGTCTTTCATGTCGGCCCTCTGCCCTACAACAATCTCATGTATGCCGGCCTGCGGGCGGCTGAGCACAGGCGTGTGCCAGTGATCGCCACCCCATGCGCACATTTGGGAGAGGCGAAAAGCGATGACGTAGTCAGACACTACCTTCAGCCTCATCAGATCGCACTCCTAGAACACTGCGACCAGGTCCTTTGCATGACCGAAGTGGAACGCGAACAGCTCGAACAAAAAGGCGTTCCGTCGGACAAACTGACGACCATTGGTCTTGGTATTGACGTTCAATTAGCCACCGGCGGCAACCCAGAACGAATTCGTGAGGCATATAACATCGACGGCCCCATCGTGCTCCACCTCGGAGTCAAGGCGTATGAAAAAGGATCGATCACGCTGATCGAGGCGATGAAGACGATGTGGGCGCGGGGTTCCAAGGCGTGGCTGGTGATGGCGGGTCCCAGTTTGTCGGCGTTCGACGAGTATCTAGCTTCCCAAACGCAACCCTTACCGAGGCTGGTCAATCTGCCGGCGTTCGACGACAGCGACAAGCGCGACCTGCTGGCGGCAGCGACAGTGGTGGCGCAACCTTCGCGGGTGGAGTCGTTGGGGCTAGTGTTGTTGGAGGCCTGGGCCAACGCTAAGCCTGTTGTCGCGGCCGACATCGAAGTATCCCGCGAGCTCGTGGAGACGAGTGGAGCAGGGATCGTGGCTCCGTTTGGAGATAGTGCTGCCCTAGCAGTCGAAATCCAGAAACTCCTGGATGATCCGGAATTGCGCCGGGAGATGGGACTGCGCGGACAGAAGACCGCCCTCGCCTACGACGGGCGCAATCTGTCGGTGCGAAATGCAGAGATGTTCGAGCGCGTCGCCACAGGGGATCGACATTAACGAAAACTTGCTTCTATTCGCATCGAACGGTCTGCATATAGCCTTGCCGGAACCACTCGTATTGCACTATTGATACCGGGTTGGTAGGCTTTGCAATGCGCCTTCTTTGTATCGAAGTCTGGGGAGAATCAGCTATCTGCCGCGTCCGTTCAGTGGCAGCCACCTATTTGCAGTGAAGGAAAAATGAGCCAACCACAACCCCTCGAAGAAGTCATGCAGCGGATCCGCAGAAATTTGGATCGGCGGCAGGGTGGCACTGCACAGAGGCCCATCACGCCACCATGGAACGCGCCCAAAGGGTCGAAGTCCGTTTCTGAAAATACAGGTGGCTTGCTGCACGCTGAGCTGCAGGCTTGCGACCTTTCACCTCTTCGCAGCGAGATCGAAGGCGCTCTGGCAGGGCACAGGCTCGTCGGTCAGATCAACCCTCGCGGGCCTGGCATTCAGAACCAAGCCATTCAATTCGTCAAGCGTGTCATGCTCCGTACTCTGACTTGGTACACACGGCCCCTGCACTACTTCCAGGGAGCCGTTATACGTGCCCTGCAGCAAATCGCCGTGACTTTGCAGCATCACGATGACGCCCTGCGACGAGTTGCGCAAGAGCTTACCAGCCAGGCCGTAAGAATGGAGCAGCGCAGCGAACACGCTGCGAAACAAGGAACAACCGTAGCATCGGTTCTCGCTGGAGCGAGCCAGAGAGTCTCGTCGCTCAATGACAAAGTGAATGAACTTGCCCTCCGGACCGCGACGCTGGAGGCACAGACCACGGCGCTAGGAGAGATCGGCGCTGCAGTGAGGGCCCTGGTTGGCGAATCCGGCTTAGAGAACCTAAAGGACAGGCTGCATCAGGAAATTGTCAAACTGGTTGCTAGCGACCGCGATTCTCGTGAACAAAACCTGAACCAAACACTCCTCCCGTACTCCAGCCATCTCGCCCGCAATACCGAAGAAATCCATTGGTTACGTGCCGAACTGGCACGAATAGGCAACGACTTGCGCGAAACCAAGTTAGAGAGCCGCACGCGGGATCGTGATCTGCGCCGGTTCTACTATGACCTTGAGATAGGCGCAGCCACCGAGCCCGAGAAGAGGGAAATCCCACCCATTCCGCCCATGTTTCCCGCGGGAACTAAAAGCGATTCGACATTCGATTACTTTGTGTTCGAAGAGCGCTATCGCGGAGATGAAGCCCTTATCTCCGCCCGTCAAAAGGAATATCTCGAACTCTTTCGAGGACGGGAAAATATTCTCGACGTGGGCTGCGGTCGTGGCGAATTTTTGGCGCTTTTGCGTGAACATGGTATCAGCGGCAAGGGTGTGGAGCTAGGGCTCGACCAGTACTTGCTTTGTCGGGAGAAGAACCTCGATGTGGTTCAACAAGACCTGTTCGCTTATCTCGAATCGGTGCCCGATGAATCGCTTGGTGGACTATTCAGCGCCCAGGTGATCGAGCATCTTTCCGCGAGCGATCAGTTGCGTTTTGTGTCCCTGGCACACCAGAAAACCAGCCCTGGATCTCCTGTGATCTTCGAAACCATTAACGCGCAATGCGTGTTCGCTGTGATGCGGAATTTCTTTGTCGATCCGACGCATGTCCGGCCGGTACACCCCGAGACTCTGAAGTTTGCGATGGAGTGCCTCAAGTTTCATGACGTGGAACTCCGCTTTTCGAGTCCGATGGTGGAGCGGCAAATCCCCCCATTGCAACTGAATGTCGAAACGCCGCAACTAGTGGAGTTCAATCGATCGATTGCGCAGCTCAACGAGCTGATTTACGGTTGCATGGATTACGCCGCTATTGGTTGGCGCTGAACGGTCGATCATGGTCGCGGGCCAAAAAGGCAAATAGGGCCGAGTAAGTTCGAAGATGCTGTAGGCGGGCAGTCGGGTCCGCGTCGTTTCCTGGCTCGGCACGGGGCCGGTTCAACACCTTGTCAAGCCTGTTGGCCCTCCGGGGTTTCCGGAGTGCAGAGACTCTGGTATAGCCTGGACACTTCCGCAGGGCTTCCGTCTGCAATAATTGATCCCTGCTCCAGCAGCACGGTACGATCGCAATGATCGACAATCTGCTGCATGTTGTGCGAGACGAACAGGATGGTCTTACCGGCTTCACGAAAACCTCGAATCCGTTGGAAACACTTCCGTTGGAACGCAGCATCCCCGACGGCCAGTATCTCGTCAACAATCAGGATGCTGGGATCAACCTCGGTTGCGACAGCAAACGCCAGCCGCATGTGCATGCCTGAGGAGTATTGCTTTACAGGTGCATCGATGAAGTCTCCAATCCCCGCGAAATCGACGATCCGTTGCTCGCGGTCCTTCATCTGCTCCCTCGAATAGCCCATGAGCAAACCGTTCAGCAGGATGTTCTCGCGCCCTGTCAGTTCATGGTGGAATCCAGCGCCCAATTCGATAAGCGGCGCCAGCGTCCCGTGAACGTGCACCTGCCCTTCATTCGGCCGGTAAACTCCCGCGATGATCTTCAACAACGTGCTCTTACCCGAGCCGTTGCGCCCGATCAGGCCCATCATCTGGCCTTCTGGTACCTCGAGCGAGACTTTCTTGATTGCATCAAAATCGTGATAGCTGACCCGGTTACGGAGAAACCTTGAAAAGACTTCGCGTACAGTGTCGGGGCGTTCTTGGATCACGCGAAAACGCTGGGTAACGTTATCAAGCCGGATGGCTGGGGCATTTGCCGGATTTTCAGGCTGACTCAACATTGATGGCAAATTCGCTCTCACTTCCCGCGGGCGCTTCGTAGAAAAATCTTCTATCACACTTTGTACGTTAGTCCGACCGGCTAGAAACTGAAACAGCAGGCCCTATAACGCTAGTTTCGATCCTTATCCTGTTCCGAAATCTTAAGCCTGCGATCGAAGATAAGCGACGGCACACCCCTGAGCCCGAGGGAGTCCAATGTCCCGCTGGGGAATTGGATCCACGCAGTTTACGATTTGCTCCCATGGATATCAGCGGGCGCGTCGACGTCCGGCAGGAACCCAAGTTCCGAAAGCCGACGACGTACGACCTTGCCAATGGTCGCAGGATGCAGCACCTGAGAAACATGTTCCTTCGCTAAACGCCCGACCTCGATCGCTTTGTCGCGATTTCGTTCAATGGAACGCATCACGTCGGCGGCGAAATCCAGGTCTGGCTGGGCCCATCGCTGCCCGGCCCGATAAGGGCCATGGTCGCGATCCAGGGTCACCAACTTGTAGGGAACAGGATAATTTGTCTCCGGCGACATGAAATCGCGATTCCCGGAGTAGTCGGTCGCAATGGTTGGCTTGCCGCACAACATCGCTTCGGCGATTGTCAGCCCAAAACCCTCCGACCGGTGGAGAGAGACATAACAATCGGCAGCCATCATCAGTCCTTGCTTCGCGTCCCTCGGCAACACTTCGTCAAGCACCCTTACGTTAGCTCCGGCAGCGGCTTGCTGGAGCATTTGCAATTGGTCGAGATGCTGGCGGCTATGAGATGACTTGATCAGAAGCTGTACATCCTTGCGTAATCCGAAAGCTTTGTTGAACGCTTGTACCAAGCCGATCGGGTTCTTGCGTTCAATATAACTATGGAAATCGAAGAAATATAGAAAGACATACGTATCTTCCGGAATCTCGAAATCTTCCCGGCGATAAATGACTTCGGGCTGATAGTCAATGTCTAGGGAGCAGTGAACGGCATGCACCGGCACGGGAGAACTGGCGGCAATGGAATCCCGGGCAAACTCGCTCAGCGTCCATACCTCATCCACGTACCCGAATGATGTTGCCCACTCTTCAGGAAATTCAGAAAGTTCCCACGCCCAGTAGGCGATATTAAAGTGGTGGCTCAGATAGGATGGGTTGTCATGAACATACTGACCGAGACAGTCAGCGTTGACCGATACCAGGTTAACTGGATAAGGATTGGAGACCGAATAGCTGGAAGGCCTTTTCTCGATATTATGCGCGCCGTGGTCTACGAAGTCATTTGCCACACAGTTGATCCCCGCAGCCTGCAGGATTCTCAGGTTGCTTCTCCCCATTTCCCCCACACCCTTCTCCGAAGCCAGGTGTCCCAGAACGTTGATGCCAAATGGCGCGTTCGCATGACTGTCGGATGCAACTAGGGCAGTGGGCAATCCCGGGCGTCTGTCACCGAAAGAGTTGAAAGGGTTGGCGTACTCGCCCACATTCAGATTGAGACTCCGATGGTGACGGCGTGCAGCACGAGGAATTCTCTGACCATTGGAGTAGAAGTCATTTCCGTATGTCCAGGCGCTACAGGTCTCCCATCCAAATGAGACTAGTTGCCGCTGGTAACTTAACAACAACTCACCCAACGCACCGCTGTTGGCGATTGCGAAGTCGTTATAGCTTCGACCCGAGTAGAGATCTCGAGGATCGAGAGTGTCCAAGTCCCGAAAATTGAATATATGCAGCCGGTCTTCCAGCGAGCCTGAAGCGTCGAGGTCGATCTGCGATACGAGCTCATGATAGTTCCAGTAGCCGGCCTGGTATGCCGGCTGACGGAGAATCGAGACGCCGTCGAATATTGCCGGAACCAGACCGAACCATCTCTCAGGTGATAAATCGAGCTCAGGATGGCTATGGCGATCTTCCTTGATCTTGTCTTTCCACCATCGAAGCAGCCGATGCGTCACAGCGGAGTTCTTCAACGCAAGGAAGTCGATACAAAACGGGCTAAAAGCCAGGATTTCGCGCTCGGTGGGCCAACCATCATGGTCATCCGGAACCGGGCGAGAGAAGTAAGGCGTTAATACCATGTGGGAATTCAACAATAGCTCGTCGACATGATGCAGAGAGTTCGCGATCCACGTGTGAGCGGACAAATAATATACGGCGTAAACCGAGCTTCCCTCGAGCAGATAAGACAAGAAGTACGGCAGGATCGCCGTTACGACTTCCGGAAACGAATACTGGAATAAAAAAACCTCAACATTCGGAATGTCCAACTGTGCGGGCCGGACTACAGTGAATGATTCGATTTCAGGGCGAAAGAATCCTTTCGGCGAATCCAGCACGAGCACGAAAAATGGAGCATCGGGATGGTGATGATGCCAGGATTCGGCCAAGACCCGAGCCTTCGCCAGTTGGTTTCTGGCGATGATCGTGCAACCGGGAAAGTCTGATCGTGTTGGACTCATGGAACTCCTTGCCTGAACTGTCAGTCTTGCTTCGTATAATGCCCAGGCTTTTAGCGGTGAACTAAGTTTAATAGCCTCACGGGCTGCGTCGTCCTTCGCCAGCCAAATGCCTAAGCTGGCCGTTGCACGGCGATTCGACCTCGCCGTTTCCCAGTGTCGTTCTGCCCGCGATGATCGAACCGGGGCGACAGATATAAACCCGTCTCGGTTGCAGTCAAATTGGGATTCACGAACGGATCTTCACATAACCGGGTACCCCAGGTCTTGCTCATGTACTCCTGCTCTTTGTGGAAGCGCTTGATTCGTTCTGGCGTCGTATCGAAGCCGCGGGTTGCACATTCCAAATGTCGCAACTCGGCGAATGGCGTCCACACCACGCGATACTTGTGTTTATAAGCGCGCAGACAGAGATCAACATCGCTCCACGTAACCTTCAGGTGCTGCTCTTCAAACCCGCCGAGTTCTTCGAAGACTTCCTTGCGGACCGCCAAGCAGGCTCCAGTCACTGCAGAGACGTCACGCGTCAGTGCTAATTGACCCAGGTAGCCGGGCTCGCCAGGATCAGCAAAACGATACAAATGCAGGCAGTTACCACGGTTGTCCAGCATCATGCCGCCGTGCTGCAAGCGGTCGTCCTTGTAGTAGAGCTTGGCTCCCACTATCCCAACTGAAGGACGAATAGCATGAGATACCATCTCACGCAGCCAGTCGCTGTTTGTTACGTCGATATCGTTATTTAGGAAGAGCAGCACTGAGCCATTTGCTGCCTTCGCGCCGAAATTGTTCGCCGCCGACCAATTGAAGTCGCCCGGGAACGGCAGGACCCGAACGCGCTCGTGGGCCGCGATCTGAGCAAAAAACAATCGCGTGCCGATCGCAGAACTGTCGTTGTCGATTACCAGGATTTCCAGATTGGAATAGTCGGTACGATGCAGCAACCCCTGGATACATTGACCCAGCAGGTCAGGCATGTCCCGGGTCGGAATGATAATCGAAACCAGCGGTGCTGGCGAAGGCACAGGGAAAACAGGATGCGGCCAAATACGCCCGCCCAGGAACGCTCCCTTGATTTCGACCTTTGATCCCGAAGCATACAAGTTGCGCTCTACGACGCTCTTCATTGCGGGAGTTCCCACATTTGCCAGCGCCTCCGGGAATCGAGGAATGCGTGCGGGATCGTGCTCCCGGCGATGGTACAAGAGCTTGGGAATGTGGCGAATCAACGCTGGATCCAACGACTCGACGAACCGCATCAGCAAGTCAAAACGTTCAAAAGGATGTCTGTCGGCACGAAGGCCGCCTACCTCCCGTACGCGAGAGACACGGTATACCGCCAGGCCGCCGACCCAGTCCCCAGCCAGCAATAAATCCACATTCCACGAGGTCTTGAAGGCTGGCGACGAGCGTTGTCCTTCCGCGTCGATCAGATCCTCGTCGGTATATAACAGCATAGAACCTGGGTTTGCCTGCAGTTCACGCACCACTTCGAGAATGGCGAAGGAATTCAAGATGTCTCCCGCGTCCAACCAGGCGGCAAACTCGCCGGTTGCTGCGTCTAGGATCGCGTTGTGCGGAAGAGTTTCTGAATCGTCAGCAGGTGAAACGAGTAACTTGATTTGTGGCGAGTCGCTTGCCAGTTCTTGCAGCCGCTCAAGAGCCGGTTTGGAGTCACAAGCTCCCGCAACGATCACCAATTCCCAATTTTGGCAGGACTGGCTCCTGAGGGACTCGATCGATTTCGTTGCAGCGCACAGATCGGTGGTCGAACAGTCCATGAAAATCGAGATGGTTGGTTGGCGGGTAGAGCGCTCAACATCGTTTCTGGATTGAGGCCCGTCAATTCGCTCTCGTTGGTCCGTTTCGAAGTCCTGCACCCAGATTCGATACGCCTCCGAATTCATGGGTCTGGCACTGTTCGGATACAGAAGAGGGAACATGTGAGATCCGAACTGAGCAGTCCGTGCCTTGCACAAGGACAACACCACATCCTTGGCCGGACGGCGCATCAGCCAGTAGGCCACGACTCTCGCGGCCTCCGCCTTTGTCAGTTTTTTGCCCGATGCCTTTCGGAACAGAGTCCGTATCGTGTGGAAATTGCAGTTTGCTGCGGAGCCATGAAGACCGTTGAATTCCGCTGACGATGCGATCTCACTAACCATGTCCGCCAGGGAATGGCCAGAGTGCAGAAAGGTGGTCCAGCGCTGTACCGCACTGGGCTCAGGAGAGCGCCCGAGCGCAATCAGGTACGTCTGCACGATCGCTGCCGTTGCCATCAAAGGCTGATCCCAAGGACTCGTTTTCATGGTAGCGTGCCGACAATCTGCAGTGAGGAAAGGCCGCTTCTTACGTCAAATAACTGTGCCTCGAAGTCGCCCGGTCTTCTCTCGCAGTCTTGACTGGAGAGCACCCCGAATGCGCACTACAAGCTTATCTTAAAATCATAGCAGAGCCATGCCCGGAGAGGTTCTAACAGCCCGGCCCCGTGCTGCTAAGCTCAGTCCATCCTTCGATTACCGCCGCGGAAATCGCTCCGGTTTCGTAGAGCCTCCGACAGCGGCACGGGGTTTCTTCTGGTTCGGAATGCTCCTGGGTTCAATGATCCTGCTCGTGAGACCGGAAATTGTTGATTCGAAAATACATTTCTCGAGGATCGCTCGGAGCAACCACCCTGCTCGCATCCGACGATAGAGTGATGCGTGACATCCCTGGAGGTACGATAACGTCCGCCCGCCAAGCAGTCCCGGCACTGTTGACCTTCAGCTTCTCCTGAACTCCGGGTCCCGCGATCACCAAACTGGAGTACTCGGGGTATGTTGTGGAAAAGGTCGCCTCCAAAGTGACCTTGCGTTCGGACGGAGCAGAATTAAGAACGTCGATTTCCCCTTGGCGGCCGCACCAGTGCCAGTTATCCGGTCCTGCGGTTTCTTTCCCCCAGCAGCCACCTCCGGGTTCCAAAAGCAACGAGTGCGAAATTCCTTCCATCTGGACTTGCAACTCCGGAGCAATTTCGCGCTTCATTGAAGCGATTGCATTAGCATCCAGGCGGAAGAACGCGAGCCTCGCGCTCGCGTCCACGATCGGCTCATTTCCGAGAAGCTTCTTGATCTGTGACTCTAGCGCAACACCGTGATCGACAAATCCAAAGCGATCGATATAGACCCCAGCAAAGCCCGACGTAGTCACGACCAGCAGCTGTTGATCGATCGGTAGACTGGAAATCGCTGCTAGCCAACCAGCCGTTTCGCGTCCCTTCATAGCTCCGTAGCTCCACCGTAAGGAACTGGAATGCAGGTAGCCCCGCAGTTCTTCGTAGTCGGCCATTTGATTGATCGGAGGCGTTTCGGGGAATGGGTCGTATGGCAATTGGAAGATCATGGCGTGCGGCGGCACCAGGGCTTCGATCTGCTTAATAAATTCAGCATCGTCCCGGTATTGTTTTTCGACTTGGTCACGACCCAGCATGAGCCCTTTAGGAACCTGATCGAAAATGCCAAGGACCAGGAGAAACGCGGGCACGACAATGCCGGCCACAATCCAATGTTTGTGACCGAGCGACCTGTCGAGAAACCGATCTAGGATCAGCAAGGTTGCAGCGATGCAAAAGAACGAAATATAAACCGAGATCCGATTAAAACCACGCAACTGAGGCGAAACAACAAAACTGAAAACCGCTCCCAATCCGCCGATGGTTCCTGTGAGAAATGCAACCAGATTCAAGATACTCAGCGAGTAGAGTTCTTCGGGACATCGCCTGACAAACAAGCACAGGAAGAGCATGAGACAACCCACCGCACCTACGACTCCTAGGGCGGCTCCGTCGTTTTCGTTTACCAGTACTGCCTGGCTCCTGAACTTGTCTTTCCAAGCCGCCAGCAGATGTACTCGATGGTTTGTGACTGGGGCCAACATCTGGATCAGTGTCAGTCCGTAAATTTCCGATTCGACTGGAATTCGTTGCGCCGTGCCGGTCCGGCCGTGACCCAGTAAGAAGGCCATATTGGGGAGAAGGCCAATGCCAAAGGACGCGACCACCACAACTATCAGTACAGCGGCGGCGAGAACCGCACGATGATCTTGCCGCCGCAAAAAACCATAAATCCCGGCGATGGCTAGGAAGACAACTGCGAAGAATGCATTGTACGGGTTGTCCCATCCCACCAGAACGCAAACTAGAACACTGACGAATCCCCTCCGCGTGAATCCTCGGGCCGGGGTGGACCCTTCTTTCTTGGCGGTCGAAAACAGTCCGGCCTCGCCAGTGCAGACCCAAACCGCAACCAATGCCATGAGGGGCACGAGATAATAACATGCATAAATCAGGTGGGCTTCATTGCGCATCTGATGAAAAGGTATGAACGCGTACAGAACTGCACCTGCCATGGCCAGCCCGGTAGATATTCCGAGTCTGCGGAAAGCATACAAAGCCGTAATCCCGGACAACGGATAGCCCAGGAAGAAAAGCAGGTTAATAGCGAGTCCGGGGCTGTGTGTAAACAACCGTATTCCCGCCAGAACAGAAAAATGGGCCCAATGGGGTAACGGATAATCGTAAAGCTCCTGCTCTCCCGGGGCTCCCAGCAAGGGGTTTACGTAATAATGACCATCTCGGACGAAGTTAGTAACTAACTCTTGGGACAGGTTATGGTCGCCGTTGACACCGAGTGGGACGGTAATATCGATACGACTGATGTGCCAGACGATGCCAGCCAGGAAAATGCAGAGCAAGGCCACTACAAGATAAGGTATGACCCCGGAACGAGCGAAGAATGCCGGCACAGTGGCCGATCCATGAAGGGCACGTCGATCATGATTTTCGAGTTGTTCTGTCATTCAAGAATTCCAGCCGGTATCAGGCGATTGGGTTGAGTCATAGCTGCTCGCGCTCTGCCATTGCGCTGAGAGGCATCCGGCGCTAGCGCGACTCCCCCTTTCTCAGCAGGCGGATCGAGTCGGCGGCGATCTCGTCTCCGCTCTTATTCCCGCTGGAAATCAATACTTCGTCGACCAAACCGTTGAATGACCGCCCGCCACCAACCCAATTGCCAACATACAGCGGCCTGTTGGTGGATACGACCGGGGAAGGCTGAATGGTTTTAGCAACCAGTTGGCCGTTCACGTAAAGCATGGTCTGCCTTTCCTTGATCTGCAGCGAGACATAATTCCTCCGGCCGGACGTCAACGAGAACTCCCCCCCACTCATCCACGTTGTCCCATTTCCCAAAGAGACAGAAAACTGGTTGGTATGGTCCCCTATTTGTTCGAAGGCGATCCCCCGATAGTCGGGCCCATGGTTACTAATAATGTCGGCAAAAGGAACCTGGTAATTTTCGGGCGAAACGAGCACGTCAATTGACATTTCGTCGCTGAACGTGACTGCCGGTTGTTGCACACCCTCTCCCAGCGTGCCGCCATCGTACCCGAAGTGAAGCAATTGTGAACCCGCAGACCGCAGTTCCCAGTCACTTTCGCTCTTTACGACTGAGACCGCCGAATCGGAAACCTCCGGTGAAATATCGCCTCGCAGCGAGAAGGCGTCGAACGATTCACCGGGATGGAACGTAACCAATTCCCAACCGCGGCTCTGCCCTAGCACCCTCATCCGGTCATCACCCACTCGAAACACTGATCCGTCTGCTCGCTGGGGCTGGACGAACCTGCCGGAGATCGAGCCTCTAAGTGCCGGGATAGAGGAAGGAAAGCAGAAATAACCGGTAACCTGGTCAGCGAGCAGTCCGCGAATCTGGCCGTTCATCTGGTAGGTTCGGTTCACGTGGGCCAGAAGCACAGCTCCCACGCCGTTAGCTAGATGACGGATCTGCACCGTATAGACCGCAGAGGCGGGCCCAAACTCGCATTCTTGTTGACCTGCTGCGACCTGGCACGACGCTCCCGCAGTCTGAAATGAAGGCGTCAGGTCAGCAGCCTCGTTGAGTGGATAGACCGAGTACATGTGTCCGGAGACTCCTATGTACTCGTTTGCGTTGTCCCATAGGTTTGTGCCATTCACCAGCAGGATCGACCCCGGCCTGGCATCTACTAGTAGGCCGCGCCGCACTGCCTCTTCCGTTAGCACCCTCGGGTACCAAAACAGTTCGTTCTCCGCTTTCGCGACTAGCCAATTGTGTTGCAGGTTGAGAGCGAACAACGCCAACCATACAACGATGACAACACCTACCAACGAAGGCCGCCTTTCCCAGACGGTGCGAGTCCTGCGATAGGCCGAGAGGAACAGCAGAGCCAACAGCAGCGTCAAGCCCATACGGCTGAGGTATACGGGAAGGTAGGCCGTGCCCCAGAGCATTGCCTGGTACTTAGGTGACAGCGAAATAAAGGCCTGAGGCAGGGCGAAGAGAAGGCCCCCCAGCCACAGCAAATCGGACGCGCTCGCCTTTTGGTTGCCGTCCACGCCAGACGAAACGCTTCGCCGGATCCAAACTACTGCAACTGTCGCCAGAGCAATCAGGAGTGGTACCCCCTGAAGAATGGCAGCAGGCCAGCGGCTGATTTGGGATGAAAACACACCATATGGATCAAGCCAGTAGTAGGAGAACGGAACCGCTCCGAAAGACTGAACCGCGTACGACTTGAGTATCTCGGCCGGATTAAAGTTCGGCCTGTAGATCTGACTGGGAGCAACCGCCATCTTTTTCAAAACAAAACTGATCGTCCCCAAAAGCCCAATAACCGCAATAAATGGGATCGAAGCAACAAGGGCCGCCCGTGGCTGCCTCAGCCGCGAGTACGCCACAACCAGATAGAGCGCGCACATCAAGTAAGAAGTCTCGAAGATCAGCCCACAACAGAGAAACAACACAGTCGCGGCAATCAAAGCGCGGCGTTCGTGGTCATCGAGGTATTTCAGGAACAAAATGAGCGAGCAGAACAGCAGCAAGGTCATCAGTGGATACTGTGCGCAGAAACCTAGGATCGGGTCCCATGGCGCCCGGAACTGGATGACAAGCGGCGACAGCAACAGGCAAATGCCAGGCAGCAGTTCGGAGTCTGTTAGTTTCCGGAGAAAACCATAAAATGCGGCCAAACTCATCAGAACCACGGCTAGCACGATGACTTTAAACAGGAACACGCTACGCACGGCATAGAACACGGTGTACATGTAGAAGGCGAGAGGAAAAAAACGGCCTTCGGTCGATATCCATAGCCCAACGTAATGCTGAGTTACACCCCATAGGCTAAGGTGCGTCCGCAGCATCTCGCCGCGAATCTGCGAGTTCAACACGTCGTCACCACAATATCCGGTCGTCAAAAGCGGGAACAACGCAATGGCGTTCACCAGAAGGAGAGACAGAACCAGGCCCAGATGACGTCGATTTACAGTTGCTTGCATGGTCGAATATGAAGTCCAATTATTCGCAAGGGTGAACCACAACTCGCATCCCCATGCTACGTTGTGTCGGGAGAGAGTCCGGAGAATACTGACCAAAACACAAGAATGAACCTATCGGCCACTAGGCCGAGCACCAGCCGCAGGTTGACCGAGCATTTGTTCAGCTCGCGCGACCACCCCGTCCGCACACACACCTTGGCTGCCGCGAAGTTGCGTCTGCGAACCGGCTGTCTTGATTGCCACGCTGGCTAGTCGGACTGGGAAAAATGGCGTGGCACTTGCGCTCTCGGCCAGGACTTCCGCAGTCCGGGTGCCCAATCCTCCCAGTCCATGCTCTTCCACCGTAATGATGCCGCCCGTCTCCCGACTGGCGCGGCGGACCGCTTCGACGTCGAAGGGCACCAGGGTAGGCATGCTCAGAACTCGGATCGAGTGCCCCTGGTTGCGCAAAGTTGCCGCTGCATGGAGCGTCTCACCCAACATTCCGCCGGTGCTGATCAGAGTCAGCTCGTCGCCGTCTTCCACCTGGATCGCGCGACCAATTTGAAAATTGATTTCAGTCCTGTGCAGGACGGGTTCGCCCGCCTTTCCCAGCTGCAAGTAGGCAGGTCCGGGACGGGCGATCACCGCTCGAGTTGCAGCCCTGGCCTCAATCGGGTCTCCAGGAGCGATGACAGTCATGTTTGGCAGCACCGACATGACGGCCAGGTCTTCTACGCCGTGGTGAGTGTAGCCGTGGCTCCCGTAGGCCAGGCCGCCGCCGACCGAGACGATCTTGACGTTCAAGTTGTGATAGCAAACGTCATTGCGGACCTGCTCCAGGCAGCGCATGACTGGGAAGTTCGCAATGGAGTACGTGAATACGATCTTTCCGGTCAAGGCCAGGCCCGCGGCGATCCCCGTCATGTTCTGTTCCGCGACGCCGGCGTTGAGGTAGCGCTTGGGAAACCGGTCGGAGAACGCTTCCAGTACCGAGTACCCCAGATCGCCGCAGATCAACCAGATTCGTTCGTCGACTTCCGCGAGTTCGCACAGTTCCTTGATAAAGGCTGTCCTCAATCGTTCGCTCCGATCTCGGCGAGCGCCTGCTGCAATTGCTGGTCACTGGGACTGGAATAATGCCAGGCAAGCAGGTCCTCCATGAAGCTCACGCCTTTTCCCTTGATGGTATGCGCGATGATAATGCTGGGTCTGCCAGTCTCGAAAGGCAGCGCGTCGAAAGCATCTGCCAGTTGCTGGCAGTCATGGCCGTCAACTTCTCGGACCGCCCAGCGGAAAGCCCGCAGCTTGTCTGCCAGGGGCTCTAAGTCAAGGACATCCTCGGTTCTGCCGAAGCTCTGGATCTTGTTGTAATCGACTATCGCAATCAGGTTGTCCAACCCATGCTGGGGCGCAAACAGGAAGGACTCCCAATTTGAGCCTTCGTCCAATTCGCCATCACTGAGCAGCACGAATGTCCGGAACGGCAACCCTTCGCGCTTGGCGGCGAGCGCCATTCCACAACCCACCGGAAGTCCGTGACCGAGCGATCCGGACGACAACTCCACCCCCGGCACACCGCTGGTTACGTGCCCTGTCAGCCGCGAGCCGTGTTGGCAGTACGATTCCAGTTCTTCGGCGGGGAAAAATCCTCGCTCCGCCAGCGTGGCGTACAGGATGGCCGCTGCGTGACCTTTACTCAGGATCAGCCTGTCCCTGTCCGGCAGACTGGGATTTCTTGGATCGACACGCAGTACCCGCCAGTACAGGCAGGCCAGAATATCGGCAATGGAAAGGCAACTCCCGAGGTGAGACGCACGGGAGCGGTGCACCATTTTGACCGCCTGGGCGCGGATTAACTTAGCCCGGTTCCTGACTACATCTAGCGATTCACTCACGCGGCATCTTCTCCCGGTACCATTCTACCGTCTGACTCAGCCCTCGCTCGAGGCTGACCTCCGGGCGCCAACTCGTCGCGCTAGTCAGACGAGTGATGTCTGCTTCAAGGTGCATCACTTGATCGTCGCGGTAGGGAACTTCTCCGAATCCGATCGGCAGGGAAGGATCGATCATGTCACGGATTTGTTCCACGATGTTGCGAATCGTGGCTGTGGTTCCCGATGCCAGATTGAAGACTCCCGCGACTTCCTGCTCGAGGACGGCGCAGATGGCTGCGGCGGTATCATCGAGGTAGAGGTAATCCCAAACCTGCTCGCCGAGGGTCAATGAGGGCTTTCTTCGTGCCAGCAAATCGAGGATGACCGACGGCAGCATGTGCCGGACATCGTCGCCGGGCCCGTAAGCCGACAGCAGCCGCAACCAGACGTGGCGGATGCCCGCTAGTTCCGACATTTTCGCGGTACTCAGGCCCGCGACCAGCTTGGCAACTCCGTAGGCGGTTACCGGTTTCGGAAACATATCTTCCCGCAAGATACCCTTACACGGTCCGTATTCCGCCTGCGAACCCAGACCAATCCAAACCTTGCAGCCCGCTACTCTTGCCGCTTCCCAGATAGCGAGCGTGCTCACCAGATTCTGCGAAATCTGTTGCGGGCTATTGCGAAACTCGGCCGTGACCCCGAACCACGCCAGATGGAGGACAGCATCAATTGGCCGCTGCTGAATCGCTTGTCGTATCGATTCCGGTTGCGACAGGTCGCCGTAGACCGGTCGTACGTTGTGCAGGCAATCCTGAAGGCGAGTTGGAGTTCCCCCGGGCCGCAGCAGCACAGCGACCTCATGCCCGTGGCCCAATAGATGACGGACCACCGACGACCCGAGGAATCCCGAAGCACCGGTCACCAGACAACGCATTTGCTTCTCACTCCGCAGGGATCACGCTCTTCTGGGTCGCGGGCGCTGGCGGCAACTCGCGATCGGCTTCGGCGCAATAAGCTGCAATCTGGTCGAGACACTTCTCGCGGGCACTCTTGCCCGCGAGAAATTCCCGATACCAGTCGATGGTTAGCGACAGCGCATCCGAAAGATCCAGCACCGGACGCCAACCCAACTGCTGCGCTGCCTTCGACCAGTCGAGTTGCAGCATCTGGGCCTCATGAGGATGCTCTCCGCCATCGACCTCCCAAGTTACGGGCGAACTCCAACCTGATGCGATCTTCTCGACGATCCAGCGCACAGGTTGCGCATCGCCGCGTTTGGGACCGAAGTTCCATCCACTCGCAAACGCACTGTCCCGCTCGTACAGGTTTTGCGCCAGCATCAGATATCCCCGCAGTGGTTCCAGAACGTGTTGCCATGGCCGGGTTGCCTGCGGGTTGCGGATCTTCAAAATCTTTCCCTCCGCAAAAGCCCGGATTGCATCAGGTATCAACCGGTCTCGCGCCCAGTCGCCTCCGCCAATCACGTTTCCCGCGCGTGCCGAAGCGAGCGCCAGATGCCGGGCATCGCCGCTTCCAGTAGCGAAGAAGGAGTCGCGATACGCGCTCACGACCAACTCCGCGCAAGCTTTACTGTTGCTGTAGGGGTCATGTCCCCCCAGGCGGTCGATCTCGCGGTAGCCCCAGACCCAATCGCGGTTCTCGTAGCACTTGTCCGTCGTGATTACGACGACAGCGCGAACCGAATCGGTGGTGCGCGCAGTTTCCAGCAGGTTCGCGGTGCCCATGACGTTCGTCTGGTAAGTGAGGATGGGGTCCTCATAGGAAACCCGCACCAGCGACTGGGCAGCCATGTGAAATACAATTTCCGGCTGGGAATCCGCGATCGCTTGCTTTAAGTGAGGGAAGTCGCTCACGTCGCCGGTAATCGACTGGATACCTGACGCCACCGATGCGGTCTCAAACAAGCTGGGAGAGGTAGGCGGCGACAGCGAGTATCCAGTGACATCCGCGCCCAATCGCTCCAGCCACAGCGACATCCAACTGCCCTTAAAGCCGGTGTGCCCAGTCAGGAACACTTTCTTGCCTTGCCAGAACATGGATCACCATACCTTCCATGGCGCCTTGCCAGCTGACCAGAGGTCCTCAAGCAGGTGCTTGTCATGGAGCGTGTCCATGGGCTGCCAAAACCCACTATGTTTGAAGGCGAACACTTCGCCCTCGTGCGATAGTCGCTCCAGAGGCTCGCGCTCCCAACTGGTTTCATCGCCCGCAATGTAGCTCGCCACGTTCGGTGAGAGCACGAAGAAACCACCATTGACCCAACGGCCATCACCTTTGGGCTTTTCAGTGAACTCGGTGAGTCGGCCGTCACTTTGGATTTCCAGCGCGCCGAACTTACCAGTGGGCTGAGCGGCGGTAAGGGTCACGGCCTTGCCGTGGCTGCGATGATATTCGATCAGGCTGCCGATGTTCACGTCTGACACACCGTCACCGTAAGTGAAACAGAACATCTCCTCGTCCTGAACATAAGGAAGGATGCGCTTCAGCCGCCCGCCCGTCATCGTACTTGCGCCCGTATCAATCAGGGTCACTCGCCAGGGCTCGCATTCGTTCTCGTGGATCTGGAGGCGATTCGCTTGCAGGTCGATGGTAACGTTGGCCGAGTGCAGGAGATAGTTGGCAAAATATTCTTTGATGACATAGCCCTTGTATCCCAGGCAGATGACAAAGTCATTGATTCCGTAGTGCGAGTAAATCTTGAGGATGTGCCACAAAATTGGCTGGCCGCCAATTTCGACCATGGGCTTGGGGCGAACGGTGGTTTCTTCACTCAGTCGGCTTCCCAGGCCGCCTGCAAGAATCACGGCTTTCATGATGCCTCCGGTTGACTGCCAGCGTCGGCTGGTGTCAGGCTACTCCTCCGTGAAGAATGACTGCCCGGCGGGCTTGTCAGCTTCAGGCTTGGTCTTCACCGCAAAGGAGATATGCTTGTGCCCAAAAAAGCTGGCAATCACCGTCACAACCGCCATTATCGCGGCTGCCACGTACGGCGCCGCTTGGGGCCGCTGTACCAGGGAACGGCGCAGCAGCGGGACCAGAATCGGCAGAGCCGCCAACGTCAGCAACATGCCCGTGCTGTAAACCGCCACGCAGCGGATCCATTCCTTCAGGTAATTTCCCTTGGTCTTGAAGACAAACCATTTATATCCCAGGTAAGCCACAGTAATGGCAATCAAATTCGAAAGCAGGCTTGCCAGCATGTAACTGTACGATCCGACGCCTTGCAGACAAAAATTCAGGAGCGCGAACAGCGAGTACCCGAATAAAGTGTTGAAGCCCCCGACCAGCAGGTAGCGCCCCATTTGCCAGACGGAACGTTCTTCCGGCCGCTCACCCATGGAGTTGTCTCGTCCGCATTGGTTCGTTCCTATTGGCTGAACGTAAAGGTCAGAAATTGATTCGTTCCTTCTCGATCACTAGCGGCCGCTTCTGCACCAAGGTGTGGATCGACCCGACATATTCACCGATGATTCCAACGGCCAGAAGTTGAACGGACCCGAGGAAGAACAACCCTAGCACCAACGGCGCAACTCCAAGCGAGAAGCTGTTCCAGTAAACCAGCTTATAGATAAAGTAGAACATCCCCATCAACATGCTGATCATCGCCGAGACAAAACCGCAGAAAATGACCAGCCGCAACGGGACTTTCGACAGGTTGGTAATTCCCAGCATCGCGAGGTCGTATAGCGTGTAGAAGTTGTTCTTGGTGATACCGCGCATGCGGCGGCTCTGCTTGTATTCGACTTCCGCATGCGGAAGCCCGAGTTCTGCGATCATCCCCCGGAAGTAGGGATAGGGGTCGGTGAATTTCTCGCGCAGAATGTCCACGACCGTCTTGTCATACAACCCGAAACCCGTGAAGTGCGTCAGCACATTTACGTCGGTCAGTCTTGCCACCAGGCGATAGTAGGCGGTCCGCACGGCATACATGAAACCGCTTTCGTCACTGGCATTCTTGATGGCCGCAACAATCGGCGTCCCCTTCTCCCATTCCTTGATCATCTCCCGGAACAGTTCGGGAGGGTCCTGCAGGTCGGCGTATAGGACGCCCACCGCGTCCCCGTGGGCCTGCAGAAACGCGTGCATGGGAGAGCGCAGATGGCCGAAATTTCGGGCATTGACGATGACCTTCACATTGTTGTCGGCCGCCGCAATCTCCCTCAGAATGGACAACGTCGCATCGTGCGAGGCGTTGTCGATGA
>DATBZX010000344.1:0-12086 GCA_036512955.1 Terriglobales bacterium
GGCGCCGTCGAGGACGCGCAGCGAGCGCTCCACCTCGGCAGTGAAATCCACGTGGCCGGGCGTATCGATAATGTTGATGCGAACGTCTTTCCAGAAGCAGGTGGTCGCTGCCGACGTGATGGTGATGCCGCGCTCCTGCTCCTGCGCCATCCAATCCATCGTCGCAGTGCCTTCGTGGACCTCGCCAATGCGGTGCGTGCGTCCCGTATAGAACAGGATGCGCTCCGTGGTCGTGGTCTTACCGGCATCGATGTGCGCCATGATGCCGATATTCCTGCAACGTTCTAATGGAACCTGTCTCGCCACTGTGTCTTCCGTTTCTCTCTATGCGGCTCTCCGGCCGCTGCTCGCCTTGAAGGGGCACGGCTTCAGCCGTGCCGTTCCGGCCTTCCAAAATCCAAGGGCTTCAGCCCCTGCGGGAATTCGAACTCCCTACCAGCGGTAGTGCGCGAAGGCCTTGTTGGCCTCGGCCATGCGATGCACGTCGTCCTTCTTCTTGATGGTTGCGCCACGGCCGTTGGCCGCGTCCAGCAACTCGTTGGCCAATTTATCGACCATGCCTTTTTCGCCACGCCCGCGGCTGTACTGCAAGATCCAGCGGATGGCCAGCGAAACGCGGCGGTCTGCGTTGACTTCCACCGGCACCTGGTAGTTCGCGCCACCCACGCGGCGGGTCTTGACTTCCAGCACCGGCTTGGCGTTCTCCACGGCCTTCTTGAACAGCTTGATGGCCTCGTCGCCACCCTTCTCTTCAAGCTTCTTCATGGCGTTGTAGAAGATGGACTGGGCGGTGCTCTTCTTCCCGTCCCACATCATGGAGTTCACAAACTTGTTAACCAGCGTGGACTGGTAGACCGGGTCGGCCAGTTGCTCACGCTTCGCGATATAACCTTTTCTCGGCATATTTCCTCGTTACGCCTTCGGGCGCTTGGCGCCGTACTTCGATCGTCCCTGCTTGCGGTTGGCGACGCCGACGGAATCCAGCGTGCCGCGCACCACGTGATAGCGAACGCCCGGCAGGTCCTTCACACGGCCCCCGCGGATCAGCACGATCGAGTGCTCCTGCAGGTTGTGGCCGACGCCGGGAATATAGGTCGTCACTTCGATGCCGTTGGTCAGCCTGACGCGCGCGACTTTGCGCAGCGCGGAGTTCGGCTTCTTCGGCGTCTGGGTGTACACGCGGGTACAAACACCGCGCTTTTGCGGGCAGGACTGCAGGGCGGGGCTGGCCGTCTTGTACTTCGGTGCCGTCCGTCCCTTGCGCACCAGCTGATTAAATGTAGGCACTCTTTGCAGCTCCTTGAAGGGGCGCGGCTTCAACCGCGCCTAACATCGTCTTCTGCTTTGAAAGGGCACGGCTTTAGCCGTGCCGTCCAGCTTCTTATTTCTTCATTGCCGAGCAGACTTCAGTCCGCTCGGCATTACCAGCAAACTTCGCGGCACCCTGCCGCAACCTCACGCTGCACCGGGCGGCCAAGCAGGCACACACCATGCAACGCGATTTGGTCCCAGCTTTTGGGTCTGGACAGCATTTCCTCGGCCCTCACAGGCCTATCTGTCCATACTTCCCCAAAACCGCCGGGGAGCACTCAGTTCATCCGGTTAAGCAAACGACGGTGGCGCCGTGATCGTTCTCCACGCCGGCTCTTTATTGCCGGCATGCAACACGGGAACGAGGGCACTCCGTTTCGTTGCTTCGGCCCACATACCCACTGGAAAGCTCCAGTGGAAGCGCAGGCTCGTTTCAGCGAGGAATCCTGTGACACATTCTCACAGGACATAAGATTACTGCACACTGCCACACACTACAGGCAGGCTGGGTATAACTCGCGGAACCTTTTTAGTGTAGCAACTCGGATTCCACCCGTCAATCGAATCCGGACCCAAAAAATACCAGAACGGCGCATTTCGTTCTAGAGTTGACAAATCACAACTCGGCTTGCGTTTCCGTGTTTGGAGAGTTCGGTGGGCGATGGCGCTGTTCTAGCAGAATACCGCGAAAAAACATAAGGTTTGGCAGCGTGGCTTGCTGAAACGATGGTCAGCTTCTACACTGAGAAATTCTGGCAGGAACCACATTTTCGGTCTTCATACATCCGTCGGAATCAACCCGGCGGGGAGGGTGCATGCGTCGGTTTTCAGCGGCTCCGATTTTAGCTGCCTTGTTCGCGGTCCTTATCTTAAGCATTCTGCCCGGCTGCAGCGGCACCAGCGCGGCCAACAGCGGCGTTACTCAGCTCATCCTGAGCCCAACTTCGATCTCGATGAATACCGGCCAGATAGCCTCGATCACTGCCCAGCCAGAGAATGCAACCGGGGGCTTGGTTGTGGCCGATGTGAGCTACGTGAGCAGCAACCCTAGCCTGGTGACGGTTACGGCCGGCGGGCAGGTTTGCGCCGGCATCTGGGACGCTAATTTCATTAACTGCAATGCCGTTCCTGGTACGGCAGGAATCGGCTCAGTGACCATCACTGCCACCACGGCGAACTCCGTGACTGCCACCTTGCCCGTCACCACGCACCTCCAAGCTGACCGCATCGTAGTAAATCCCATCAGCGGATGTGTGAGCATGGGTGCCACACCCTCTTACACCGCTACGGTTTACAACACCACCGCACCGGGTTGTTCGACCTTCAATCCTTGCGACATCACCTCGACGGTCGGCACCATCTCCTTCTTCAGTTCCGACCTGCAGGTCATGGCCAACAACATCACGACCGGCGTACTGACTGCGACCAATCCCGGCTCCACCTCGATTTACGCTTCCATTGGTGGCCTGAACAGTTTGCCGCAGAGCGCGTTGGTCTGCCCTGTCGCTTCCATCAAGATTCGCGACGCTGCCGGCTCCAACACGTCCTTCACCCTCGCGCCAGCCGCAACGCAGTCTTTGACCGCAGATGTCCTCGACACCAATGGCGTCTCGATCGCGCCTATCCTGACGTGGGCTTCGAATCCGTCCGGAAGCTCCTCGGTCACCGGAGCCAGTGGGGCGGTCACGGCAACCGTCACCGCCGTCGCCGCCGGAACCGCAACGATTACGGCGGCTTGCAGCACCCCTGATTGCAATCGGAATGTCGGTCCCCAGTACGGCCAGAACGTAGTAACCGTCACCACCTCGGGCGCCTCCAACACCACGGTGTATGCAGCCAGTACGAGTTCCTTTTCGCTGGTGCCCATTCCCAACTCGACCAACACGCCCGGAACGGTCATAACCCTGCCTTATCTTCCCAACTCGATGGTTTCCGATCACGCCGGTACCAACTTGTATCTGGGATCGAGTTCGGGCGTCATAGTGGTGGCCACGTCAACCGGCACCGTGACTTCGACCACGGCGGTGCCCGGAACGATCCTGGCCATCTCTCCCAACGACCTGTTCCTGTTGATTTCAAACACAAGTGCCGGCCAGGTCTATCTCTATAGCACCACAGCAAAGACGATCATCCTGGCGGAGGCAGTGACGCCAGCCGCAGCCGTTTTTACGGCGGACAGTAAATCAGTTTCATTCGTTGTGGGGCAACAGCTTTATTACCTCACCACCTTTCCGGCAGCAACAATTTCGAATTTGCCCTACGTCCCCAATGGGCTGGATGTCAGCGCCCAGGGTAGCCTGACCTATATCGCGAGTGCCGCCGCGCACGCCATCGACGTCCGCACAACCTGCAATCAAAGCGCGCAGCAGACCATGGCGGCCAATAACCCGACGCTGGTCGCTCAAATACCGAACGGCACAGGTGCGGTGGTCGTCGATTCTCCCTCCATCGACGTGGTTACGACCGGCGCGATCGGGCCGGGCTGCCCGCCTACTCCGCAAAGCACGGTGAATACCTACAACCTGGGAAGCGGCAGCTTTAATCCCCGGCAAATCATTTTTTCGTATGACAGCTCCCGCGCCTGGATCATCTCTGACCTGACCTCTGTCATCAGTTTCAACATGTCCACCCTAACGCCGACTGCCATTCCTCTGGCGAACGGAGCCCAGGCGTACAGCGGCGGCATAATCCCGGACGGGTCAAATCTCTATGTCGGAGCTAGCGACAACACGGTGCACTCGCTAAGCGCAAGTTCCGGAACGGATGTGGCGCAGATCGCCGTCGGCTTAAAGGACGCGAGTTCTAACACCGTCGCTCCCAACTTGATCGCAGTGCTGCCCAAATAGACCAGGCCCCGCTTTAAATTAGAAACGCCCTCCCATTGCGGAGGGCGTTTTCATGTCTGCTTGGTTATGGCCGCGTCTACTGCGCTTTCGGCTCTCCCAATTCGCGCGCCACGCTGTCGAGTACGCCGTTGATGAATTGCACCGACTCCGGCGTCGAAAACCTTCGTGCGATCTCCAGGGCCTCGTTGATGACCACCGGCCGCGGCGTCTCGGGGAATCCGAGAAACTCGGCTATGCCCGCACGCAGCACATTGCGATCCACGGCGGCCATGCGCTCCATCCGCCAGTGCTCGGCGCTCTTCTCGATCAGTTGATCGATCTCGGCCTCGCGCTCTGATGCTACGCGGAACAAGTCGTCAGCAAAGCCGCGCACTTTTTCGTCGAGGTCCCTGCGCTCGGCCCAGAACGTCTTGCGCACTTCGTCGGTCGTCTGCTTGCCCATGTCCAATTGAAAGAGCATCTGCAACGCCAGTTCACGGGACTTTCTTCGCGTACCGGATTTGCTCATCGCGTCACCGCCGTGGAACTCGCCGTTGCTTCGTTGACCTTGTCGCGCAGAGATGCCATTTCCACCGCCGCGAGTCCTGCTTCGTAGCCCTTGTTACCGGCCTTCAATCCTGCACGGTCGATGGCCTGCTCGAGGGTGTCGCAGGTCAGAACTCCGAAGGCATGCGGCACGCTTGTCTCCTGCGCCGACTGTCCGATGCCGCGGGTGACTTCGTTGGCAATGACTTCGTAGTGCAGCGTCCCGCCGCGCAGCAGGCATCCGATGCAAACGATCGCATCGTACTTTCCACTCAAGGCCAACTGCCGCGACGCCGACGGAATCTCGAACGCTCCCGGCACCCGCACCACCGTGATGTCGTTCGCATTAGCTCCAGCCTGCCGCAGCGCCAACAGAGCGCCGTCGAGCAGCCGCTCCGTGATAAACGAATTGAAGCGGCTTACCACCACGGCAAACCGTTTGCCCTCGGCATTCAAGGAGCCTTCGATACCCGCGGTCTTCTGATTTTTGTTTGCGTAGGTCAGGACCGCGACCCGCAGCCCGCTGACTTCCACCGCGAACAGACGCGCTCCGTATGCTGTATCAGCGATTTCGCGCAGGACTTTGACGCCGCGCTTCTTCGTCTTCGCGATCGCCCACGCCGCATCGGCATCGGACACCTCGAGGGTCAAATCCGTGTCGGGGGCATTCGCCGCGACAATCAATTCCACCGCGCCTCCCGGGACCTCGAGTTGAAATCCGTGGGCCCCGCCCTCATGCCACTCGCGACCGGGCGTCGCCCCAAGGGCGCGGAGTAGCTCCAATGCGGGTTGAAGGTCTTCCTGCGTCTTCCCCAGTACGCGGGGAACAATAATGCTTCGGATCATAGGAGTCCATTGTAGATGGTAGCCCGATCAGTGCCCGCCACTTGGAGGTCGGTAGCCCTGCCAGACGTACTCCAGCGCTTCGGGCAGCGTCTGCTCTCTCACACCGCGATCGACGTGCACGGCGTTGCGGGCAAAGACGAACTGGTAGTGATAGCCCTTATCGGCGAGCACGCTCGCCATGCGCTCATTCGCCAGCACCCAATCGTGCATGTTGTCCTGCATAAGCCGAGGGGGCAAAAGGTCCCGGTCGCCAACTTCCATCCATATCCGTATCGGTTTGGCCGGATTTTCCGGGATCAGGTGCTCATGAAACTCCCACGCCCCGTGCGGAGACTTCGGATTGTACGGCCATTGCTGGTTGACGTAGGTTCCCGAATACGTCAGCACACGGTGATATCGCTCTGGGTGATACCACGTCATGATCAACGCGCACGAGCCTCCTGAGCTGTAGCCGATGGTCGCGCGGCCGTCGGGGTCTTTGGTGAGTTTCACATTGGCCTTGGATTCGACCAGCGGCAATACTTCCTTCTCCACGAACTCTGCATCAACGTCGGACATGGTGTCGTATTCAAGGCCACGTTCGCTTCCCTGGGCGTCGCCGCCTCCGTTGCCGATGGAGATTGCCACCATCACCGGCCCCTTTTTCTCGGCGATGAGTTTGTCGAGCGCCGAAAACAGCAGGCGGTCCGACCCATCCGCTCCGACCATGAAAGGCGCCAAGCTGCCCGCCACGTACTGTTTGGGGACATAAACGAACACCTGGCGCGTATAGGGAGCGGGATGGCTGGTGGTTACGACGAGCTTGGCTGGGTCCGTGGGATCGGGAGTTCCAAAGGTATTAGGCTCACGCGCAATGCCGGGATAGATCTTGCTGTCGGAGGAGTTCATGGTGAACTCGATGACGCGTCCCTGCAGCGTGCCGTCTTGTGCGGACAATTCGGGAGCAGCCGGGTGCGTAGGCCCGATGATGAAATTGCCGTCCGTATTCGCGGGAGGGACTTCACCGTCGGGCAGTTCCTTGGCGGCGACATATCCCACAGTGTGGGGATCGCGGGTTGGCGGCGCAGGGCGTTCAGTCTTTTGCGGGGCTGGAGGAGATTGTGCGATGGCGGTGGAGGCTGCGATCGCACTGACCAGAATTGCGATGACTAACTGCAACAGATTTCGAAATTTCATGAGGCTCCATTACTCCCACATTTGCCAACCACTGGCAAATGTGGGCCACCCGCGGAGGTCTCGAATATCCATCCGCTGGGTACCCCATGCAAGGCCCTCTTTGGCCTTGAGTGGGGATTTTTCCCGCCGCGTCGGAAGACTCAACCAGTGGCCGACCTCTCTTAGAAATGGGTGGGCCTCATTTCCCCGCAGTGGGACAACGCAGCGCCTGAGGCGCGGCAGATCATAGCCCGCATTCCAAGGCAGTGAACGAAGGTTTATCTCATTGGTTCGCATTACGTTTCTGCGTCACAGAGCACGTTTTATACGGTGTTTGTCAGCATTTAGACCCAACTTGGACCCAAGTTCATCGTTTCGCATCAAGCGCCAGCTCTCGGGCACTAAACAGCGAATCGACGTTAGGATTGACGTAATCTCGTGAAAACGGGGAACATGTCGATCTAACTACCCCGTCGATGGAGTTCGTCTTTCGCCAACTCTTGGATTTTCGATGTGGAAATTTCAAAAACACGCCACTGGTATGCGGGTTCGTCTTCCCAATAATGTTCCTCAAACCCTCCAAGGCTCGTAAATTTGTCGAGCAATTCACGCGTGATCTTGGACGCATGGGAAAGAAGCAGCCCCTCCATGTAGCTGAGGGCCGACCCGCTCTTCTTCTTTTCGTATTCGACCAGAATCCAGTCCGCATCCTGTTCCGTGCCGCGTCTGCCGAGTTCCACAAAAACGGGGTCCATGTGGAGTTGTTTTTTCTCTGCAGCCGCTCGGAAGGCATTCAACTTCCGGCAACTGACCTCCAGCGCCGGCGGTTTCGTTGAGGTGATCCAGCGATTGAGCTGGTCTAAACTTTTAAGCGCCATGGCTTGCATGATTTTTTGGCCGTTACCGCTTTGGGCATTCGCGACGCAGCCAACAAATATCGGTTCAATCGCCCTCAGGTCATTCCAAGGTCCAAGAAGCGCTAGTGCGGCAGACTTCTCTTCGTCGTTAACAGTACTGTAATCCGTGTTTAGCAAGTCAATGCACTGCTTTGCTGCAGCATCACTAGGTCGTGACATCGCCGACACTTTCCGCTCTGCGGCTTTTCGTTTTTGCTCTGCTTTTTCCTCGGCGCTGAGAGCGAGGCCGCCTCCATCGCATTCATAACAGGTATGAACCACATAACCGCGTCCAATAGTTGTCCCTTTGCCTTTACAGACTGGACAAGCCACGGCCTCACGCGCAGCGGGTGCGGTCCGCCGTGGCGCGACGTTGGTCGAATGCTGGACAGGACGAGATGGCCCTGCGAAGGATGACTGTGCTTGTTGACGCGGAGTTCGGCAAAAGTCGCAATGCGTATTCTGTAATGCATTTGTGGCTTTGCAGTGCGGACATTTCCACGCGTCTAGCCTAATTGATGAAGCCTTGGAACCTTTAGACCCGACGGCTTGCTTTCCAAAAAGTCGATTCCAAAAGCCCATAGGCACCTCGCTGCAAGAGCTGGTATTTTAACGCCGCATCATACCATTTGCGACACCGGCAGGTGGCCCATACCGCCCTCTTCTGGCGGGGTCGGTCTTTTGACTTCAACGGACTCCTGACGAATTACCACGCGCATGGTTCATCCATTTCCACGCACGATCGATGTCCCATATTGGAACTGCACAGGTTACTTTCGTTCCGTCAGAAACCCGAATCTCCTTGCGGCCCACTCGCTAGCTCCTCTATACCTTCACCGAGGATCGAGGGATTCTTGTGCCCTCACCTCGCGGCCCAGGCTGCGATTGCCCGCGGCTCTTTGACAATTCGACATCGTCGGTCTTGCGGGCCGCTCCCTGAATTTTGCCAGCATACAAGGTGTGGCATGGTGTTATGGTTATGTATAACAATTTCTAATAGTTGACGACAACGATGTAACTCATTTATTTAGAGCAGTCTATTGCATCTGAGCATGTGTTATAGTTGTGTATAACAATAAAAAATTAGGGGCTCGACCTCATGAACATCGACTCTGACTGGGACGACAATCAGCCCATTTACCGCCAAATCCGGGACTTCATAGTCACCACGATCATGGACGGAAGCCTGCCGGAAGGCGAAGCTTTGGCATCCGTCCGCCGTCTAGCCGCCGAGTTTCGGGTGAGTCCTCTCACCGTCCTCAAGAGCTATCAGCAACTCGTGAGCGAAGGGCTGGTCGAATCGCGTCGAGGACGCGGCATGTTCGTCATTCCGGGCGCCCGCCAACTAGCGCTGGCGGCCGAACGCGAGAGGTTTTTGCAGGAGGAATGGCCGCGCTTACTCGACACCATCGAGCGCCTCGGCCTGAACCCCGAAGAACTATTGAATCGCGCACCACGGGAACCATCCGACTCCACCGAACCTCGATCGTCCGACAAGCAGCGGTAAAGAGGCCGGGCGCCTTTTCTAACCACTAACCACTAACCACTATCTCCCCTTGAACTGCGCAGCCCGCTTCTCCAGGAAGGCCTTGGTGCCTTCATTCTTGTCCTCGGTCGAGCAGCATACGGCGAAGAGTGTGGCTTCGAGGTAAAGGCCTTCGGCCAGAGTCATGTCGAGGCCGTGGTTCACCGCTTCCATGGCGTACTGCACGGCCAGCGGAGCGTTGGCGATGATCTTGGCGGCGATGGCTTCGGCGCGCGGGATGAGTTCCGCTGCGGGCACGACTTCATTCACCAGCCCGATGCGCAGGGCCTCGGCGGCGGTGATCATCTCGCCGGTGAGCACGAGCTGCTGCGCTATGCCTTTGCCCACCAGCCGCGACAGCCGCTGCGTGCCGCCGTAGCCGGGGATCAGTCCGAGCTTGACCTCGGGTTGGCCGAGCTTGGCATTGTCACTGGCAAGACGCATAGTGCAGGCCAGCGCCAGCTCGCAGCCACCGCCGAGCGCGAAGCCGTTGATGCACGCGATCACCGGCTTGCCCAGATTCTCGATGGAATCGATGATGGCCTGGCCGCGGTGGGTGTACTCCTTGGCCGAGATGGGCGACTGCTGCGCCAGCTCGCTGATGTCAGCGCCGGCGACGAAGGCCTTCTCGCCCGCTCCGGTGAGGATGACCACACGTACTTCGGCGTCGTCTTTCACCGAGGCGAACGCCTGGCGCAGCTCGTCCATGGTGGCCATGCTCAGGGCATTGAGCACCTTGGGGCGGTCAATGGTGATGTAGGCGATGTGGTTTTTCTTTTCGAGATGGAGGTTCTGGAAGTCGGTCATCATCGATCCTTTTGCATCCTAGATTTCGTCGTTGGCGTACGGATTGGCCAGGGTCACCTTGGTACCGGTGCGATATCCTCAGTGCACGGGTAAGTCGTTACCGTCACTCCGAATCCCAGTCTATTGCCGTTAACTGAGGAAAGAACTGCCTTATAAAGTCGTCATCTTTCGGGACACATCTAACCTTGACCTCCGAGGCCAGCACTTTGCCGTAGAGGCCGAGTTTCGGTTCCGTAGAGAAAGCCATTACGGTAAGCACCCCACCGGTCTTAACTCCACCGCCGAAGAAGCTATCTCGAGCGCTGTTGCCGCTGCTCTCGGTGGCAACACTAACAAACGCTCGGAGCTTTTCCCCGCGGTTTAGAGTTCGCACGACCTCCCGCTCGATTTCACCCGCGGAAAAGAAATCGAAACCACTGAGGATCTCCCCTTTGCTGTTCTTCCTAACTTCCGTCCAGATTTCCACTCGATCTTTCAACGCTTCGATTTCTTGGTCATAAAGCATGGGACGCGATAACGCGCCGGGAATCCAGGGCGCGTCCTGAATTTTGATGGCGACGTCGATGAACGTCCTCAGACAAAAAGCCACAGTTTCTTCTCGCCAGTTGCCTGGATGTCCAAACGCCGACTGCTTCCATTGTGGAGTCCCTTTCTCTTCTCCGTAAGTCGGAACGAGCGGCAGGAACTGCTGTAAGGCGAGGAAGTCGTTCGCATGAACGCCAAAACCCGACAATCGGATGGCATCGTCACTGCGCGGGTTGCCTGCAGTCAATCCCCGAAGCGCTGCGTTGTTCCTGAAGACTATGGAAAGAGCCACCGCGATCTCCTCGAGCGCTGCTTTGTAATTCGCCTCGGAGGCCAATCGCCTTGCCTCGTCATACCTAGTCTTTACCTCTGAATCCGCAAGAAGAGCGGATTCATCCAGCTCGCTAAAAGGAGTCTTCAAGTAATCGGAACACCACTCAGTGACGTGTTGATATACGCTCTCACCAACTCGTGCCCACTGTCTGCCGTCGGGATACAAACCTTGATGTTTTAGCAGAGATCGGACATCATTTAGCTGACGCAGGTACTCTCTGCCTTGGGGCGCAAGATCCGTCATCTTCTCGATTGGATCGAAGTAGTCCATGAGGTAAGTCTTCCCGCGGTTGGCCGGCAGGCATCCGAGTTCGTCTGCAACGGCAGCAATCGCGAGTTCTGCTGCATCATGCGCGGTGATGATATTCCGAGCGAGTGTGTGCCTGTCGTGCACGGCAACCGGCTCGAAGCGGAACCGATCTAGAAGCGATTTGCCCAGCAGTAACCGGTCTACGACTGTTTGTTTTAGAGCCACAGTGCTCGACTCCCTCCTCCGTGCCCAGCTTACACAAACGTTCTCGGCACCGGGTTCTTCGGGTCGGCGTAATCGTAGAATCCCTTGCCAGATTTCCGTCCATACCAGCCCGCCAGCACCAGGCGCTTCAGCAGCGGAGGCGCGGCAAAGCGCCGTTCCTTGAACTCGTCATACATGACATGCGTGATGTAGTAGGTGGTATCGAGGCCGACGAAATCCAGCAGCGTGAACGGCCCCATCGGGTGGCCGCAGCCCAGCTTCATGGCCTCGTCGATGTCGGGGATCGAGCCCACACCCTCTTCATAGGCGCGAATCGCATCGAGCAAATAGGGCACCAGCAGCCGGTTCACGATGAATCCCGGCTTGTCGCTGGTGCGCACCGGGACCTTCCCCAACTTCGCGCCGAACGCGACCGCGGTCTCATAGACTTCGGGAGCGGTGGCGATGGTCTTCACCACCTCGACCAGCTTCATCATGGGGACGGGATTGAAGAAGTGCAGGCCGATGAAGCGCTCCGGGCGCTTGGTGGCCGTCATCATTTCGGTGATGCAGATGGACGAGGTATTGCTGGCAAAGATGCACTCTTTCTTAACGATCGAATCGAGTTGCGCGTAAGTCTTGCGCTTCTCGTCGAGGTTTTCGATGATCGCCTCGATCACGATGTCGCAGTCCGCCAGGTCTTGTATGTCGGTGGTTCCCTTCAACCTTGCCTGCGCCGCTGCCTTCTGCTCGGCCGTGATGCCGCCCTTGTCTACGCCGCGCTCGACCAGGCGCACGAGCGATTTCTCAATCCCTGCGAAACCTTTGTCGAGAAACTTCTGGTCTTGCTCCAGCACCACCAC
>DATBZX010000345.1:0-31930 GCA_036512955.1 Terriglobales bacterium
CAACCAAGTCCAGTTGCATCACGTACACTGCCTCGATCCTGCGGTTCGGGATTCCCTGCTCTCGATTTTCAAGCGTGAGGATCTGCCTCGCCACGTGTACTTCGGCGATGGCACCGAGATTCCGGATTCCGTTATGGATCACGTCGGCGAAGTGTACGAGAAATACTCTGTGCGCTTTACCTGGCGTGAGGGCGATATGGTATCACTCGACAATATGCTGGCGGCCCACGCGCGTGATTCCTACGTCGGACCACGCAAGATTGTGGTTGCCCTGGGCGACCTCGTCGATGGCGCCGAAGTTGACCGCATCAACGCTGCGAAGGCTTAGCAACCGAAGTTGTTCGCCGGGGGTAGAGGGAATTCGTCGGTGATGAAGATTGACGGCGGAATTGGGACACAAATGACAGGGCCGAATCCGGGTTCCGAACCTGGCGCCGAACACATCTACGTGTTTCCGGTGACCTTCGCCCAGCAACGTCTGTTGTTCCTCAATCAGTTGGAGCCGAACAACACCTCCTATAGTGTGCCGTGGTCGATCCGCATGACCGGCGAACTGAATGTCGAAGCGCTGGAACACAGCTTGAACGAAATCGTGAACCGCCACGAGATTCTGCGGACGACTTTCGATGTTATCGAAGGACAGCCTGTACAAATTGTGGCAGCGTCGCTGCAACTACCTTTGCCGGTAGTGGATATCACGAGCTTCCCCGACGTCGAATCGGAAGCCCTGGCGGCCGCCATGAAGGAAGCGCGAACGCCGCTGGACCTGAAGAATGGGCCCTTGGTTCGCACCAAGCTTCTGCGCCTCGGGCCGAACGACCACGTGCTTCTGATCACGACCCACCATATTGTCTTTGATGGCTGGTCGCGCCGCATTCTGGTCAGCGATCTGTCGGCGCTGTATGACGCATACGCCGCTGGTTTGCCTTCGCCACTGCCAGAACTTCCCTTGCAATATGCCGATTATGCGGTTTGGCAGAGGAACCACTTGCAGGGAGAGAACCTCGAGAACCTCCTGAACTTTTGGAAGCAGCAACTGGCCGGCGCTCCCGCGACACTGGACATGCCGACAGACCGGCCTCGTCCGGCTGTACAAAGCTTTCGCGGAGCAGTGAAGTCTTTCGCTTTTCCACATACTCTGTCGAATGAAGTAGCCAATGCCAGTCGCCGATTCGGTGCGACACCGTTCATGACGCTGCTGGCGGCGTTCCAGGTACTTCTCTCTCGCTACTCAGGGCAGAACGACATCGTGGTTGGCGCACCAATCGCCAATCGCAACCGGGCCGAGATCGAAGGGGTGATCGGGTACTTCGCCAACACCCTGGCGCTGCGCACCAGCCTTGCCGGAGACCCGACTTTTCGCGACTTGCTGGAGCGGGTGAAAGACAGCGCACTGGGAGCCTATGCTCACCAGGACATGCCGTTTGAGCGATTGGTGGAGGAATTGCGGCCTGAGCGCAGCCTGAGTTACAACCCGCTGTTCCAGGTGCTGTTCTCCCTGCAGAGCGCAAACCGACGAGATTTCAAACTCAGTGGCCTGCAACTTCAACCGCTGGGCGGCGTAGTCGGTACCACTGCGAAGTTCGACATGTCCTTCTTCCTACAGGAAGGGGCAGACGGCCTCACCGGCCGAATTGAATACAACACCGACTTGTTCGACGGCTCCACCATCGATCGCATGCTGCTGCACTACCAGACGCTGCTGAACGGCGCGTTCGCTGGTCCGGGCATGCGAATTTCGCAGTTGCCGCTGCTTACCAGCGACGAGCTTCAGCAGGTACTGGGCGGCTGGAACGCAACTCAGATGGAGTACCCGTCGGAGCTTTGCCTGCACGAATTGTTTGAGCAACAGGCGGAACGCGCTCCCAACGCGGTGGCCTGTGTTTTTGAGAAAGGCCAACTGACGTATGGCGAGTTGAACGAGCGGGCCAACCAATTGGCCCACTATCTGCAGCAACGCGGCGTCGGACCCGGACAACGAGTAGGGATTTTCGTCGAACGGTCGCTCGTTATGATGGTTGGATTGTTGGGCACCCAAAAGGCTGGTGCGGCGTATGTGCCGCTCGATCCCTACTATCCGGCTGAGCGCTTGAAGTTGGTACTGGACGACGCCCAGGTGCCGGTGCTGCTCACGCAACAAGCCCTGCTGCCGGTTATGCCCGAGCATGCCGCGGAAGTAATCTGCCTCGACTCGGACTGGCTGCAAATCGCGCGGCAAAGCACGTCGAACCTGCAGCGCGCCGCAAAACCCGAAGACATCGTCTATGTGATCTACACGTCAGGCTCGACCGGACGTCCGAAGGGCGTGCAGGTGCCGCATCGCGCTGTGGTGAACCTGTTGTGCTTCATGGCGCAGGAATTGCACATGGGCCCCAGCGATGTGTTCCCTGCTCTGGCTTCCTTTGCCTTTGACATGTGCATTCCCGAGTTGTACCTGGCGCTCGTTACGGGCGGACGAACGGTACTGGCACGACGGGAGATGGCATCCAATGGGGAGGAATTGGCGGCATTGCTGCGGGAAACCGGAGCGACCATTGTCCACGCCACTCCGACCACGTGGAGCTTATTGCTGGATGCAGGTTTCACCGCCAAGGGACTGAAGCGGGCGATCGGCGCTGAGCCCCTGCCGCGCGAGTTGTGCACGCGATTACTTGAAGCCGACAACTCGCTCTACAACTTCTACGGTCCGACCGAGACGACGGTATGGTCGACGTACCATCACTTCCGCTCAGTCGATGAGCCCATCGTGCTTGGACGTCCGCTGGCCAACACGCAAGTCTACATTCTCGACAAAGACCTGCAGCCGGTTCCGGCCGGAGTGCCGGGCGAGATCCATATCGCGGGTGATGGCGTCACCTGCGGCTACCTGAATCTGCCGGAGTTGACGGCGGAGAAATTCATCCTCGATCCCTTTTCGCAAAAACCGAACGCCCGTATGTACAAAACCGGCGACATGGGCAGCTTCCTGCCGGATGGGCGGATCGAGTTTCTGGGGCGCGTTGATAATCAGGTAAAGATCCGCGGCTTCCGCATCGAGTTGAGCGAGATTGAAAGCGTGCTGGCCCGCCATCCCTCGGTGCAGGACTGCGTGGTCCAGGCCCGCGAGGATGTGGCTGGCGACAAGCGGTTGGTGGGCTATGTGGTGCCTGCCGCGGGCTTTGCCATCCAGGTTGCCGACTTGCGCAAGTGGGTGCAGGAACACCTGCCGGAATACATGGTCCCGGTTGCCTGGGTGGAGATGGCGCGTCTTCCCCTGTCTCCCAATGGCAAAGTCGACCGCAAGAACCTGCCCGCTCCGGAATACAACCGGCCAGAGTTGGCAGGTGAGTACCAGGGTGCCCGCACGCCGGCCGAGGAAGTGATGGCCAGCATATGGGGCGAGGTTCTTCGGCTTGACCAGGTAGGCGTGCACGACCAGTTCTTCGAATTGGGTGGCCACTCGCTTTTGGCGACGCAGGTGGTGTCGCGCATCCGCCAGGCCTTTCAGGTCGAACTGCCGTTGCGCGCGTTGTTCGAAGCTCCCACGGTGGCAGGATTGACCGAGCGGGTGGAACAATTGCAGCGGGAGCAGGAAGGGCTGCTAGTTCCGCCGATCCGGCCGATGCCACGCCACGCTCCGCCTCCGCTCTCGTTCGCCCAGCAGCGGTTGTGGTTCCTGGACCAACTGGACCCCAACAACTCAAGTTACAACGTACCGTATCTGGTCAGGATGACTGGCCCTCTGCGGGCGGACGTGTTGGAAAAGAGCCTCAACGAGATCGTGCGACGGCATGAGACGCTGCGCACCTCGTTCCAGATGGTCGACAACGAACTGGCACAGATCATTGCACCCGCGCTCACCTTGCCACTGCTTCGCGAGGACCTAAGTTCGTTGCCGAAGGCTGGGCGCGAGGACGAAGCCCGGAGACGGGCGGCCGATGAAGTTGCCAAGCCATTCGATCTGTCGGTGGCCCCGCTGCTGCGGGCGACGCTGTTCCGCTTGGCTGACGACGATCACGTCCTGGTCCTGAATACCCATCACGTCATAAGCGATCGCTGGTCGTTGGGTGTGCTGTCGCAGGAATTGGCAGCACTGTACGAGGCCTTTGCTGCGGACCAACCCTCACCGCTGCCGGAACTGGCAGTGCAATACGCCGACTACGCCGTTTGGCAGCGCGATTTCCTCTCCGGCGAAACCCTCGACAAGCAACTGTCCTACTGGAAGCAGCACCTGACGGGGGCCCCGGCCAACCTGGACCTGCCCACGGACCGTCCTCGTCCCCCGGTGCAAACCCATCGTGGGGCGCGCGAAACCGTCATTCTTCCCAACGAACTGCTGGATTCCATCCGGCAGTTAAGCCGGACGGAAAGCGCCACGCTGTTCATGACGCTGCTGACGGCCTTCAATGTGCTGCTGTCCCGCTACTCCGGCCAGCAGGATGTAGTCGTGGGTACACCGATTGCGGGCCGTAACCGCTCCGAAGTGGAAAAGTTGATCGGCTTCTTCGTCAACACCCTCGTCATGCGCACCGATCTGTCCGCCAACCCCAGCTTCCGCGAGTTGCTGGCACGGGTGCGGGAATCCGCCATGGGCGCGTATGCCCACCAGGATCTGCCGTTCGAAAAACTGGTCGAGGAGATTAAGCCCGATCGCGACTTGAGCCGTAATGCCATTTTCCAGGTGATGTTTGTCCTGCAGAATGTTCCGACGGCGGCACAGCGCATGGGCGAGATCGAGGCGACTCCTTTCGGAGCGGGAGTGCCCAGCGCGAAATTCGACCTTTCGTTGATTACCTCGGAAACACCGGACGGATTGCGTGTCTCGGCCATCTACAACACCGACTTGTTTGAAGCCGAGACCATTCGGCGGATGCTGGGACATTACCAGCGCTTGCTCGAAGCCGCAGTGGCCACGCCAGCAATCGAAGTTTTCCATATGCCGATGCTCACTCCGACGGAGAGCCGGCAACTCCTGGTGGACTGGAACGACACGGACCGGGAATTCCCCCGCGATCGCTCCCTGCCCCAGTTCATCGAAGCGCAGGTGGAGCGCACTCCGGACGCTACGGCGTTGGTATTTGAACCGCAGCGACTCACCTATCTTGACCTGAATGCTCGCGCCAATCAGTTGGCGCATTGTCTCCGGAAACATGGTGTTGGGCCAGGCGTTTTCGTGGGCCTCTGTCTGGAACGCTCGGTAGAGATGGTGGTCGGAGTTCTGGCAGTATTGAAGGCTGGCGGAGCCTACGTCCCGCTCGACCCCGAACACCCACAGTCAAGAATCGCTGGCATGCTTGAGGACGCAGAGCCGCCGGTGCTGCTCACGCTTGAGCGCCTGCTGGACCGGTTGCCAGAAAGCCAGGTTCCTATCATTTGCGTGGACCGTGATTGGCACATGGTGGCCGACGAGCCTGCAACCAATCTTCCCGTTCTGACCTCAGGGAAAGATCCGGCCTTCGTGATCTATACCTCCGGATCAACCGGAAAGCCCAAGGGTGTTGTGAATTTGCATCAGGCAACCCTGAACCAGATGTTGTGGCGGCAGGCAACCTATGGGTTGAAACCCGACGACCGGGTGTTGCACAAGACCCCATACACCTTCGATGTCTCGGTCTGGGAGTTTTTCTGGCCCCTGATGGTGGGAGCTTGCGTTGTTGTGGCTCGTCCCGAGGGACATAAGGACCCGGAATACCTGGCGAGCCTGATCGCCAGCGAAAAGATCACAACTACTCACTTCGTTCCCTCCATGCTCCGCGTCTTCCTGGAAGCCGAGAATTTGGAAAAGTGCACCAGCCTGCGTCGAGTGTTTTCTGGTGGCGAGGCCCTGACGCCCGACCTGCAGGAGCGCTTCTTTGAGCGTCTGGGACCGAAGTTGCAGAACTGCTATGGGCCGGCCGAAGCAGCGATCGACGTAACTTACTGGCGCTGTACGCCCGTTTCTGGCACATCGGTCGTGCCCATCGGAAAACCGATCTGGAACACCCAGCTCTACATCCTCGATGAGTACATGGAACCAGTTCCGGTCGGTGTGCCTGGTGAACTCCATATCGCGGGTGTCAGTCTGGCTCGTGGCTATTTGAAACAGCCAGAGCTGACCGCCCAGAAGTTCGTCGAAGACCCCTTCCGACTGGAAAACGGTGGTCGTCTCTATAAAACCGGCGACGTAGCTCGATTCCGGCCGGACGGCAACATTGAGTATGTCGGCCGCCGCGATTACCAGGTGAAGATCCGCGGCTTCCGCATTGAGTTGAGCGAGATTGAAAGCGTGCTGGGCCGCCATCCCTCGGTGCAGGATTGCGTGGTCCAGGCCCGCGAGGATGTGGCTGGCGACAAGCGGTTGGTGGGCTATGTCGTACCCGCCGCGGGCTCCGCCATCCAGGTTGCCGAGTTGCGCAATTGGGTGAAAGAACGCTTGCCCGAATACATGGTCCCGGTTGCCTGGGTGGAGATGGCGCGTCTACCCCTGTCTCCCAATGGCAAAGTTGACCGCAAGAATCTGCCGGCGCCGGAATACGTCCGGCCAGAGTTGGCAGCTGAGTACCAGGGTGCCCGCACGCCAGCGGAAGAAGTGATGGCGAGCATCTGGGCCGAAGTTCTACGGCATGACCAGGTGGGCGTGCACGACCAGTTCTTCGAACTCGGCGGGCACTCGTTGTTGGCAACGCAGGTGGTATCGCGCATCCGCCATGCCTTCCAGGTCGAGTTGCCCTTACGCGCGTTGTTCGAAGCTCCCACGGTGGCAGGATTAACCGAGCGAGTGCAACAACTGCAGCGAGAGCAGCAAGGAATGCTGGCTCCGCCGATCCGGCCGGTACCGCGCCATGCTCCTCCGCCGCTTTCGTTCGCCCAGCAGCGGTTATGGATCCTCGACCAATTGGATCCCGACACTGCGCGTTACAACGTACCGTACCTGGTCAGGATGGCTGGCCCTCTGCGGGCGGACATGCTGGAGAAGAGCTTGAACGAGATTGTGCGGCGGCATGAAACGCTGCGCACATCGTTCCAGATGGTCGACGATGAGTTGGTTCAGGTCATCTCACCGGCGGTCACCTTGCCGCTTCTCCGCGAAGACTTGAGTTCGTTGCCGCAGGCCGACCGCGAGGACGAAGCCCGGCGCCGGGCAGCAGAAGAAGTTGCCGAGCCATTCGACCTGTCGGTAGCTCCGCTGTTGCGGGCGAAGCTGTTCCGCTTGGCCGACGACGATCACGTGCTGGTCCTGAATACCCATCACGTGATCAGCGATGGCTGGTCGCTGGGCATTTTGTCACAGGAACTGTACGCCCTATACGAGGCCTTTGCCGAAGATCAACCGTCGCCGCTGCCGGAACTCGCAGTGCAGTACGCCGACTACGCCGTATGGCAGCGCGATTTCCTCTCCGGCGAAACTCTCGACAAGCAACTGGCCTACTGGAAAGAGCACCTGAGTGGCGCTCCGGCCAGTCTCGACCTGCCCACGGACTATCCCCGTCCCCCGGTGCAAACTTATCGCGGAGCGCGCGAGACCGTCATTCTTCCCAACGAATTGCTGGATTCCATCCGGCAGTTAAGCCGCAGCGAAAGCGCCACGTTATTCATGACGCTGCTGACGGCCTTTAATGTGCTAATGTCCCGCTACTCAGGCCAGCAGGACGTAGTCGTCGGCTCACCGATTGCGGGCCGCAACCGCGCCGAAGTGGAAAAGTTGATCGGCTTCTTCGTCAATACCCTGGTCATGCGCACCGATCTGTCCGGTAACCCCAGCTTCCGCGAGTTGCTGGCTCGGGTGCGGGAATCCGCCATGGGCGCGTATTCCCACCAGGACCTGCCCTTCGAGAAACTGGTCGAGGAACTCAAGCCCGATCGCGACTTGAGCCGCAACCCGCTTTTCCAGGTCATGTTTGTCCTGCAGAATGTTCCCACCGCCAAACAGACGATGGGCGACATTGAAGCCACTCCGTTTGGGTCTGGCGATCAGAGCGCAAAGTTCGATCTTTCTGTTTTCACGTCGGAAACACCGGACGGCCTGCGCGTAACCGCTATATACAGCCCTGACTTGTTTGAAGCTGACACGATTCGGCGGATGCTGGGACATTACCTGCGCTTGCTGGAAGCCGCCGTCGCTAGGCCTGCCATGGACGTCTTCCACTTGCCGATGCTCAGCGCTGAGGAGCGCCAGCAGATCCTTGTGGACTGGAATGCAACCGAGGTTGAGTACCCCCGGGACATGTGCCTGTACGAACTCTTCGCGCAGCAAGCCCGGCAGCTCCCGGATAAGGTTGCGGTTGTAGCGGGCGATCGGCAGATGACCTATGGTGAATTGCACCAACGGTCGAACCAATTGGCGCGCTATCTCCAGAAACGTGGTGTCGGCCCTGATATTTTGGTCGGATTGATGATTGATCGCTCGCCCGAATTGCTCGTGGCGTTATTGGGAATTATGAAGGCTGGTGGTGCCTATGTACCGCTGGATCCGATCTATCCCAAGGATCGAATCACCATGATTCTCGAAGACGCCGCGGTGCCGATTCTGCTAACCGAAGCCACGCTCGCGGACGCGTTGCCTGAAGGAGCAGCGGAACGCATCTTCCTTGATACTGACTGGCCCTCGATTGCTCGTGTGAGTACGTCTGATCTTCCCCGGTCGGCGGGCCCTGAGCATTTGGCATACGTGCTATACACCTCTGGGTCAACCGGAAAACCCAAAGGGGTCCAGATTGAGCACCGCAGTTTTGTGAACTTCCTCACCAGCATGCAGCATCAACCGGGTCTTTCGTCGGACGATACCTTGGTGGCGGTTACGACTCTGTCGTTCGACATAGCTGGGCTTGAGGTCTACCTCCCGCTGCTGAGTGGGGCCAAAGTCGTCCTGGCTTCGCGGGAGCAGGCGGCCGATCCCGAGCAGCTTAAGGGATTGATGGACAGTTCCGAGGTTACCGTCATGTTTGCCACACCAGCCACATGGCGGATGCTGACCGAAAACGAGTGGGGAGGAATGCCCGGGCTGAAGATTCTGTGTGGGGGCGAATCACTCTCCCCCGACTTGGCCAATCAGCTCCTACCGCGCTGCCGCGAACTGTGGAATATGTACGGGCCCACGGAGGTCACAGTCTGTTCCAATCTGTACAAGGTCGATTCCGAAGTTACTCAGACTGTCCCCATTGGGCGTCCGATTTCCAATACTACGATGTACCTGCTTGACACGCACGGCGAACCGGTACCATGCGGCGTTCAAGGTGAACTGTATATTGGCGGAGCCGGGGTGGCCCGCGGTTATCAAAACCTTCCAGATCTTACGGCTGAACGATTTGTCCGCGACCCATTCCGGGTTGGGGAACGGCTGTACCGCAGCGGCGACATAGCGTCGTACCTGCCTGACGGCAACCTGCAGTTCCATGGCCGGACAGACTTCCAAGTGAAGATTCGTGGTTTCCGCATCGAGTTGGGGGAGATTGAAACGGTCTTGGCAACCCATCCGAGTGTCGAGCGGGTCGTGGTCATCCTTCGCGAGGACCGGCCGGGTGAGAAGAAATTGGTTGCGTACATAGTCCCCAAATCCGAGAAAGACGTTGACCGTGCCGAATTGCGCGCTTACTTAGAGCCACGCCTTCCCGTGTACATGGTGCCCTCGATATTTACTAAGATCGATGCTCTGCCACTGACGGTAAATGGAAAGATCAACCGCCGCGCTTTGCCGACCCCGAACATCGAGCACTTCGAGACGGGCAGCAGGACCGCTCCGAGCGATCGGCTTGAACAGATCCTGATCAGGGTATGGGAGAACGTATTAAGCATTCCGAACCTCGGTGTGAATGACAATTTCTTTGACCTAGGCGGACACTCGGTGCTCGCGGTTCGACTGCTGACCGAGGTGGAGAAGGTAGTGGGACGAAAGGTTCCGCTGGCGAGTCTCTTCCGAGGATCGACCGTAGCGTCACTGGCCAAGCTGCTTCGTGAAGGCTCTGAATCCCTTCCCGAACCTTTGGTCTCTGAATTTCAACCAGGGAGCGGCGGGTCTCCGCCACTTTTCGGTGTGGCTACTCCCGGTGTGCGTGCCCTCGGGTATGGTCTACTGGCACGCAACCTGGGTGAAGATCAGGCTTTCTACAAGTTGCAAGCGCGCGTTGACTTGAACCCGGGACGCCCATTGGACATGAAGGAGCTCCGTGCCTACGCCCAGCAGTACATCGCTGGAATGCGCGCAGTGCAGCCACGGGGGCCTTACTTCCTGGCCGCAATGTGCGGCGGCTGTCAAATAGCCGAACAGATGATCTTGCAACTCGAGTCCCAAGGCGAGGAAGTTGCCTTATTTGCCATCTTCGACACCTGGGTAATGGAACATGCCCAGCGCAAATGGGGCTGGCGTCTGTACGGCTACCACCAGCGTGTACTTTGGTTTGCGAAGGCGAGCCTCCGCGAACGCCTGGATTGGATCAAGCGCGCCTTGGAGAGTCGCGTTCGAATCATGACCGGAAAAAACGAGGCCTCGCAACCTTGGGTCGAAGCATATTGGCCTAAAGATTTCCAGCCTCCCCACTTCCATGCTCCGATCTTGCTATTTAAGCGGCCCAAACAGCCTTACTACTACATCGACGACCCCCAATTGGGTTGGGGCGCGCGGACCGATGGTGGAGTGGAGATCCACGAATTCAACGCGGACCACCATAAGGTCCTCCGCGAACCGCACGTGCAGTTAGTCGGCAAGATGATCCGGTCACGCCTGCGCCCCGGTAGCCGACCTGCGAAGCACGCTGACGCCAGCGGCGCGTCCAAAGACCCCGCCATTGCAGCAAGCTACTAATCGTCGGCGAAGATCAAGAAGATGAACGTGGCTCGAGTTCCTTCTCCCACCGTCGCAGTGCGCGAATTTCAATACGATCCGGACGCGCTTTGTCCTCCTGAACTCTCCAATGATGAAATACATGTGTGGCAGCAGAGCCTAAACTGGGGTTTCGGTGTGATACAGGGCTTCCGCGAAGTGCTATCACCAGACGAGTTGGCCAGAGCGGGGCGCTATCGCTTTGACGAGGACCGCAAGGAGTACATACTCGCTCGCGGCACACTGCGCATGTTGCTTGCCTCTTATGCTAGGGTCCCAGCGAAGGAATTACGCTTTAGCTACTCGGAGTTCGGACGACCAAAGCTATTGTCAGAAACTCGGGCAGACGCGGTTGACTTCAACGTTACACATAGCGGAGATATGGCTTTGTTCGCCTTTGCGCGCGGGCGCAGGATTGGAATCGATGTCGAGAAGGTGAGGCGGGATTTAGCAACCAGCGAAATTGCCGAGCGATTTTTCTCGACAGCAGAGCGCGGTGCTTTGCGGGAACTTCCCCTGGAACAACGCCACGATGCATTCTTCCGGTGTTGGACCCGTAAGGAGGCGTTTATCAAGGCCCTTGGCGAGGGGCTGTCTCATCCCTTGGATCAATTTGACGTTTCCCTGGATCCCGGAGTGTCGCCGGCCCTTCTGGCCACGCGTCCCGATGCCGAAGATGTCAAGCGTTGGACACTGTGGAACATCACGGTACCTTCGGGCTACGCTGCGGCGCTGGCAGCCGAATCGAACTGCACATCAGTGTGACCGCGTGGTGCTTAGACTGTCAGAATGCCCCGCAGGCAGCTCACGTCCTGCTAGTGACAGTCCCGTTTTAAGATGACGTTTTGGCACTGTCGTCCGCTGAAAGCCCGACCGCCTCGGGGGCCGTGGCCTTCAACTTCTTGAACTGCGATTGTTTCCGCTGCTTCTTTTCCGCTTCCTGTTGTTCGATTTCCTCTGGGCTTAACATGGCTAGCGCGCTCAATCGCGTCTGGGGCTGGGAAACCGCACTTTGCAGCAGGTTTCCAAAATGCCGGGCCATGCGCTGGATTGTGGACTGTTCAAACAGCTCCGTGCTGTAGATCCAATAGGCGATCAGTTCGTCTGGCCTCTCGGTAACAAACACGGCCATGTCGAACTTCGAGGTCGTGACTGGAGCCTCAAAGAACTCCATCTGCACGCCGGCCATCTCGCGCGTGACCAGTGGGATGTTCTGCATCACGAACAACGCCTGCACGATTGGATTGTGCGTGGCGCTTCGTTCCGGCTGAATCTCCTGCACGATCTTGGGGAACGGCACTTCCTGGTGGGCATAGGCCTCCAACAGTCCTTCACGTACCCTTCCAAGCAATTCTCGAAATGTCGGGTTGCCGGAAAGATCGTTACGCACCGCAAGAAGATTAATGAAAAACCCGATCATCCTCTCGGTTTCGGGCATGGTGCGATTGGCCACGTCGGTCCCCACCACGATCTGTTCCTGTCCGGAGTACCGCGACAGCAGCGCCTGGAAGCCCGCCATTAACGTCATGAAGAGTGTTGCTCCCTCCTGACGGCTGAGTTCTTTCAGCGCACGCAGGGTCTCCACCGGAATTCGCACGGTCTCGCACGCGCCGTGAAATGTCCGCTTTTGCGGGCGTGGACGATCGAGAGGTAAATCCAGAACCGGTGGTATGCCCTTGAGCCGCTCGCGCCAAAAAGTCAGCTGCTTCTCCAGCACTTCTCCTTGGAGCCACTCGCGCTCCTGGCAAGCGTAGTCGGCGTACTGCACCGCGAGTTCAGGAAGCGGCGAGGGGTTGCCGGCACAATAAGCCTCGTACAACACAGCCATTTCCTGCACGAAGATGCCCGCTGACCAGGCGTCGCTGATGATGTGGTGCATGGTCAGGAGCAGTACGTGATCTTCGCTGCCCAACCGCAACAAGCTTGCCCGTACCAGCGGTCCGGTTGTCAGATCGAAGGGACGCAGGGACTCCTCGACGGCGAGGCGGCGGGCTTCTTCTTCGCGTCCGCTTTCCGGGATGTCGGCGAGATCTTGTACCACAAGCGGAATAATCAAGGTCGGAGCAAACACCTGCACCGGATGCTCGTCCTTTACGGCGAAGGTGGTACGCTGCGATTCATGTCGCCGCACGATCTCGTTCAACGCCCTCTCCAGGGACGCAACCTGCAAGGCTCCCTTCAACCGCAACGAGCGCGGAATGTTGTAGAGAGGATTGCTCGGCTCCATTTGATCGAGCACCCAGAGGCGCTCCTGGGCAAACGAAAGCGGAACCGCCCCGTCGCGCGGAACCGGCTTTATGGGCGGCGGAACCAGCCCCTGTTCTTCACGGCGCGCAGCGTCGAGCCGCTTCGCAAGTTCGGCAATGGTGGGAGCCTCAAAAACCGTGCGCACCGCTATTGGAGTGCGGAAATGCTCGCGTAGCCGAGAGGCAATCTGGGTCGCCAGCAGCGAATGTCCGCCGATCTCGAAGAAATCATCTTCAACGCCGATTCCATCGCGCCTCAAGACCTCGCCCCAGATGGCTGCAATTACCTCTTCGGCTGGCGTCCGCGGTGGAACTTGTGCCTTCTGCTTTGCCTGCACGTCCTCCGGCTTGGGCAATGCCTGCCGATCGATCTTCCCATTGGCATTGAGCGGAAACTTCGGCATTTCGACAATTGCCGATGGCATCATGTAGTCCGGCAGCTGTCCTCGCAGGTAGCCTCGCAACTCATCGCTACTTGCGGAACCGACCACGTAGGCGACTAGAGACTTATCGCCTAGTTCGTTCGGCACAGCTATCACTGCGGCCTGCTTCACGCCACCGTGCTGCAGGAGCACCGATTCAATCTCTCCCAACTCGATGCGAAAGCCTCGAATCTTAACCTGGTCGTCCACGCGGCCGAGAAATTCAATCTCCCCGAACGGCAGGTATCGAACAAGGTCGCCAGTGCGGTACATTTTCGCGCTCGCATCCGAGCTAAACCGGTCCCGCAGGAAACGCTCTTCGGTACGCGCCGGTTGATCGATATACCCGGCGGCTACTCCTTCGCCGGCGATGTAGAGTTCACCGGCCACGCCTATCGGGACAGGCTCACCTTGCGTATCTAATACGTAAACTTGAGTATTGGCAATCGGACGTCCTATCGGAATTGTTTGGGACGATGAATTCTTCCAGTCGAAGTCCTTAAGCGGCAGCGTCAGAGAACCCACAGTGGCCTCGGTCGGGCCGTAGTGGTTCAATACCTCGCAGCTTCCGCCCGCCGCCACAATCTTCTCCACCAGTGGAATTGTCAGCGCTTCACCGCCCATTACCAGATGCTTTCGCGGCAGCACTTCCCTGCCGCCTCCGGAATTCAGCAGCGCCATCAGGTGCGATGGAACGATCTTCAATACGTCCACCGGGTAGCGGGCCATGTATTCGCGCAATCGCTGACTGTCTGCCGACACGTCGTGCCCAATCACGTGCAGACACCCGCCCGACACCAACGAGGGATAGATGCACGTGTTCCCCAGGTCAGCCCCCAGGGTGGACACCGTCGCAAAGTGCAATGGCTCGGAATATTTCTCCAACTCGAGGCGGCGTTGGATGAACGCGGTGTAGTTGACCAGGTTGCGATGGCGAACTGCGACTCCCTTGGGCGTTCCGGTCGAACCAGAGGTAAAAATGACATACGCCATGTTCTCGGGAGTTGTCGTCGGCCCCGGATTCGCAGTAGAAAAGTGTGACCACTGATTCCGGTTCTTATCCAGCAAAACAACTGGGCCGCCAAACGACGGCATGAGACACTCGAATTTAGCTTCAGTCAACAGCGCCGACGCTCCGGCTAGTTGCTGCATCAGCCGCGGCGTGGGATGCTCGGCGCTCAACGGAACATATGCGCCTCCCGCCTTGAGAATGGCCAGTACCGCAACCATCATGCTCGTGCTGCGCTCGATACACAGGCCAACCCGGGAATCGGGGCCTATGCCTTTGCTTCGCAAATAGTGCGCCAGTTGGTTGGCCTGCTCATTCAATTCCTGGTAGCTCAGACACTTGTCCTCGTAGCGCACAGCCGGAAGATCGGGAGTGGATGCTGCCTGGGCTTCAAACAGTTCGTGGATGCACCGGTTTCGCGGAAAGTCAGCCGAGGTCTGGTTCCACTCCACCAGCAAGCGCCGGCGTTCCGACTCGTCGAGCAACGGCAGTCGATTGACCGCGACTGCTGGGTCCGCGACCGCGGCCTTCAAAAGGGTTAGGAAATGCGCACTCCAACGTTCGATGGTCGAACGATCGAGGCAGCCCGAATCGAAATGGAACTCCAGCCAGAGCCGACCATTCTGACGGAGTGCAGAGAGCTTCAACCGGAAGCGTTCTGCAACAGATTCCCGTCGCGAGACCGCGAACTTCAAGTCACCAAAACTCTGAATACCGGGCATTTCATAAAACTCGAAAGCCAACGGTAGTACTGGTCCCTGTTCTAAATCCCCCGGCAGACCCGCATTGATCCAGGAGAAACTGTCTTGCCAGTTCCTAAAGTCCGCATTGGTGTGCTGCACCTGTTCAAGCAGACTGTTGAACGTGGTTCCGTCGGAGCAGTTGAATTCGAGGGGCAGGTATTTGCCCAGTACGCCGACCGTGGCACTGAGTTCCGCGTAGTTTCTGCCATCGAACTGGCAGCCGACAATAATGCCGGGGCGGCCCGTCATTCGCGACAGCAACACGTGCCAGCAGGCCAACAGAAAGTTCTGCAGCGATTCGTTCGACTGTGCGGCAAACTGAGCAAGTTGTACCGGTTGCACCACCACGTCAGGCGAAAATTCCGCAGTGTATTTCTTTTGGAAACCGGACAACACGGAATCCAGGGCCGCGAAATCGATCTTGCGGCAGTAGTCCCGCCAGTAATCGCGACCTGACTTGGTTTCGTCACTCGCCAGCAACTCCTGCTGCCATTCGGCTACGTCGGCATACTGCATGACTTCGTCGGATTCGTCGAAGCCGTCGACATAGGCACGGCCTATCTCGCCGGCAACGACCTGCATGGCGCGCAAGTCGGCGCAAAGCGCTGGAATACTGAGCACCAACAAATGCTCTTGCGCAGCCAGCGTCGCCAGCACGACATGGAGCGCAGGCCCCTGTTCCAAATCAAATTCGGTGTCGCGATTGCTGACCAAATTCCGGACGTTCTCACGCTGCGTGGACTCATCCAACTTTTGCAGGTCAGCCGCCTGCCAGGTGAAATCTGGAGATTCCAGGATCACCTGAAATGGCAATTTCAGCCCGGTCTGGCGGTGAAATACCGTGCGGAGAATTTCGTGGCGCGAAGCCACGTCTCGAACCGCGGTCTTAAGCTTCGCGGCATCGAGGGGTCCTTCAACCAGAAGCTCATATTCCGACCAGAAAGGTGAAGCTTTGTCCGCTAGCTGGGACCATAGTCGTTCCTGTTGGGTCGACAGTCGAAAACCGGCAACGGTGTTGTCAGTCATTGGGGCCCTGGTGTCCTCCGACTATTCTCGGGTAATCGTCTTGCGCTTTACGCTCTTTAGCTTCTGTAGACTGAGTTCCTGAAACTCCTTATGCAGAGAGGCGCGGTGTTGCTGGTCTTCCACGGCAAGCAGTTCCAGCAACTCGCTCAACCGCGCATCTGGGTTGGCGGTCGCTTTCTCCAGCACCGACTGGTAGAGTCCCACCATCCGCGCGATGGTCGATGCGTCGAACAAGTCTGGATTATAGTGCCAGATGCCCGACACTCCCTTGTCGGTTTCAGACACGAACACTGCCATGTCGAACTTCGATGGCGCTTCAAGCCGGTACTCGGTCATCTCCAGACCTGGCATCGGCGCGGCCGTTTGCGGGGTATTCAAATACACAAACAGCACTTGGACGATAGGATTGTGGCTAAGACTGCGCTCCGGTTGCAACTCCAGCACCAGCTTGTCGAAGGGCACATCCTGATGGGCATAGGCTCCCAGGGCCACTTCGCGCACCCGGCCCAGCAACTCCGTGAACGTTGGATCTCCTGACAGATCTGTCCGCAGCGCGAGCAGGTTCACGAAGAACCCGATCAGCGCTTCGGTCTGCACCGTGGTTCGGTTAGCCAGGTCCGTGCCCAGCACAATGTCCGGCTGCTTGGTGTAGTGCAGGATCAGTGTCTGAAACGCCGCCAGCATCGTCATGAAAGCGGTGCCGCCCTGCTGCCGACTCAGTGTGCGTACCGCGTCGGACAGCGTCGGCGGCAACAGGAAGCGGTGCATCACGCCGCGGAAGCTCGGCTTCTCCGGCCGCGGACGGTCCGTGGGTAGCGACACCACAGGCGGAGCCCCTTCCAGTTGCTGCTTCCAGTAAGCCAGTTGCTGCGCCAGCACCTCACCCTGCAGCCAGTTCCTTTGCCAGACGGCGTAATCCGCGTACTGGATGGGCAACTCCGGCAACTCCGACGGCTTGCCCAGCAGCGCAGCCTCGTAAAGCGCTGTCAACTCGCGCAGCAGGACGCCGGTTGACCAGCCGTCGCTCGCGATGTGATGGGTTAGCAACACAAGAATGTGATCTTCGCCGCCCATCTTCACCAGTACGTGCCGGGCTATCGGGTCCTTTGCCAGATCGAAGGGTGTTGATGTCTCCTGATGCACGAGCTTTCTGGCCTCCGACTCGCGCTCAGCTTCTGGCAGATCGCTCAGGTCGATGACCGGCAGTGGAACTTTCCGCTCCGGCGCGATCACCTGGAACGGCTCGCCCTTTTCTGCTTCGTACGAGGTCCGCATGATCTCGTGGCGCGCAATGATGCCATTCAGTGCCGACTCCAACGCCGCCACATTCAGCACCCCAGTGAACCGGATCCCTCGCGGCATGTTGTACACCCAGTTATTGGGATCGATCTGGTCCAGGACCCACAGCCGCTGCTGGGCAAACGAGAGCGGCAAGCGCTGATTTCGGGGCACTGGAACAATGGCGGGTACCAGCATGCCCTGCTCCCCGCGCAGTCGCTGTTCCACGGCCTTAGCCAATCCTTTCACGGTAGGCGACTCGAACAGCGCTCGTACTGGCAGATCCACGCTCAGAACGTGGCGTACGCGCGAAACCACTTGCGTAGCCGAAAGTGAATGGCCACCGAGTTCGAAGAAGTTATCATCCAGGCCCACGCGCTCGACGCGCAACACGTCGGCAAAAATGGACGCAACGATCTCCTCCATGGGAGTCTGCGGCGCGCGGTAATCGCCCTGGCCTTCCAGGCTGGCCTGGTCCGGCGGCGGCAGGGCGCGGCGGTTCACTTTGCCATTGGCCGTCAGTGGCATCACATCCAGCAACACAAACGCCGAGGGCACCATGTACTCAGGAAGCTTGGCTCCCAGCCACAGGCGTAATTGCGGCACCAACTTGCCAGCAGCGCGTTGCCGCAGCGGATTGTTGGCATACACCGCCCATGGGCGTTCCACGTCGACCTCGCCGGGGAATCTGGGCACGGCGTGTTCGGCGACCTCGCCCTGGTCGTTGCGGCGTCGGAAGACGACATCGCAGCAGCCGTCCACCGCCTTTTTCGAAGCTCGCATCTCGATCTGGTAGGGTAACTCCTGCTCAAGGCTCCACAGATCTTCCAACTCGACCGCAGGGGGCACCGAGGGCTTTTGCAGCAGCTCACGCAACTCGCCGACGGTGTCGGAACCGTCAGCCGACGTCAGCCATTCCATCTCCACCCGCTCGGCGCTGAGGCGGGCATCGGGAATACCTGTCAGCCCCAGCATCTCCGGCTGTGTCTTTTGCAGGATTTCGATCAGCGACTCCCTGGTCAGGCCCTGCTTCTTCCAGTCCAGCCAGGCACAATCCGTACGGGGCTGGGCCTGCTCGCCTACGTGCAGAATCACGTCGTAGCGAAACCGCGTCAACTCGTTCTGGGCGTACCCGCGCTTGAGCAGCATCTCCACGTGCGTGATCTGGGGCCAGCGCCGACGCAGCGCACTGAAAAATTCAGGATCTATTACTAATTCACCTTCCTGCTGGATCCCCTTCCGCACTCGCTGCCACAACTGATCGCGCGTCAGCCCATCCTCGGCGCGGAAGACTTCTACCGAAGTATGGAACGCCTCCAATAGCGGCAAACTGCGAACATCGCCCACGAACAGCGCGCCGCCGGGCCTGATCGAGTTGACCGCCCCGTCAAGCACCTTCATGAAGTAGTCGAGATCGGGAAAATACTGGATGACCGAGTTCAACACCACAGCATCGAACTTTTCGTGCCCCGGCTCCTGGCTCGATTCGTGAGCAGCTTTGCGCTCCAAGTTGACCTGGGGGAGCCGCAGTTCCGGGCGCTCCAGTTGCTGCTGCAGGAAGTTCAGTGCGGTCTGCGAGATATCAGTGCCGTAATAGTGTTTGCAATACGGAGCAACGCGGAACATCAGCAAACCGGTACCGCAGCCGATCTCCCAGACTCGCTTCGGACGCAGGGCACGGATACGCTCCGAGGTAGTTTCCACCCAAACCCGCATTTCTTCCGCAGCGATTGGCTCGTTGGTATAGCTGCTGTCCCAACCGGTAATGTTGAAGGTGGCATCAGAGGCATCGCCACCCCGGCGATAGGACTCATCAAAAGCTTCGGTCCATTGCGCAACCTGCTCGGCGCCCAGCAACTCCTCCGGCTCCGGCTGATCAGACCCTCGGTAATCCGGGTCGGGCACCACGTAAGCCACCAGGCGTTTGTCGCCCGGCACGTCTTCGCGCGCCATCACCGCGCTTTGCCGCACCCCTGGATGGCTGTCGAGCGTGGTCTCGATTTCTCCCAGCTCGATGCGGAAACCACGAATCTTGACTTGTGAGTCGATCCGTCCGAGAAGGTCGATGTTGCCGTCAGGCAACCAGCGTGCCAGATCTCCGGTTCTGTACATGCGATCATGCGGAGGAAATGGACACTTGAGAAATGCCTGCCGGTTGAGGTCTTCCCGGTTCAGATACCCCCGAGCCACACCCGGGCTCGCAATGTAGATTTCGCCGGGAACACTCACGGGAACCGGGTTGAGCGCGGGGTCGAGAATGTAGATCGCCGTGTTGTCGATCGGTCTGCCGATCAACACACGCTCCTCGTCGGGCAGGACGTGTTTTACTATGCAGCCTACGGTCGTTTCCGTTGGACCGTATTCGTTAATGATCCGCATCTGCGAATTCAGGCCCTGCAGCAACTGCACCTGCGAACGCTGGAACGCCTCTCCTCCCACAATCGCCAGCCCCACCTTGGACGAGGTGATTCCCAACTCTTCCAGCAACGACACATGCGAGGGGGTGAGCTTGACGCAATCGATGCCTGACGATTCGGCGAAGATATGGGTCAAGATCGCACCCATATCCATGTCTTGTGGAAACACCCGCAGCGTCCGTCCGCGCAGCAGCGGTAAAAACAGGCTGGTCACAGTCAGATCGAACGCCAGCGAGGTGAAGAGCGGAAACGTCCCTTCCTCGGGTCCATTGAAGTAGAACCCATTCGCCCAGTTCAGGTAATAGAAGAGGCTCCCGTGCTCGAGTTGGCAGCCTTTGGGCTTACCTGTGGAACCGGACGTGAACAGTACATAGGCCAAGTGCTCGGGCCGTACATCACTCTTGGGATTCTCCTCAGATTCCGATGCGATCTGATTCCAGTCCGTATCTAGGCAGATCTGTTCTGCGGCTGTCGGCAGCTCTACCGCGAGCGAAGTCTGTGTCAGCACAAGGCGTGCCCGGGCATCCTCCATTATGAAACCCAAACGCGACTTGGGATAGGACGGGTCCAGTGGAACGTAGGCACCGCCAGCCTTGAGAACTGCCAGCACCGCCACCACCATTTCCAGCGAGCGCTCCAGATAGATTCCCACCAGCGTTTCGGGACCCACTCCACGAGCGCGAAGGAAATGCGCGAGTTGATTGGCGCGCCGATTCAGTTCCCTATAAGTCAGACGAGAATCTTCAAAAATGACTGCGACGTTGTCGGGCGTTCGCTCAGCTTGCTCCTGGATCACTTCATGTATGCATCGACCGCGCGGGAAATCCGCAACCGTATCGTTCCATGCCACCAGGACCTGGTGACGCTCTTCATCGCTGAGCATCGGAAGCGTGGAAATCTGCTGCTTCGGATTCGCGACGATGGACTCGAGCAATACCCGGAAATGCGCAAGCATGCGCTGCATCGTAGGCGCATCAAATAAATCCGTAGCGTACTCAATCCAACAGAGAAGGCCGTCGGGCTTCTCAACCGCAAACATCACCAGATCGAACTTGGACGTTTCGTTGTGAACATCCCCACCCTTTATGTCGAGTCCCTGAATCTGGAAGGAGGCCGTCGGAGCGTTATGGAGCACAAACCACACCTGCACCAGTGGATTGCGACCCAACTCACGCTCGGGATGTATCTCTTCGACCAGCCGCTCAAAGGGCAGGTCCTGGTTGGAGTAGGCTCCGAGAGCAGTCGCGCGCACCCGCTGCAGCAGTTCGCGGAATGTCGGGGTGCCTGACAAGTCGGTGCGCATGACCAACGTGTTCACGAAGAAGCCGATCAAGTTCTCGAAATCGGCGTGGGTCCGATTGGCGATGGAAGAACCCACCGCAAGATCTTCTTGTCCCGTGTAGCGATACAGCAGAGTCTGGAATGCGGCCAGCAGCGTCATGAACAGAGTGACGCCCTCGTGTCGGCTTAACTCTTTCAACTTGTCGGCAAGTTCCTTGGGATAAACCGTCTGCTCGACGCCGCCACGATAGCTGACAACGGTCGGCCGCGGTCGGTCCGTCGGCAATTCAATGCGTTCGGGCACGCCATCGAGGCGCTTCTTCCAGTACGACAGTTGCTTCTCGAGAACTTCGCCCCCCATCCACTCGCGCTGCCACGCCGCAAAGTCGGCGTACTGGACAGCCAGTTCTGGAAGCGGCGAAGGTCTTCCTGCCAGAAAAGCTTCATACAGCACCGATAATTCTTCCACAAACCGCCAGATCGACCAGCCATCGCTCACGATGTGATGCGTACTCAAAAGCAGGACGTGTTCCTGTTCTCCAAGCTTCAACAAGCTCGCGCGGAACACGGGCCCGGTCTGCAGATTAAACACGTAACGGCCGTTCTCAAGGGACATGCGACGAACAGCGCCGTTCTGCATTTCCTCCGATAAGTCGCTAAGGTCCACCACGGGAACGTCGATCTTCGCGTTCTCCGCGATCACCTGCACCGGATGATCGTCGTGCATCGTATAGGTGGTGCGCAGCACCTCGTGTCGGCGGACAATTTCATTGAGCGATCGCGCCAGCACCTCGCGGTTGAGCGCGCCGCTTAGCCGGACGGCCAGCGGAACGTTATAAAACGGATCGTCGGGATCAAGCTGATTCAGGAACCACAAACGTTGCTGCGCGAAGGAAAGCGGCAAGTCCTGGTCACGCGGGATCCGCTGAATAGGAGGTAGAACTACAGCCTGTTCCGGCTTCACTTCCGCGATCTTCACAGCTAGTTCGGCTACCGTCGGCCATTCAAACATGTAACGCAGGGGCAACTCGACGCCCTCTGCTTTGCGAATACGTGAGATGACCTGAGTTGCGAGTAACGAATGGCCACCCAAACTGAAAAAGTTGTCTTCTACCCCAACCTTGTCGAGGCGCAATACTTCGCGCCAGATTCTTGCCACCGACTCTTCCAGCGGAGTTCGCGGAGCGACGTAAGCTTCGCTCGCGTCGCGTGTCTGGCCAGGAGCCGGCAGCGCGCGGCGGTTAACTTTGCCATTCGCTGACAGTGGCATCGCATCCAGGATGACAAAAGCCCGCGGCACCATGTACTGCGGTAGCTTCTCCGAAAGCCAGCGGCGAAGCCCGTCCACCAAGTTGGCGCGCTGCACTTCCCTCGTCGCATCGTCTTCACCGGAAATACTGTCGGGCTGAGGGACAACATATCCCGCCAGACGCTTATTACCGGGCTCGTCCTCGCGAGCCATCACCACGCACTCTTTCACCGCGGGGTATTGTCCCAGCACGGCTTCGATTTCGCCCAACTCGATGCGGAAGCCGCGAATCTTTACCTGGAAATCCGCCCGTCCGTGGAAACGTAAATTTCCATCTGGCAGGTACGAGGCGATGTCACCGCTGCGGTACATTCGCTCCCCGGGCAGGAAGGGATTCGCAACGAACTTTTCAGCGGTGAGTTCGGGACGGTTCTGATAACCGCGCGCCACTCCGGCGCCGCCGATGAAGAGTTCACCCGGAATTCCAATCGGCACCGGCTCTCCCTGCGGATCGAGCAGGAACATGGTGACGTTGTAATTGGGAACGCCGATCGGCGCGACCTGGGCCAGGTCCGCGGTCACGCGATAGAGATTGGAACAGACTGTAGTCTCGGTCGGTCCATAGACATTCCACAGTTCGCCGCAGCGCGGCCAGAGTTGGTTCGCCAAGTCGGGCGTAAGGGCTTCGCCACCGCAGAAGAGTTTGAACCCGGGAATACCGCCCCAACCCGATTCCATCAGCATTCGCCAGGTGGCAGGAGTGGCGCTCATCGCGGTCGCCTTCGACGCGGACAGCAGGGCCTTCAACTGTTCCGGATCGGACGCCTGCTCACGCGAAGCCAAAACGACTTTGGCTCCGACCACAAGTGGCAGATAGAGTTCCAGGACCGAGAAGTCGAAAGAGAGCGTGGTTACAGCGAGCCAGATATCTTCCGGAGCCAGGCCCGGCTTGCGCTGCATGCTGGCGAGAAAGTTCACAACATTGCGATGTTCAATCTGCGCGCCTTTGGGCTTACCCGTCGATCCAGAGGTGTAGAGCACGTACGCCAGGTTCGTAGGACCCGCCGCCGCAGGCAACTCATTGGCGCTCTCGCCCGCAATCTCCGGCCAAGCAGAATCGATGTAGATCCTCTCGAGGTCTGAATCCGGAAGCGCATCCGCAAGCACCGTGTCAGTCAGCAGTACCGTCGCAGAGGTGTCTTCGAGGATTACGGCGATGCGGTCTTTGGGATACATGGGGTCCAGCGGAACATAGGCACCGCCGGCCTTGAGAATTCCCAGGATCGCCACCAGCAGGTCGGGGCTCCGACTCACCATCAAGCCCACCGGTACATCGGGACCCACACCGCGCTTCTGCAGATACCGTGCCAACTGGTTCGACCGCTGATGCAGTTCGCCGTAACTAATCTGTCGATCGCCAGCCACAACGGCAACCCGTTGCGGATGCTGCCCGGCTTGAAGAGCAATCAGTTCGTGCAGACAGGAATCTCGTGGGTAATCGGCCTCGGTTGCATTCCACTCGACCAGCAACTGCTGCCGCTCCTCATGGGTGAGCAGCGGATATTCGATGATTCGCTTATCCGGATGCGCCGCGATACTGGTCAGTAATTTCTCAAAGTGGCCCAGTGCGCGGTCGATGGTCGTTCCATCAAAGAGATCGGTGTCATATTCCACGCGGAGCAACAGTCCGTCGTCGGTCTCCCACGCAAACCAGGCCATGTCGAAGATGGAGGTTCCGGGATGCAGCGGACGCCTCTCCACGTGCAGCCCGGGAGCCTGAAACATCTGCAGGGGCATATTCTGCAGGCCGAACGATACCTGGAAGACGGGGTTATAGCTCAGGCTACGCTCAGGTTGCAGATACTCGACAACCGCTTCAAACGGGACATCCTGATGTGCGTACGCGTCCAAAGCAGTTTGCCGTACACGCTTGAGTAGCTCACGAAATGTAGGATTGCCTGACAGGTCCGTACGCAACGCCAGCGTACTGACGAAAAACCCGATCAGCGGCTCGACATCGGCATAGTTTCGACCGGCGACGGGGGAGCCGACAACGATATCCTCCTGCCCCGAGTATCGCGACAGCAGAAGCTGGAAACTTGCCAGCAGCGTCATGAAGAGGGTGACGCCTTCCCCCTGACCGAGTGTCTGGATCCGATCGATTAAATTGCGCGGGATCACGTGACTCCGCATGTCGCCGCGGTGCCTCTGCACAGGCGGACGCGGCCGGTCTGTCGGCAACTCGAGAACAGCGGTGGCACCAGCAAGTTGTCTCTTCCAGTAGTCAACTTGGGTGTCCACGAATCCGCCCTGCATCCAGTCCCGCTGCCATGCCGCGAAGTCGGCGTATTGAATCGTCAGTTCGGGTAAGGGTGACGGACGGCCTTGTGAAAACGCTTCATAGACCGCCATCATTTCGCCCGCCAGCAAATTCTCTGACCATCCATCGCCGATGATGTGGTGCATCACGATGACTAGAACATGGTCTTCCTCGCTGACGCGCAGCAGGGTCGCCCGAAACAGCGGGCCGACTGCCAAGTCAAAGGGTCTGACTGCCTCTTCCCGAGTGAGACGCCTCACCTCCGTTTCGCGCTTCTCCTCCGACGTACCCGCAATCGCGATCACGTCCAGCGGCAGCTGCAGTTTCGGCGCAATCACCTGCGCCGGCTGTCCCTCCATATTGGCGAAGGTTGTGCGCAACGATTCGTGCCGGCGCACAATTTCGTTGATCGTCTGCTGCAGAGCTGGAACGTTCAGCGAACCGCGCAGGCGGAACATCTGGCAAATGTTGTACAGCGCACTGCCGGCCTCCAATTGATCGATGAACCACAGCCTCTGCTGCGACAGCGAAGGCGGTAAATTGCCCTCGCGCCGGACTCGCTTCAGCGCTGGAATTACTTTTCCCGTTTGCCCACGCCGCTCGGTCTCGATACGTTCCCCGAAGTCCGAAATAGTTGGAGCCTCGAACATTGCCCGCAAGGGCAATTCCACCCCAAACGCTTGGCGGACCCTCGCAATGACCTGAACCGCCATGAGGGAGTTGCCCCCCATGGCGAAGAAGTTGTCGTGAATTCCGAGGCTCTCGACCCGTAGCAAGGGCGACCAGATGTCGACGAGACGTTCTTCGCTTGGAGAGCGCGGCGGCGCAGCTGTTCCACGAGCGCGGGGAATCAGCACCTTCCCGGATTCGATCGCTTCTGTGATTTTCGCAACGCTCGAAAGTTCGGAAGCGATACGAAGCAGGAGTGTCCCTCTGGCTGACGAAGTCAATGTGCGAGCGGTCGCCCCGCTTTCTGGCTCCTTTTCGGATGGCGCGACCGCTTCACCTTCGCTGCCCGCGATCGCGACTGCGGCGAGTTCGTGCGCAGTACTGGCGTAGCCGGCTTCGAACCGGTAAACGAATTGGCCATCGCGGGTTGCTTTGAACTGCACTCCCACGCTGTCGAGGAACGCCAGCGCGGGGCGATTCTTAGCAGTCGGAACGAAAACAGCGTCCACTCGCTTTAGTCCGCGCTCCAGCGCGATCTCACCAAGCTTCGCCAGGAGTCTGTGTTCGACCTTGCGTCCGAGTACGCGGCAACTCATCAGAAACGTGTCAACGTTAAGCGCGTCTGACTGCACCGTGAAGATCGCGACTCCTACCAGCCCGTAATCGCCGAACCGGTCGTTGACGTCCACGACCAAGCACTCGGCGCCCGACTGACACAGCCGCGAAATCTCGGCATCGGACCTGCGAATGGTGCTGAAATTGAACTGATTAGTACGCTGCGTAAGCTGTGAAACGCGGGACAGGTCTTCAGCCTGCATCGGCCTGATATCAACCGTCAGATCCAACTCGCGAAGGAATTGGTCCATGTCGGCGACGCCCGCCGCCAACTTCTCGCGCTCCAGGTTCTGCTGGTAGAGCTCGCTGCGCTTGCGGTCTTCCCGAGTGACCTTCCAATGGTCGAATGCCCAGAAGTATCGCAGCAAGTCCGGAATTCGCTCCGCCTCGCCGGAAAGTTCCAGGACCGCAACTTCCGGACAATTGGCCCGCACGTCGGCACATTCCAGCGGGTTGTCGTCCACGAAAACGAAGCTGTCCAGACCCAGATTGAGTTCTCGTGCCAACTCCCTCAGGTTCTGCGACTTGGGTTGCCAGTTGATTCGCGCCGCCGCAAAGTCGCTGCGCTTCATCCGCATGGCCGAGTTCTGCTGAAATACGGCCTCGACGTCTTCTTCGACATTCTTACTGCACAGACCCAGCACCATTCCGGCATCGCGCTGGGCGATCATGAATTCCTGCAGCGCGCGGCGGGGCGCATCAATCTCGACGCCTAGCGGGCCATCTTCACCGCAAACGCCCTTCCAGAGTGTGCCGTCGCAGTCCAGCACAATTACCTTTGCTGGCGCGGCCTGCAGGTGATACATCCAGCGCGAAATAACGGAAGCCAAGCACGTAAAGAATTCAGGCGTATAAGGGACACCGGCTATCGCCAGCGTATGGGGGTCTTCGTATTCTTGAACTGGATACAGGGTTAACAGTTGTTCTGAAGTGACGATGTAAACGCCGGGCGCTTCTTTAACTTCGGCTTCGAGCAGCGATTCCATCGCCGCCAGCAATCCCTCGGAATGATTACGAGCCGAGTGGGAGCCAGGTGTTATGCAAACTAAGCACGGGGTCGAGGATCGCTGGGCATTCTGCCGAATGGCGGCCGCCAGTTCCAACACCTTGCGCTTCGCACCCTCCAGGCTCGCATGTTCTGAAAATCTCTCCCAGTCTTCCAGACGCACCAGCAGGACATTTACGCCGTTCGAATTTGAGCCCAAGAGACTTGCTGGATCCAGCAACTGCTGAAAAACCTGGTTAAACGGAGCAAACTCGATAGCCGGCGCGATCGCCAACTGCTTCATCCAGAACTCGAGGGGTTCCTGGATCGGCTCGGCCGTGAAAGTCGCAGCTATCGCAAGGGCTTGGACGGTGGTACCAGATCGAACGTCGAGCGTCCCATCGAAAATCATCTTTCCGTCCTGCAAATCCGTGTTATCGACTTCCCCTGCCATCTAAGCTTCCCCGTTAACCTGTTGCGATATAGAGATCTATTGCCTACTGTGCTCCCCGTCGAACTAATGAAAGGAGCGGATAGAGGCCCGTCCTGCAATGGCGGCGGCTCTAGCACGAGAATCAGATTGATTTAAGGTTTTCGGCGCCGCGTCGTTCGACCAGTTCAACGGGCAGATGGTCTTCCGCGTACAACCATGAAATTCGAAGGCCTGAAACAGCGCCCTCAGGTAGCCCCACTCCCTGGCAAATCGCCTCGTGACCTGAGAATTCGTCTGTTACTTGTGCTCATTATTGTTCAATATTCGAACTCGCAGGGTCAAGCAAATTACTGCGGTTTTGCGAGAACAAACTGCCAAGTGTGCCAGCAGTCCACGTACTCACCTTTCTCTCGCCGCACGCAGTTTCTCTCGGAGAGGCCGTCTTCATCGCTGAATAACAGTCTCTCCCTTGGGTTGCTCCACGTACCAGTGATGCTGCAGGACTAACGCTCCGTTCCATGGTGCTTTGCCGGTTCCGTAGTAGTCCGATTCGAGTACCACTACCCGCGCCGCCTGATTGATTAAGTCGGCTTCCCTATGGTTTACATCCAGCCAGATCCGCATGTTGTACATGCCTGGCGTAAGGGTGAAACTCGGTATGTCGCAGACGAACACCTGCGGTCCCACCCGCTCTCCAGTGGGACGGTCGGGCTCGAACAGGCTGTGCGCGGTGAAAATGCGTTGCCCGAACATGTCATCGAAACCCAGCCCCATGTCGAAGCTTCGAGTGGGCTTCGGCAGGTCGAAGAAGACCTTCACCTTCAAACCCTTGCCGATGCGGATGCCCTCCAGGACCGGCAAGTCATCGTCGGTGTAGAGCTCAATGCGCTGCAACAGTCTACCTAGGTTGGACTGGCGATTGGGCGACTCGTTCAGGTCAAAGACATGGCCGTCCGCATTGCGCACCGCCAGCATGGTGTTGAGGTAATGATGGATGGCGGCGTTGGTTTCGCCTTGAAAGGCTACGCTTCCCTGGTCCATCACAATTGCGCGCTCGCAAAGCTTTTCGACCACCGCCATATTGTGGGACACAAAGAGGATCGTTCGGCCAGCCCGGCTGACTTCGCTCATCTTCCCCAGGCACTTCTGTTGGAAAGCGAGATCGCCGACCGCCAGAACTTCATCGATGATCAGAATTTCCGGCTCCAAGTGCGCTGCTATGGCGAACGCCAGGCGAACGTACATTCCGCTGGAGTAGTGTTTGACGGCAGTATCGATAAACTTTTCTACTTCGGAAAAGGCCACGATTTCGTCGAACTTGGCGGCGATTTCGGCCTTGCGCATTCCCATGATTGCGCCATTCAGGTAGATGTTTTCGCGGCCCGTCAATTCGGGGTGAAAACCCGTCCCGACCTCTAGCAGAGACCCCACCCGGCCATGAATGGAGGCCCGGCCTTCGGTTGGCCAGGTAATCCGGGAGAGGATTTTCAGCAGCGTACTTTTGCCTGCACCATTCCGTCCGATCACGCCAATCACTTCGCCGTGATTCACATCGAACGAAACATCGCGCAGGGCCCAGAAGGTATTGGACTTCGAACCACTCTGTCGGCCGGAGCGCAGTCGCCGGACAGCCCCACCCAACATCTGCGGCAGGAACTCTCGCAGCATCATGTACGGTGCGTTGGTACCTAGGCGATACATCTTGCCCAGGCCCTCCGAACGTATTGCGACCGAACTCATCGCATCTCCCATGGAAATCCACTTTTGTTCGCCAACTCGGCTCTACACGATATCGGCAAATGTCGTCTCCATCTTCCTGAAGTAAAGCAGGCCACCCAACAGAAGCACGGCCACTGCAAAGGCGGACACATAGATCATCGGGCCGGGATGGGCCGTTCGTCCCAGCAATGCATAGCGAAATCCATCCACGACTCCCGCCATCGGATTGAGGCCATACCATACGCGCCATTTCGCCGGAACCAGGCTGCTCGGGTAGACCACAGGGGTGGCAAACATCCAGAATTGGGCTAAGAACGGGAGGGTGTACTTGACATCCCGGTACTGCACGTTGAGCGCCGACATCCACAACCCGACTCCCAAGGCAGTGCATACCGCCAGCAGCAGAAACACTGGGAACAGGAAAATCGAAGCACTGGGTCGAATGCCGTAGTAAAACATCATCCCAATCAACACCAGGAAGGCAAAGCAGAAGTCCACCAAGCCGGCGACGACCGATCCAAGTGGAATTACCAGGCGCGGGAAATAGACCTTCTTAATCAGGTTCTGACTCGCCACCAGGCTGTTCGACGATTCCGTCAAGGCATTCGCAAAGTACTGCCACGGAACCATCGCCACATACACAAAAACCGGGTACGGGATTCCGTCCGAAGGTATCTTAGCCAGACGTCCAAAAAATATGCTGAACACCAGCGTCGCCAATAGAGGTTGCAGGACGGCCCAGGCCACTCCTAGGGCGGTCTGCTTATATTTGACTTTGATGTCACGCCAAACCAGGAAATAGAGCAGTTCGCGGTATTCCCACAGGGTCCCGAGGCCCAGGTCCCAAAAAGACTTTCGCGGCTGTACAATCGTGGTCGCTATCGGGTCCGGTTGGACTTGGATCAAAGTATCCGAAGGCATGGATTTAGTTCACGTCCAGTACGGGCGGATCGGCCCAAGTATCTTTGCTTACAATTCGTTGCCGACTAACAAGTGGAGAAAAAGCCCGCGCAGTCGTTCCTCTGATGCCGTAATTCAGACCGCTCGGCAGCAGTTGCTACCCTACTCCCAACTATCGGTCAAACCAAGGGAATGGTCAAGCAACCGGTCCCGATACAAATCCTGCGTAATCGATGAGTAACCATCACCTGTGCAACAAAAAATCCGGGCCCCTCGCGGGACCCGGTGGAGGAAGGACTGCATCGGAAATTGCTACTTACTTCTTTGCTTCTGCGATTTCGCGGACCATTTGTCCGGACGTGCCCGGCTCGTACACACAGAAAGGCTCTTCTGCGAGGAAGTCGCCGCTGGCAGCGTAAGCCCGTGCGCGGCATCCCATGCAGACGTGACGAAACTCGCAGCACCCGCACTTCCCTTTCAGGTTGTCGTCGTCGCGCAGTTGGCCGAACACCACCGAATTGGTCCAGACGTCGGCGAAGGTCTGCTTACGCAGGTCGCCAGCAATGGCCGGCAGATAACCACAAGGGAAAACTTCTCCCTCGTGCGAAATAAAGCACACACCGGTTCCGGCCAGGCAGCCCTTGGTCATCGCGTTCATGTCACTGGGATGGCCTCCGGGATGACCCGTGTGCCCAACTGGCGGGCCGCCGCCCGGCTTGAGCGAAATCCCCGTCGATCCCGGCATCGTCATTTCGGTGGCGCCGATGTGTCCCGGAGGATGATGCGCAATGGGTGCCGCCGGAGTCGGCTTCCCAGCACGGCGATCGGCCGCGCGGCGCTGGCGGGCTACCCGGAAATAATGTGGCGCGCACGTGGCCTTCATCTCGATGTCGCCGCTCAGCGACTGATCGTAAAACCAGTTCAGCATCCGCTCATATTCTTCCGGAGCGACCATCATTTCTTCGGCGATATCGACCCCGCATCCCACCGGTACCAGCAGGAACGTATGCAAAGCGTCGGCGCCCAGCCTGCGGGCCAGATCGAGCACGTCGGGCAACTGGTGTGCATTATGACGTGCAATGGTCGTGTTGATCTGCACCGAGAGTCCCAACTCCTGCATGTTGCGCATGCCGTAAATGGCGGCGTCGAAGGCGCCTGGAATTCCGCGGAACGCGTCATGCGTGGCCGCGTCCGAGCCATCGAGCGATATAGAAACCCGCTTGATGCCGGCGTGCTTGATCTTCTCGGCAACGTCCTTCGTCACCAGCGTGCCATTGGTCGCCAGGGCAACTCGCAGTCCCAAACTGGTGCCGTATTCGGCCAACTGGAAGATGTCCGGGCGGTACAGCGGCTCGCCGCCGCTCAGTACCAGGATCGGATTTCCGAACTTGGCAATCTGGTCAATGATGTCGAGAGCCTTGGCTGTGGGGAGATCCTGGGGTGACATCAACTCCGTGGCGGTGGCGCGGCAGTGTATGCAGCGTAGGTTACAGCCCTTGGTCACTTCCCAGAAAATCAGGCGCGGCTGGAATTCCTTGCTGGCCGCCTTGTGTTCGTTTCCGGTGCCTTCTGACATGCTCTCTCCTCGTCGAGTCTGCGTTCCCGGCTCGTCTCTCTGTACTTAACGATAGGATTTCGATGACCCGATGAGCCGTGAGTCTTATCACTGCGACCTGTGATGTACGTCACTTGGAGAATGGCAAGGAATTTTCGCCGCAGAGGCAGTAAGGCGCGTGAGACAAGCACCGCCGCAGACTCTGAGTTTCTTCTCAGTGTCTCCGTGCCTCGGTGGTGAACGGTTCGTTATGTTACGGCCCCACGCCCCCGCTGTGGCAATCGTTGCA
>DATBZX010000346.1:0-60403 GCA_036512955.1 Terriglobales bacterium
ATCGGATGCGAATACAGGGAATTCTCGATCGACTTCCAGATGGGATGGGAGAATTGAGCGCGGCGCTGGCGTCGCGATTACGTGCCGACAGCGACGCCATGGCGATCACGATACTCGACCAACAGAATGCCCAACGCTTTGCCAGGAAGCTGCTGCATCGTATGAGCCAGAGTCTGGCGCTAGCTTTGCTGTGTGAGATGGCGGGTGATGCGCACCGGCAGGGTAATTTTCTTCCCGCACACAGCGCCTGGCGGTTCTATGAGGACATCGAGCCACCTGCATTGGGCACAGAGAACGAAGCCGCGCGTCGGGGAGTGATGGAGATTCTGACGGAAGAAGTAGCGCTAGATGCGAGGGTGCAGTAGCAGGCACTGTCGCGATGTCCGCTTGCACACCGCACCATTGCTGGGTTTTCGAAGATCGCGACCGTCCCGCGGAGGGGACGCTTCGCTGGTAGCTTACTGCTTTTCGGCTACCGGCGCTTTGCTCTGTTTCGCGACTTCGATGAGGTGTTGCACGTTTTCTTTGTCTTTCTGCGGTAAACCGGGATTGAGTTTAAGGAGTTTTTCCCACGAGCTAACCGCTGCGTCCACATCGTTCTTGCCTCGCCACTCGATCATACCGATGTTGAACAGAGTTCCCGCATGTTTTGGATCGAAGGTCAGCGACTTGTTCAACTGCGTCAGGGCTCCATCGACGTCGCCGAGGAAATACAAGCAAGAAGCGTAGTCGTCACGTGCAGCAACGTTCTTCGGGTCACTCTCCAGGGACTTCTTGAAGTACTCAGCCGCCTTTTCGAACTGGTGGGCCGCCTTGTAAGTGAGTGCAGTTTTGTTCAGCAGCGCGGCGTCGTTCGGTTTCTTTTCCAACTCGGTCAGCAGAGGCTGTGCCTGCTTTTCGGCCATGCGTTTCATGTCGTCAAGGGATGGCATCTGCGCCGGCGCCGCTGCACCGTTGGCGGCGCTGGCAGGGGCGGGGCCCCCGTTGCCCGATGGCGCCACTGCAGCGATGTTGTTAGTCTTGGGCGGGGCAGAGCCTCGAATCAGATAGCCGATTGCACAACCGATCACCAGACAGACCACGGCCATTAGGTAGGCGTGCAAAGGGCGCCACGTCTGACTGGTTCTGGCCGGAACGGATGACTCGATCTGCATGGTCATTGAATCCTCACCGCGACGCAAACAGGATTGTCTCGTAAGCAGAGAACGCGAAGCTTACCTATTTTGAATGCACTCCAAATGCCATAGCAATTCTCTCTGCGAACGGTCATTAACATGTTGAATCCATGCGAGTTATGCCAGCCCAAAAAATATCGCCCGCAGCCTGCAGTTGTTAGAGAGGGTGTTTACCCGCATGACTGCGGGTGTTTTCACACTCGGACGCGGACGATCTGGAGAGAGACACTCCTGCCGGCCGGATTCTTCAGGTGCCGAACCCGTCATCGGGGTTCAGTGGGGGTGACCGTGACAGACCAAGCTGCAGGAATTCTTGCTGCGATTGTATGAAATCGGCATGCCAGACTCGGCAGCCACTACACCCGCATCAAAATTCACCAATCGCTCTCCGCTGATCGAACCCGAGAAGCCACCCATTCCATGCCCGGTGTGGCAAGTCGAACAGGAAAAACCATCGTTAATATGGTTCGCGTGTCCACTGAAGCTGGTGTTGTTCAACACCTGGTTCAGGTCGTGACACTTGGCGCACATTGCATAAGGACCGGCTACGCTCAGATCGGGATTGGGAAACAAGTTGGTGACTGTCCCACCCGGGGCCGTGGCCTGACTGAACTCGTACCGTCGTTCCAGAATATGCGACCACTGGGATCCGTGGGGTCCGTTCGCACCGGTGCCGCCGAATTCGCGATTGTCGTCGGCGTTGTGACAGTCGGTGCAGAGAATACGAACTCCCATGGTTCGGCCAGGGGTCACGCCGTCGAGATTCAGCATGTTCGGACGTAGGCTGGGCTGCGTGTACGGGCTGGTGCGGTCGTGGGTCACGGGATGGCTGGAAGTTGCTGTCAGGGTGAACTGCTGCAGCACGTTCAAGGGATCGATCGAGGTGACGACCCACACCGGGAGATAGCCGAACATGGCAACGTTGGTGGTCTTCCCGGTGCTGGTACCGTGGCATCGCAGGCAGTTCTCGTACTGGTTTGTGGCCGGTTTCTGCACTGTGATTCCGTCGGCTGCGCTGATGCCGTTAACGCCATTTTGTGACGCGCGAATGGCAGGTGGAATTGGGAACGACGCCACTTGATTCGCCGTGTGGGAGTTATGGCAGTCAGCGCAGGTGGCGTGCCGGTTCTGGTTGAGCAGCACATTCTCGCCCGCGTCGTGGGTTCCGGTGTTGGTAGAAAAGGGATGTGCTCCCTGCTTTGCAAATTCCACAAATATGTTGGGCGCGGCGGGCGAAAGATTGGAACCGCCGTTGTGGCACGCCAGGCAATCAGTTTCATTGCTGGCACGCAACAATCCAGAGGAGCCTCCGGCGTTATGGGAAACATGGCAAGATTGGCAGGCGAATTCCGCAACCGTGGCGTATCCGCCCAACCCCGCCACCGGGTTCACCATGTTGCCGGATGTCGCATGAATCCCAGCCGGCCACGTCGCCAGCGGATTGTCATGCCCATTCACCGTGCGAGGGCTTGTCTCATGGCATGCCAGGCACAAGGCGCCTTTCAAGTTGTCTCGCACCAGGAAATTCGGCGATAACTTGTCGGTGTTTTGGACGTGCGGATTATGGCAGCTGGAGCATTCGACATTGCCCTTGATCAACTTGACCGACTTGGTTGGGTCGGCGGTGGTCCCATTCGCTGCCAGGCTAGCCACCAGGCTGGCGGCGTCCTTCAACGGAAGTTGCAGACTAAATGGATGCGAACTCTGCAACTGCGATCCCATGGTAGAAGGCATGTTCCCGTGCATGATGTAGGGGCCGTAGGGCGTCACCTGTCCGACACCGACGGTACCGTCGTGGCAACTCAGGCACAGCGAGCTGTCCTGGCCCAGCGGCGGTTGCACCGTGGTATTTTGTGCGGTACTGCTGACGTATGTGGAGTAAAGCTGGTTGGAGAGGGTTTGCCCCCACAGCGCACTCTTGCCGCTACCCGAGTGCGGGACATGGCAATACAGACAGGCAGCCGACATCGAGCCCTGGATATGCGAGGTGCCGCTCATGGACAGATCATGCGCTCCCAGCACGTCGCCGGTTTGAGTCTGCGACCACCCGACAGAGACAGCGATCATCACCAGCGCAAGCAGCCGGACTTTCATGGCCTCGATCCTGGAGATGGCGCTCCGTCTTTCACCCCGTGGTATTGAAACACTTGTATCCGGTGATTATAGGAATCCGCCACATAGACGCGATCGTTCTGGTCAATGAACAAACCGGTGGGGAGTTGGAACTGACCGAGCGCGGTGCCGCGTTCGCCAAACGTGTACAGCAATTGTCCCTCGCGATCAAACACTTGCACCGAGCCCCACATTCCGTCTACCAGGTAAATATGGTTCTCGGAGTCCAAACCTATACCCTTCGGACGGAACAGCGCCCCGCTTGAATCCCCCAGCGACCCGATGGTGCTTTGAAAAGTTCCTTTTGGGTCGAATGTCTGGACACGAAAGTTCATCGCATCCACCACCGCCAGCACGCCGTTCTTGACCATGAGTTCGGTTGGATAGTTGAACTCCCCGTTCTGTCCGCCGTGTTTCCCAATGGTTCGCAACACCTGACCGCGCGCGTCGAGTACGTAAATCCGGTCGCGCAGCGTATCGGTCACGTAGATCTCGTGCGTCTCGCGGTCGATGGCAATTCCCGTGGGCCGCTTGAAAAATCCCTCGCCGCCCTTCAAGCTGCCAAACACGCCTTTGTACTTTCCGCTGGACTCGAAGATAAACACCTTGCCGGCCTTCGAGTCGGTGACGTAAATATTGTTGCTGGCATCTATCGCGATGCACTGCGGCTCCAGCATCGAGTCTTTGGCCTTGTCCCTACGCTCGACAAACTTGTACTTATGCTGTATGGGATCGAAGATATGGATCCCGCCAAGTCCCGGGTCGGTAACGATCACCCGGCCCTGCGAGTCCACTGCCACGCCGTAAGGTCGCTTCATCGGCTGGTATTCAGCCTCACCGGCCACCGCGTCCACCAGTTTCTTCCAGAAGCCTTTTTCGCCGCGAATGTCCCGCTCTGAGGAGATCACCCTCTCGAAGGTGAGTTTGCGTCCGCCCTCCAGCAGTAGATCCGGGGGCGCCGGCACTTCTCGTGGTTTCTGGTCTTTGGCCGGGAGGGCGATAGGCAGAAGTAGCAGGAGGGCGCACGCCGCATGGCGCACCCCCGACTTGCGCGAGCGGGCTAGAAGAAATTGAACCATCGTGAAATGCTGAACGAATACGTGTTCTCGGTCGTGCGCGGAAGCCCGGAAGAACTGACTAACTGGTTTATCCGCCAATACGTTGACCGCAGAATCAGCTTCCGAACATTGTACTGCAACTGGGCGTATATCCGGTCGCTGTCGTTGTTGGAGAAAATCGCAGAATTGGACGTTGTTAAATTGGACTGGGTCTGGTTTTGTACTCGGAACCAGTTCGCGGTAATCACCATCTTTCGAATTGGAGCAACGTTAAAACCCGCACCGTAGGCCACTCCGTTGTACACCACCTGATTCACTAAGATTATCGAGGGAATTGGGGTAGGAATCAGTTGGCCTGAGCTCGTCAGGATGGAAGTCCCGTTCGATTGTGAGTAACTTCCGGAGAATCCAATCCGTCGCCGGTTGAGCGTCGTCAGGGCGGTTTCGGAGCGATTGTGGTAACCCGTTTGTTGGGTCAGGCCGGTCTGGACCTCCCGGTACGATGCGGTCCAGTAGGTATTGTCGCCAAAACGCTTGCGCACGTAACCGCCGTAGTTGTAATTGCTGGTGGTATAGAGTGCCAGGCTACTTTGCACGTTCTGGGCGTAGGAAATGTCGGCGTTGAGGTCCCAACCGTTGAACTTCTTCTTAATACCGAGATTGCCCACGAATCCCAGGCCTCCCTGGTTTCCGTTCCCCGTGGTGTTGACGGTGCCGAAGCTGAAGTACAGCAGCCCGAACAAGGGACGCGCGTAATTGTAGGTCAGGGTGGCGCCCCATTGATTGCTGTCGTACTCGGTGCCGGCGAAGTGCTGCTCCTGCCGGTTGACATAGCCAAGGAGTATCAGTCCCTTACCGAGGTTGTAGCTGGCGAACGAATTGACGGTGAAACCACTGACACCGGTATCAATCGGGGCAATCGGTCCAGTACCCGGCGGAAGTGTACCCGGTTGCGCGAATGTCAACAGGTTGTCGTAGTAGCGCACGGTGCCGGTCACGGTCAGCTTGCGGGTCGGATTGAGGCTTACCGAAGCCAACGCGGTGTCTGACGTTCCGTCGTTTGACAGGGATACGTTGTCGTTGCTGGTGTAGGTGTACCGGTTGGCACCTATTTGGAAACTGCCAGAGAGAGGTAGCGGGTGCGACACTGTCAGGCCATACGAATTACCGCTGGAAGTGCTCTCCAGGTCGTTTCCGCCTATGAACGCTGGAAACGTGGCATTGAAATTCTGGTGGTTGAAATATCCATTCAGCTCGAACCCGTGCACGTTGTAAGTCGAGTAGAGGTTCAGAAAGCGGGCCGAGTTGCTGGTCGTGCCGGTTTCGCCCAGGATCGTTTCCGACACTGAGTTATCAGAGTATGTCGCGGTTAGGGTTGGCAGATTGGGGAGGAATGCGTTCCAGCTCACTGCAAAGGATTGGCTGGAGCCGTTTGCGGAAAGCCCGGGTTGTCCGGCAATCTGATACTGGCTGCCATTTTGCCACGCTTTGCCATACGAGACGGAACCGGGAAAGTGGCTACCGCTGAAAAAGTTCACCGACGCATCCATTCCGCTATCGCTCAGAACGGATTGGAACGTACTGTTGTCCTGGGTCCGGTTATAGAAGGGCTGGACGTTGAAATTCAGAAATTTGGGATTGTAGTAGTAGCCGGAGAGATTGGCCAGCCCTGTGAAGAAAACGTCATGAGTCGATTGCAGGGTCTGGTCACCGAATGAGCCGGCGTAACCGGCACCCAGTTCCCCGTTCATCGACAATTTAGTTTCGTCGCCGACCTTGAGTTGGGCGTGAACCGACAAGGCACACAGCAGTACCACGAGAAGGCCTGGCATCCATCGGCGTTGCAGCTCTTCCCTGAATTCCCAGTACATCTCGCCCTTCCTACATCGTCTCGATAGTGGCGTTCTTGTGCAGCTTCTGATCGAGCGCGGAGCGCAGCTGCTGTGTTTTTTCCTTCTGCATGTCCGATTGCAGTTGGGACTTGACTTCGGCAAACGGGGTAGTGCCCGCAGGGGTGCGCGACTCCATCCGGAATATGGTGTAATTTCCGTCCAATTGGATCAGGTCGCTGACGTCTCCCAGCTTCATCTTTGCGGCCGCCGCTACGATCGGCGGCGGCAGGTTCTTCGCCTCCTGCGGCTTGTGATCGCCCATCTTGACATGGAAGTCATCGTCGGAGAGCTTCTCGGCAAGAAGCCCAAACTCACGATAGGTCTTGGCCAGCTTGGCCTGCTTGTACGCCTCCTCGGCACGCTGCTTGGCTTCTTTTTGTACCGCAGGAGTCTGGTTTGGCGGCAGGATCGAGATGCTCTGGATTTGCAGGATTTCCCCGTGCTCGTACTGCTTCGAGTTCTGATCGTAATAAGCCTTGGCTTGGGCGGTCGAAATCTGCGACGGGGTGCTGACTTCCTGATTCAAATAACTCTCGATCAGCATGGAGCGGCGGATCTTCTCGCGCAGGGCCGCGTCCGATCCGTTCGCTTCCTCTTTGAGAAATTCCTGGTAAGCCGCCTGAGTTGGAAATTGCTTGCGCAACTCGCTTTCGGCCGCGGTCAGCTTAGCTGGCGGGACGGACATGTTGCGGCGCTTGGCGTCCTGGTAAACCAGCTCCTCAAAAATAATCATCTGAAGCGCGCCAGTTCGAATTTGGGGTTCCAGTTCCTTGGGAAAGCCGTTGTGCTGCTGGGCATAGGGGAAGATGGCGTACATTTCGCGCAGCAGGTCCCGGTCGGTCAGCACTGCCCCATTCACCTTCGCCACCGGCTTTCCGGTGACCGCCATGGCCGGCGTCATGCTGACGTTCTTGGCGCTCGGGGCCGCCGCCTTCGAGGCGGGCAGAGCGGGTGCGTGGGAGGGAACCATTTGCGCGCCCGCAGGCACCATCCCTGTCATCACTATGAGCGCTGCGCAGAATTGAAACTTCATTGTTCTCATCCGTCTTTCGGCTAAAGCCCAGGGGAGAGTATTCCCTCCCCCGGAGAATTAGTCCATTTAGAAAGCAGTGGTTACGGTCATGATTCCGCTGGCTTCGTTCGCACCACCCGCGCCGGAGAAGTGGCACTGGCGGCAGAACTGCGTGGCGGAAGAGGCCTGGGTTGCGCCTGGCTTCGAGCCCATGTTGTAAGGCGCCGCGATAAAGAAGTAGCTCGGGAATTTGCCCGAAGTCAACGTCGCGATCGGGGCGTCAGCATTGGCGCTGGCTACGTACATGGAGTGCGGGGTGTGGCAGGTGGTGCACAGCAGGTACGCGTTGGCGGGATTCTGGTCGGGGAAAGCGACCGGAGCGCCGTGCCCATTGGAGATGATAGTGGGCGCGCCATAGTGATTGGCGAAAGCCACGTAAGCGGTCTTCGTGGGGTTGATGGTGAGGCAATCGTAACTGCCGCCGCCGCAACCTTTGATGGAGTATTGGAAGTTGCTGGCAACGCCTACGGCTCCCAAGGTAGCCTGTGGGCCTACCGGGTGGTCGTTGTAATAGTTGCCGGCCGTGGTGCCGTCGTTGCCGAGCAGGGTCGGGATGGCGTTCGGGCCGTACAGGCCAGCGGGCAGAAGACCTGCCGCCTGCTCATACGACTTGTTGGTCATCATGGCGCCCTTGGCGATGTTGCCGTCATGGCAGCTCAGGCACATCATGATGCCAGGGATTTCTTCCGGAAGGGTGCTGAACTGGGCCGACGTCGGAAGGTTGGTCACATACTGCGTGCCACCCACAACGTTGTCGCCCTGGTTGAGTGTGTAGCCGTACAACGGACCGAGGTCCTGGCCCCACAGTGCATAGTTGCCGGCGTTGGCAGCGTCAACCACCGTACCGGTACCAGCGTTGCCGCCCGCGCCGAATGCGCCGCTGTGCGGAGCATGGCAGCCCGTGCAGCCACGTCCGCCGTTCTGGTGAGCGCCGAGTTTATCAACACCGGTGATACCGGAGCCCAATGTGTAGGTCTGGGCCATTGCAAACGCAGCGGCGAACAGAACGACGAGGACTAAGAGCATTGATTTCTTCATGACAGTCTTTAAGACCTCCTGGATTGGTAACAGCTGTTACTGTTGCTTCATTTCACTTATTTATTACTATGAGAGCTACTTTCTGGCCCCCTTTTGGCCGCCGCGCGGACAGCCAAACTCTGCGCCCGATTACTTGGGCGTCGGTTGTTCAGGCTTTGCCACAACAGCTTCTTTGGTTGTGGGTGCTGCCTTTTTTTTGGCCGCCACGGCATCGCGCTCGGCCAGTTCAAGCTTGGCCTCGGCATCGGTGACGTAGCGGAAGATTTGCACTCGTCCGGGATATTGCTCGGACGTCACTACACGGTTGTTCTTGTCGATGGCCAGGCCTGCGAGGCTGCTGAACTGGCCCGGCAGCAATCCATTTCCGCCCATCCAGATCAGAAGCCTGCCTTCGGGCGTGAATACCTGCACTCGGTTCTGCACTGCGTCGGCGACCCAGACGTGCCCGTCGGAATCGACGGCGATGCCTTTGGGCCGCGCGAAATATCCTGGCCCGTCGCCCGCTTTCCCAAATGTGCGGATGAACTTTCCTTCGGCGTCGAAAACTTCGATCCGGTTGTTGAAAGTGTCGCTGACGAAGAGGCTCCCATCGGCGTCCACCGCGACGTTGGTCGGGTAGGAAAAATCGCCCGGGCCGGTCAAGTCGTGCTTGCCGCTGCGCGTGCCGATCGAGCGCAGGAACTTGTACGGCGGATCGGCGTCGTACACCAGCACCTGGTCAAGTCCGGTATCAGCTACGTAGAGGAAGCGGTTCTCATTGTCGACAGCCATGCCGGCGGGAACCGCCATGCCCTGGCCGATGCTGGCTTCGACCTTATTTTGTTTGTCGAACACCAGCACATGATGCAAGTCGCTGTCGGAGACGAACAGCCGGTCGCCGTCATCCAGCGTCACGCCGGTGATCATGTGGAAGCGCGCTTGAAACCCGTTCTTGATCATCTCGACGGCTTTGGTTTCGGGGTTGTAGATGAACACCGCCCGTACCTTCTCGTCGGCGGTGTAGATGCGGCCCTTCGAATCGACTCCCACACCGTAAGGGGTCACCAACTGGAAGAACAGCTTCTGGTTTTGCGGAACATCGCCCGCGGTCACACCTGCGAGGCGGTCCATCCATCCTTCCTTGCTCTTCTGCTGTGCCGCGGTTTCGCGCTTCTCGCCGAAAAACTGGCTGGAATACTTGATGCGCGCGATGGCCGGAGGGTTGGGCCACACGATCTTGGAGTAGTCCAGCACTTCGAGAGGATTGGGATCTTTTTTCGGCGGAGGTGCAGCCTGCTTCTTCTGCTTGGCATGGAGCGAAATTCCACATGCCAGCACGAGCGCCACGACGCAAACCAATGCCGCGCTTACCTTGCAGCGTCGAACCGAATTTGCAGCAACTTCAAGCATCGTTACTATTCTCACTGCTGTTGTCCTACCGTCTTGTGACACGTATCACAAAATGCGGTGTTTGTTGCCTGGTCTTTCACCAGCAGGTTTGGCTGCGCCGAAGAGTGCGGCTGGTGACAGGTCGCGCAATTCAGTACAGTCTTTACTTTGTCAGGGTCTTTGGGATCCATCTGGTCCACCACTGGATGGCGGTTCACGGGGTGGCCGAGTCCGTACTTTATCGGGAGCTTGGGGACGGTTGCGAAATAGTCTTCTGGTAATTTCACCTTGCCGTTGAAGATGGCAACCATGTGTTCTTTTTCCAGTTGCTGCGGCTTGGCGTCCGGTCCGTGGCACTCGAGGCATAACGGATTCGGGTTTGCAGCCCTGAGCAGGTGCACGTTGTCGCCGCCGTGAGGCTCATGGCAGGTGGCGCAACCCTGAGTGAAAGCCGGCTGGTGCAAGTGGGCCTTCTTCATCTGTTCTGCCTGCTCGCTGTGGCAATTCAAGCAGGCCGTGACTGGGTCTGGCTGGATGAATCCGGGTGTCCTGCCGGCGTGCGGGTTGTGACAGGTAGTGCAATCGCTCTGCGCGCCGGGATGCTGTACCTTGGCTTTCTCTATCTTCTCTGCCTGCTCGCTATGGCAGGTGACGCAAATCAACTTCGGCTCCGCTTGCGTCAAGACAACCTTGCCGTCCTTCGCGGGCTGATGACAGGTATCGCACGCGCCGCCTTCGAATGGCGCATGCGTGAACTTCTGCATCAAGTGGGCTTGGGATGACTGGTGAGGATCATGACATTGGACGCAATTGGCGGTGCCGAACGGCTGACCCTGGTGGGCCTTGATCAAGTCGGCAGACGTAGCATCGTGACAGTCGAGGCAAAGCGCCGGAGGCGCCTTCGTCAGGTGGAACTCGTACTCGATCTTGCCTTTCTCACCAACCTTGTGCGTAACGTGGCAAGTTTCGCAACCCATCTCCAGCGCAGCATGGCGACTGCCGCCGGTGGGAATGTTCACTCCCTGTTTGTGGCAAGTCAAACAGAGGTTCTGGTCTTTGTCCCCAGATTCGGTCTTGATCAGCAGAAATTTGTTGTCCGAGGTGTGAGGGCTGTGGCACTTGACGCAATCGCGCACCGCTGGAGGATGAACCGTCCCCTTCAGTTCGGCGGCATTCTTGTCAGTATGGCAGCTTAGGCAGAGGGCCTGGGTCGTTGTGGTGGTCAGCTTAACCCGGGTAATGTCTTTATTTACACGGACCTCGTGACAGGTGGTGCAGCCAGCCGTAACCGCTGCGTGAACCACTTTTCCTTTACCCTTGTCCTCATGGCACTCGATGCATTGGGCGGAAGTGGTTTCCTTGGTGAGCGGCACCGGATGGATGGCGGCGAGCAGAAAGCTCGAGCTCAGTACCACTGCCATCACCACGACTGACCTTACTGCCTTGGTCACAACACCCTCCAACCAGCAGATCAGTATGTGCAATAAGATGGCCGAAATCGAAGCACATCATGGCGAGATGCTCTAATCATACATAAAATATTGCAATTAATAGACTTACATATTGTGTCGCCGTCCCCACAATCATTCTTGTGGAGCCGTTTGGTTTCCTCATTATGGGTTTTCCCCCACAGCCGCAAGGTGAAATGGCGCAGCCATCGGGGGCTTTCTCTAACCGCTGAGGCAGAAGTACTCTCCCGATGAAAATCATCACTCCAGTGATTCCCAGTCCAGAAGCTCACCATTGCAACGGCGCCCATTTTCTCACGGAAGCGCTGGCGAATAACCAAACACAACAGCAGAGGAGGCGTCTACAAGCAAGGCATCGGGCCAACCAATGCGGTAGGCAAACAAGCCCCGTCTCGCGGCCTGATATCCAGATCGCGGTGCGCGGTTTGATCACAAGTTTGGGTGATATGCCTCACTTAAGTCATCCTCCGCGCGACGGGACATGCCGTAACCTATTTTTTATCAATGACTTCGAAAAATCACGATTTTGGCTCCCGACGTGCGAATGTCAATGGCGAAGGGAAGGAACCGTCCATGGCCCTCGATGTGCTATCGATACCAAAAAAAATCTATAGAACCCTAGCCAATCTGCGTACCGGAGTCGTACTTCTAATTCTTGTCGTCATTGCTTCAGCGTTGGGGACGTTTGTGTTGCAACGTCCGGTGACCGAACCCGACAAATTGCAAGCGGCGTACTCGCCGCAAACCCTGCGTCTGCTGGATCGCCTAACTCTCACCGATATTTTCCATTCCTGGTGGTTCCTGTCGCTGCTCGCGCTGGTTAGCATGAGCATCATTTTCGTATCTATTGAGCGCTTCCCGAATGCCTGGCGTTTCTTCGCACGGCCTTATCGCAAGACGGATTCGCACTTCCGTTCGGCCAATCCATACAAACTCGAGCTGCCGATTCGCCAGGCCGACCAAGGACTGAACGCCGCGGAGCGCGCACTGGAGAAACTGAGATGGCCGGTTGAGCGCATCGTGGACAACGGAGATACCTCACTTTACGCCGAGAAGAACCGCTTCTCCGTTATGGCCGTGTACCTGATCCATGCCAGCCTTCTGCTCATTTTCCTCGGCGGCATTATCGATGGCGTATTTGGATTCAGCGGCTTCATGGCCATTCCTCAAGGTGAGCAGCGCAATGTGATCGAACTCAAGAACGGAAAGACAAAGCAGTTGCCGTTCAGCGTGCAGTGCAAGAGCGCTGGCCAGGAAAATTACGCCGACGGCTCACCCAAGAGATGGTGGTCGAAGCTGGCGGTCGTCGAAAGCGGCAAAGAGATCGAGGCCAAGGAAATTGTGGTCAACGACCCGCTTGTCTATCACGGGCTGCGTTTCTATCAAGCCAGCTACTGGATCGATAACAAGAAGGTGGACGGCCTTCGTATCGCGTATTCTGGGATGGAAAGCACGCTCATGCCCCTGGAGTTGCGTTTCAACCAGCCGGTCAACCTGGATTCCGAAACCACCGCAAAGCTGGTGGAGTTTCTGCCCGACGCCTTCGTGCGCGATGGACAGGTCTTCAAGAAGACGGAGAACCTCGGCAACCTCGCGTTTGCGCTGGAAGTCACCAATCGTGCCGACAACTCGACAACCAAGATTTGGCTGTTCCCGGCTGAAGGTAATGTCGTGGGTGCCGAGAACGTGAAGTTCCAATTCAAGAACCCGACATCCGCGAAGGACATCGACTTCTCTCCGGTGACTGGGTTGGAAATTTCCTATGAACCGGGACAGTGGTTCGTGTGGGCCGGCTGTCTGCTAATGGGTGTGGGCCTGTTCGTAGCCTTCTACATGGTGCACATGCGGATCTGGGCCGTCGAAGTACGGGATGCCCAAGGCAAACTGGTCCTGTGGATCGGCGGAGCGGCCAACAAGAACAAGGACCGCTTCGAACAGAAATTCTCGGAAGTTGTAGCTGAAATTCGCAATGAACTCGACAAAAGCACACCCACTGGCCGCCCTTCGGTGCAACAACACAGCGAACATCCTGTATTGACGATGGTGGGCACGAAGTAACAAGACGAAGGAGTCTGGAAACATGTCAACACGCGCACGAGTCACCCAAATCGAACCGCCCGCAGTCACAGGTGGTAACGCGTTGCTGATCCTGGTGGGCCTGGGAGTGGCCTTCCTGTTGATCACCGCGCTACTTGGCGCCGCGAAGGCGGGCGGGAACCTCTTCAATGAAAGCAACCTGCTTTATGTCGCACTCATTTTTTACGCAGGCGCGGGCGCTCTCTACATGGGGTTTGGAGTCACCGGAACCGCCAAGTACGTCAAGTACGCGTCCATCTGCACTGCGATTGGATTTGTAGCCAACACTCTGGCTGTGGCGCATCGCTGGTATCTGTCGGGACGCCCGCCATTCGCCAGCATTTATGAAATGCTGTTGAGCTTCGTCTGGACGCTGGCGCTGTTGACGCTGGTCGCAGAAAAGAAATTCGGGGTAAAGATCATCGGAAGCATTACCATGCCGCTGGCGGTCGTCTGCGTCATCCTGATGCAACTCCTTCCATCCGAGGTCCGGCCGCTGGTGCCGGCACTGCAATCAACCTGGCTGCACGTGCATGTCACCCTTGCCATGTTGAGCTACGCAACCTGCGCTGTGAGCTTCGCCCTGGCGATGATGTTCCTCATCAAGGACAGCTTCAGCACCGAATCGTTCCTGGCATGGACGAGCGCTCTGGTCAGCGGAATCTACCTGGGCATCGTGGCTACCCGATTCGAGCGTTGGGGCGGCCTCTCCGTCACAGCGTGGGACGCACAGAACAAGTCTGACGTTTTCCTGGGACGCGGTGTGCGCTTGTTTGTCACCATCCCGGATCTCGGCTGGCTCTTTGTGATTGCCCTGCTCGGCGCTCTGGTTCCACTCGCTCTTTATTTCCTTGCACGCTTCCGTCACAACGTCTCTTACCTGGCGGTTGCCAACAAGGCAGTCTTTGTCGGAATCATGTTGCAACTGGTGGTGCTCGGCGCATTCGTACTGCGCACGAAAGACTCAACCTACGCTTCGCCTTTTCAGGATGGACTTTATCCGACTTCCCTGGCAGCTTCGCCGTTCATGCTCGGCGGGATGGTTGCTGCTATCTTTGCATCGCTGCTTTACCTGATGCTGTTGTGGCGCCGCAATGATCTGCAGGACTTACTCCCCAGTGGTGACACGCTCGATCGTGTGACCTACAAAACCATTTGCATCGCCTTTCCATTGCTGACCGGCATGATCGCAACCGGAGCGTTCTGGGCCAATCGGACTTGGGGCTCGTACTGGAGTTGGGACCCTAAGGAAACCTGGGCAGCAATCACCTGGCTGGTCTATGCCGGCTATCTGCACATGCGCGTGACGCGCGGCTGGCGCGGTCGTCGTGCAGCGTATTTTGCGATCCTCGGCTTTGGTGTCGTGATTTTCACATTCCTTGGCGTGACGTATCTGCTTCCCGGCCTACACGCATACGCATGAGGTTCCTCAGGCCTGGTGAAGCGGGACTTGAATAGGGATTAGGCCCCATATTTACGGTCCCGCTCACCAGCCCTGACGTTTTGGGTGTTCAGTGATACTGTTTGGATATAACACCCTGCTGCCGTGAACACCCCAACACAAAATCGGTTGAATGAAACGGTAACCCAGTGGCCAGTGAAGCCGGCGGAGACGGTGGTCCGCAAGCGTCACATTAATTGGACTCTTAAAGCCGTGCTGCCCATTGCGGCCGTTCTGCTCAATGGCCTGCTGCTGTTCATGCTGGTGTCGTCCTCCCTCGAGACCGACCAACGCAACGGCGTGATTGCCGTGGCAGCCGGCGGTGCGTTTGTAGTCTGTGTCGCGGTCATCATGGTGCTGGCGGTGCAGATTCGTCGCCCCATGTTGGAACTTCAAGAGAAGATCGCACGCGTCCAACTCGGCGACATGGATGTGAAGGTGAGCTTCGCAGACCGCAAGGATGAGATCGGAGACCTGGGGCGGGACTTCAACGACATGGTGGCGCAGCTCAAAGCCAGCCGCGAAGAGATCGAGCGACTGCACCATACCCAGATGTCGCGCGCCGAGCACTTTGCAACCCTGGGAGAACTAGCCGCCGGACTGGCCCACGAGATACGCAATCCATTGGCGGGTATCGCCGGTGTACTCGACATCGTCAGCCGTGATTTGCCCGCCACTAGCGTCGCACGCGAAGTCATCCACGACGCCAAACAGGAGGCGATGCAGATCAATCGCATTCTCACCGAGTTGCTGGATACTGCGCGTCCCAAGCCGCCGCAGCTTCGCGTCACGGAGATCGTCGGGACGGTGGAACACGCTGTTCTCTTCGCCCGCCAGCAGGCGGTGACCAAGCGCATCAACATCGAGTTCGAAGTGAAGGGTGCGCTCCCTCCGGTCGAACACGATCCCAACCAGATCAACCAGGTGCTTTTGAACTTGATCTTGAACGCAATTCAATCCATGGACAAGCCGGGCACGATTCACGTGACCCTGGAACAGGATGGCGACGTTGCTGTCATTTCGGTTTCTGACGAAGGCAAGGGTATCGCTCAGGAGAATCTGTCGAACATCTTTCGGCCTTTCTTCACTACCAAGGGTCAGGGTACTGGACTGGGACTGTCGCTCGCACGCCGTATCGTGGAGTCGCATGGCGGGACGATCACAGTTAGCAGCGAAGTGGGGTCCGGAACCCAGTTCGAAGTCCGGCTGCCAATCGCGCGTCCTCAGGCTCAAGTCTGCTAGGTCTCCGAGCCCCTTTTTGAGCCACGCCTTCTCCCCTTAGTTGCGGAGAATCAGGCGGGTGACAGAGTGGGTATGAATACGAAAAATCACTCCATCAAAATCTTCTGATAACACACGGTCCATTGCTGCGCCGTTGGTTGCGCCTGGGAACATGACGCTTACGGTAGAACGCATTCTGATTGCAACACTCGTCGTAACGGTGGCCGCCTGCGGTCGAACAGCTGCTGCACAGACCACGCCGCCAACGGATCAAGTGCGGTCAACAGTAGAACCCACCACAATCGCTACGCCGAACAATGCACCTCGGAACATACTGGAGCCATCGTTTCCCACCGACGCCACCGAGAGCGCGCTCCCGCTCCAGCCCTTGTTCGATTTCAAGGAGTCCGACATCAAGTTCAAACTGCCGAACCTGATGAGTACCCTTCGCGACAGCAAGCATGAAAGTTGGGTGCTGGCACCTTATCCCGATCCCAAAACCAGCCTGCCGCTCATCGGTGCAGGATTCAGTCTCGATGTTGAGGCGAGAGAGCATCCGCAACTCGACCCACTCAACCCCAACACATTTCTTGAACCCTCCAGCGCTCAACTATGGCAGGCGGCAGGACTTGATTCGGCTAGACTGCAGATTATCCTTGATCGTTTTGATGCCAACTTGAAGGCTTGGAAGAAGAAGGGTTATCGCAAGAAGATGAAGAAGCATCAGCTTCCTGCTGAGATTACGCATGAACAGGCGACGGCGTTACTGCGAATCTCGGCCATTCAGGCCACACACAACGCACGAGCTTATTGCCGCGAGTTCGATCAGTTAACCGCGTCGCAGCAGATGGGATTAACCCAGTTGGTGTACCAGATGGGCGTGAACCTCGAGGAGTTTACGCAGTTTCTCGGTGTACTGAACGATCTGAGCTACCGAGATTCAACGCAGTCCAGCAGCAGTGTCGAAGCAGAAGCAGCGCATTGGAAGACGGTGCAAACCATGCTTATTCAGAGCGACTGGGCCAGACGCTATAGCACCCGCGCCATAACCGTCATCGCGATGTTCGACCCGGATTACATTGAGAATCCTAAAGAAGCGGAGCGTGAAGTACAGGCGACGCTGCATCCGCATCGTCACAAAAAGTCACATAAGAAGTCGGTCAGCGCTGGGAGCAAGACCAACCGACCGGACCGCACATCCGGGTGAGCGGCAAGTAACGTCGGTGTAGAAAAGGGGGATCGCCGGGAATCTCGCTTACCTGCTTCCCTTCTCCTTGAGAAACGTTCCCTCCTGAAGCTCGGCGAATGCCTTTTGCAGTTGCTCCTGTGTATTCATCACGATCGGGCCGTACCAAGCCACTGGCTCTTGCAAAGGCTTACCCGAGACCAGAAGGAATCGGATGCCGTCGTCCCCTGCCTGCACAGTGACCTCGTCGCCCCGGTCAAATACGATCAGCGAGCGATTGTCCGCTTCTACGGGAGGATTGGTGTCGGACCATTTGACCGCTTCGGTCGGCACCGCAAGTGGACCCGATGCGTTGCAGAACTTGCCGGTCCCGGCGAAAACGTAAGCGAAGCCGTGGCGAGTGGTCTCGACCGGAAGCGTCTTCCTCTTACCCGGTGCGACCGACACGTCGAGATAGTTCGGATCGGCGGCAATTCCCTTCACCGGGCCCGTCTTCCCCCAAAAGTTTCCGCAGACAATGCGAACGTGGGTGCCATCGTCATCGGTGACCTCAGGGATTTCGGTCGCCTTCACTTCCTGATAGCGTGGCGCCGTCATTTTGAGCGATGACGGCAGGTTCGCCCACAGCTGAAAACCATGCATCCTGCCAGCTTGGTCGCCCTTCGGCATCTCCTGGTGAATGATGCCGCTGCCGGCTGTCATCCATTGCACGTCGCCGGCGGCGATGGCGCCATGGTTCCCCATGCTGTCGCCGTGCTCCACGGTTCCAGCCAAAACATAAGTGACGGTCTCGATGCCGCGGTGCGGATGCCAGGGAAAACCGGCGACGTAGTCTTCCGGAACGTCATTGCGGAAATCATCGAGTAACAGGAACGGGTCGAATTCTTTGGTGTTCCCGAAACCAAATGCGCGGCGCAGATGCACACCCGCGCCTTCTAGAGTTGGCTTCGATTTAAGTAACCGCTTAACCGGTCGAATGGACATACGTTACTCCAATTCAGGATCGCCGATGGCGAGTTCGCGAGGCGGGTCCGATCCGCCTGCCAAAAAGCCCTACGGACAACGCAGATTGCTAATGGGCATTTTCCCACAGTGCAGGCCACGCTTCTCATGAGCAACCAGGACACGGCGATTTTCTTGACTCGCCATGGCGTGTGGCTGTCGTGCTACGCTCTTGCTTTGCCCATCTTTGCGATCAAGGATCTGCTTCCCCAATCAGATACCCCATTGGAGCATTGCACATGAAAGTCACTAGAAAATTTATGAACCTGGCACTCATACTGTTTGGAGTTTGCATTCTCGGCATGGCACCCGTAATTGCCCACTCGCAAGAGACACCCGCACAAGACACTCACGGCATTGCCGTCTCGAATATGGACCGCTCGGTCAAGCCGGGTAATAACTTTTTTGAATATGCGAATGGTGACTGGATCAAGCGCACCGAGATTCCTCCGGACCGAGCGCGGATTGGCGTCTTTTCAACGCTTGCCGACTTGAGCGACAAGCGCACCGCTGGCCTGATCGAAGAGGCCGCCAAAGGCAAAATGTCCAATGGCTCAAGTGGGCTAAAAATTGCAGATCTCTACAACTCGTACATGAACGAGGCCACCATCGAAACCAAAGGTCTCGCGCCTCTTCGCCCTCATCTCGAAGCGATCGCCGCAATCAAGAACAAGACCGAACTGGCAACGGCATTGGGGGAAAGCCTGCGCGCTGACGTCGACGCGCTGAACAACACCAATTTCCACACGCCACACCTCTTTGGACTGTGGGTTGCGCCCGGCTTCAACGATTCCGACCACTACACCGCGTACCTGCTGCAAGGCGGACTGCAGCTCCCCGACCGCGAATACTACATTTCCGACAGCGATCGCATGCGTGATATCCGCAGTAGGTATCAGACACATGTGTCAGCCATGCTCAAGCTCGCGGGATTCACAGACACCGACGCCCGTGCCGAGCGCATTGTGCAGTTGGAACACGCCATCGCGGAGAAACATATCAGCCTGGCGGACAACGATGACATCCACAAGGCCAACAACACCTGGAAGCAGGCCGACTTCGCCGTCAAGGCACCCGGGTTGGACTGGGCCGCATACTTCAAGGGCGCGGACCTCAGCAAGCAAGCCTCTTTCACCGTCTGGCAACCCACTGCCTTTGCGGGAGAGTCCGCGCTGGTTGCATCGATTCCGCTCGACACGTGGAAGGACTGGCTTGCCTACCACAAGATCGAAGAGTCTGCCCCGGTGCTGCCGAAGGCGCTGGCCGAGGAGCGCTTCGCTTTTTTCGGCAAGGTGCTGCAGGGCACGCCGGACCAGCGCCCTCGCTGGCAGCGCGGCGGAGTGATTGTCAATCAGTTTCTCGGCGACGACTTGGGACAAATTTACGCGCAACGCTATTTTTCTCCGCAAGCTAAGGCCCAGGTGCAGGCCATGGTTGCCGACATTGTCGCGTCATTCCGAAAGCGAATCGATGCGCTCCCGTGGATGGACCCTTCGACCAAAGCAGAGGCCCAGGCCAAGCTCACCACGCTGTATGTAGGCGTCGGCTACCCGGAGACGTGGACCGATTACTCCGCGTACGAAGTAAAGGCGGATGACATCTTTGGCAACATCTGGCGCGGCGATCTTTTCAAGTATCACCGCCAGGTTGCGCGGTTGGGGGCGCCGGTTGACCGCAGAGAATGGTCTATGACCCCGCAGACGGTCAATGCCGTGAATCTTCCGTTGCAAAACGCGCTCAACTTCCCTGCTGCTATTCTCCAGCCTCCGTTCTTCGACCCACAGGCTCCGGCGGCGGCCAATTACGGAGCAATCGGTTCCGTCATCGGGCACGAAATCAGCCACACCTTCGACACAGAAGGCAGCGTGTTTGACTCCAAGGGCAGCGTGCGCAATTGGTGGACGCCCAGCGACCTCGCACATTTTGAAGCCGCCGCCGCTAAGCTTGCCGCGCAGTATGACGCCTATAAGCCCTTCCCTGACATCTCGGTCAATGGTCAACAGACGCTGGCCGAAAACATCGCCGACGTTGCAGGTATCTCGGCTGCTTATGACGGCTACCACGCCTCCCTCGCAGGCAAGGCGGCACCCGTTCAAGATGGATTTTCCGGGGACCAACAGTTCTTCATCGCCTTCGGTCAGAACTATGCGTCCAGGATGCGGGAAGCTGCGCTGCGCCAGCAGGTGTTGACGGACGGGCACTCTCCCGCCGAATACCGAGCTGACGCCGTCCGTAATATTGACGCCTGGTACGAGCCCTTCGATGTCAAACCCGGAGAGAAACTCTACCTCGCGCCAGCCGAGCGCGTGCGTATCTGGTGAGCGACACGGGACACTTACAGTAATACGACTTCATAGTCCATCGGAATGGCTATGTCCGCAGCACCGGCCAAATGCTGTATGCGCTGGATTGCAAGGTCCCCTTGTCCAGCTATCCTGGCGAGTAGCTCGGCGTGGTCCCGAAAGCGCTGTTCTGCGTGAAACGCCTGGCGACGCCGAATGCCAAAGCTTTGCATCGCCGCAGCACTGTCGCGAACATTATCTTCCTCAGCTCCGTAGAAGATCCATTCGGAACCGGGCGAATGGTCGTAGACCACGGTGTCGGGCGCAAGGGTGCGAGCATGTGTCAGTGATTTATGGGGATCGTCCATCTCGTGCAGGCAAAACTCGAAGTAGACCACATCCGCCGATAATGTGACATCGTCGAAGTTGGAGGCGATGACCTCCATACAATCCTGCCACTCCTTCTCGGCAATATTCGACTTTAGTTGATTGAGCGCTTCTTCATCCTGATCGATTGCTATCAACTTCCTGGTTCCGGCGGAGGGGTCGAGGAGTTGACGGCCTCCGGCTCCGACAAAAAGTACAACCTTGTCCCTGAAATCATAAAAACGGAGCAGGTTCTCCGTGAGTTCTCTTAAGTCCACTGCCATGAAGGGTTCTCGCTCCGCGTCCCTGACCGAATGAGCCGCGCACCAACGTCCAGGTGTATCAACCGCAATCCTAACGGTGCCGCTTTTGATTCGAATGCAGTCACTTTCTAGACACAACATCGCGATCAGGATAAACCCGAAGATATTGCAAATGCTTGGCATAACGTTGACACCATCGTGACCAATCGCTGACAACCTCGCCGACTCAAGATCGTAGGTTTAACTCATTCGCCTACGACCGATGTATGCGGTGGAGGACAACGATGCACAAACTTCTGCGATCTTTGGTAGCGGGCGTGTTCCTGGCGGGATGCTGGCTCAATGCACAAAACCTTGCGGTGACGGACGTCCAAGGCGAGAGCTGGCTCAATCATCTCGCCAGGAGTTTTGATGAAACCAGCATGGGCAAGACCGGCCGCCTCGGCCCGTCTGAGCCCATGCCGCGCGACGGCACCCTTCGTTTGGAAGCACAACCTCTATCGGTGTTGGCGACTCAGCCGGTCACGATCCGGGGTGCTGATCTGTACCGCATAAACTGCCAGGGATGCCACGGCGAATCCGGCCTTGGTGCTCCTCCGGAAATCAACTCGGTCATCAATCCGGTCCGTTCGACTTCAGTTGCCCTCATTATGGCGCGGATGAAAACGGTCGGCATGAACGTGAGTCCGGCAACCGCATCTGACATGGCGAAACAATCGAAGGCGGCCTTGCTGCAGAGACTTCACCAGGGCGGGCACGACATGCCGGCGTTCACCCACCTGAGCGAGCCTGAGACTCGTGCACTCGTCGCCTACCTGAATCAGCTTGCAGGCATGCCGGGCGCGGAACGGCAGCAGGTAACGCTACGAGTCTCGCGTATCCACGTGGGCGAACATATCGCCAAATCCACTTGTCACATCTGTCACTCAGCGGCAGGAGCAGACCCAAACCCGCAGCAGATTCTTGACGGTGCGATCCCTCCGCTGAGCACTCTCACAAGTCGGAAAGACTTGTCGGGGTTCGTGAGCAAAGTCACTCAGGGTGCGCCTGTGTTAATGGGTGCTCCGCCGTTGCTATGTCGTGGTCGGATGCCCGTGTTCGGTTACTTGAGCGCGGATGAAGCGGAAGATGTGTATCTCTATCTGACGCTCTACCCGCCTCGCACTGCGACGACCATGAGCGCTTCCGTCAATCCAGTCGGGTCGACGCCGCCTGGAGGCGGGTCGCTCAATGGCGGCACTGGCTCGTCCTTAAACGACAGTCAAGAGGACCCTCAACGGGTCTCTCTGGTGCGATACGCGTTCTTCCCTGTCACGCTCTTTATTTTTCTAGGCGGTCTCACTCTGAAGTATCTGCCACGGGCGGCAAAGCTCCGCGGCGACCAAAAAATCGGATACGTCCCACGCAGGGAGATGGTCGATCGTCACGTCACAGTTGCTGCCGTCCCAGTGAGCAGAGATCGGCGGCGGGCGTTGAGATCAGGGGTAACTCTGGATCAACTTCCCTAGCTTCTACCCACGTAGTACTATCGTCACGCGTGGTTGTGATCTGAATCACTGCTGAGTGGTTAGCCAAACGTCAATACTTTCATTCCCATAAGCCAGATCGCATTGGGACAACGGCTCAGTTCGTCGCCCTTGCTTCAGCGATCATAGAGGAGAGCCGCAATGACTTCGCAGCCGTCACGTCGTGGCAAGGGATTCGTGCCACCTATCCTGTTGGTTCTTATGGTTCTCACGGCGTACCAGAGCTTCGCCATTCCGGCGTTCTCTCGCCAGTACGGCACCAGCTGCAGTACTTGCCATATCGACTTTCCGAAGCTCAACGACTTCGGAAAAGCATTCAAGGATGCCGGATTCAAGTTCCCCAAGGACGACGAGTCGATGCTTAAAATTCCCCCGGTCATGCTGGGGGCTCCTGCCAACTCAGAATTATGGCCGAAAGCGATCTGGCCGGGGAGCATACCTGGGCTCCCTCCAATCGGGCTGCGTTACAACAATTACATGCAGTTCACCAGTGGCAGCCGCAATAATTTCAACAACCTGTTGCCGCCAGGGTCGATCGGTCCGTTCGTTCCAACCGCCGACTTTCAAACCGGACTCTTCAGCATTTTCACTGCCGGCAATTTCGGCAGCGATATCGCCTTCTGGGTCGATGACGACATCAGCGTGTCCGGAGCGAACGCCAACGGCGGACTGGGCGAGGCCTACTTGAAGTTCGTCAACGTCGGCCGTTTTCTGAAACTGCCGGAGAATGTTCTGAACCTTCGCGTGGGGCAGATGGAATTGGACATCCCGTTCACACAGTCCAAGTCGATCTGGGTCAGTCCGTATGACATATACACGCAGGCGAATGTCGGTGTGGTGAATCCGGCGTTCAACCAACAGTTTGTGAACAACTCGTATACGCTGGCAGGGGCAGGACAGGGTATCGAATTCAGTGGCGGACGCCACACCGGCGGGTACAACTATTCTCTTGCTTTCATCAACCAAAACACCAGCGGCGTGGGGCAGGACGCGAATTCGGGCAGTCCGTACATTCCGCAAGCTACGGGCAGCAACAACGGCGGCGTGGGAGTGTCCTCGGATGCCAACTTCAAGGACATCTACGCCAGCTTTAATTACCGCTTCAACCTGGAGAAAAGTAAAGAAAGCCGCAACTCCATCCAGGCTGCGGGGCCGAGCGGCCCGCGCGACCACACCTACCTGAACTTCGGTACGTATTACTTCTATGGACGCTCGGTCCAGCGCCTCAGCGGCACCACGCTCGCTGGAACGTCGGTTGTGCTCACCGCGCGCGAGCCGTTCTACCGAGTGGGCGGCAACTTCACCTTCAACTACCACAACGTGCAGATCAATGGCCTCTACATGTACGGCCACGATTACAATCTGTTGCCGATTGATTCAAACGGCTCATTGATCCCGTTGCCGGTGAGCGATGCGACGCCTGTGGGATTCGTGCATGGCTCTCCGGTAACTTTCAGCGGCGGATTCGTGGATGCGGAGTGGCTGGCTTACCCGTGGATGTACGTGATGGTCCGCTACGACGGCGTCAACTCGACTTCGGATTACTACAATGCCCTGGTGCCCGGCGGATTCACCGGCTCATCGTTCAACGGTGCGTCAAGCGTGACCCGCAACCGCATCACGCCGGCGGTGCAGTTCCTGATCCACGCCAACATCAAGGCCATTGCCGAGTACCAATTCAGGCCAGGGCAATCGGTCACAATGGCGGTCAATCCGATCAACGGCTTGCCAATGGCGGTAAACTCATTCCATACCAACACGCTGGTGCTGGGATTTGAGTTTGCCTATTAACGAAACACAACGAGTTAGGAATTTATGAAAGGGACACATATGACACGACGTATTTCGTTCACGCTGTTGTTGGTTCTTGTTTTCGCAACTGTAGCCTTCGCCGGCACCATCACGGGTACAGTATCCCCTGGAAAAGCCTCCGTCGTTTACGTGGAAGCCATCGCCGGAAAGACGTTCCCTCCTCCGAACGCAAAACCTCTGATGGACCAGAAGGGCCTGATGTTCAATCCGCACGTTCTGGCCGTACAGCAAGGAACTACGGTTGAGTTTCTGAACAGCGACACCGTGCAGCACAACGTCTTCTGGCCCTCCATCAGCGGCAACAAGAAGCTGACTGGGAACCTCGGGACTTGGCCCAAGGGCGAGAAGAAGTCCTTCAAGTTTGACAACCCTGGTGTAGTGCCATTGCTTTGCAACGTTCACCCGGAGATGGCCGGCTATATCGTTGTTAGCCCCACTCCTTACTTCGCCGAGACCGATGCCAGCGGGAACTACAAGATCGACAACGTTCCGGATGGCAAATACAACGTCGTTGCCTGGCATGAAGGCACGAAGCCACAGACGAAATCTGTGGACGTAGCTGGCGCCGCCAAGGCCGACTTCACTCTATCCAAATAACGTTCGCGAATGGCGCGCACTGGCCGGCGCGCTGTAACTCTTGGGTCACACAACGTACACCTCGTCGGACAGAGGGCTATGTTAAGCCGCTTCACCAAGAAGACGGTTGACCGGGAATGGCTCAACACCAACTTCCCCTGCATGATGGCGTGCCCTGCGCACACCAATGCGGGCCGATACGTCACACTGATCGCTGAGGGGAAGTTCGAAGAGGCCTACAAATACGCACGCGATCCAAATCCCATGGCCAGTATCTGCGGACGGGTTTGCGCGCATCCTTGCGAGACTGCGTGCAGACGCGGCGAAATCGATCGGCCCATTGCGATTCGCGCCCTCAAGCGGTTTTTAACCGAGCGGCATGGTCCCGAGTCGCGGCATCCTGTCGCTCCCAACACCAGACCGTCGGCAAAACTCCCCTACAAAGTTGCGGTCATCGGAGGAGGGCCGGTTGGGCTCTCTGCGGCGCACGATCTGGCGTTGATGGGCTATTCCGTCACTATCTTTGAGGCCTCGCCAGTAGCCGGAGGGATGTTGTATCTTGGCATCCCAGAGTACCGCCTGCCGCGCAGCGTAGTTGAAGCGCAAGTGCGCGAGATCCTGGAGACCGGCGACATTACATTGCGCCTGAACGCCGCGGCTGGGCGCGACTTCACGGTTGGCGAGTTGCGGCACCAGGGCTTTGACGCCGTGCTGATCGGCGTAGGCGCGCACCGCAGTCGCGACTTGTCGATTCCGGGCGTCGATCTCGATGGCGTCCATCGCGGCATTGAATTCTTGCTCAACGTGAACCTCGGTTACAAATTCACCATTGGCAAGAAGGTCTTGGTCATCGGCGGCGGCAACGTCGCCATGGACGTGGCCCGCTCCGCAGCGCGCGAAGTGCTCCGCCAACATGACGAGCCTGGCGATATCACTCCCTCAGAAGAAAATGTGCAGACCGTCGCCACTCACGAGATGGTAGACATTTCTTTGTCTGCACTGCGCATGGGCGCTCGCGAAGTCGGCCTCGTCTGCCTGGAGAACCGCGATGAGATGCCGGCCGCACTGGAAGAAATCGAAGAGGCGGAGACCGAAGGCATCATCATGCATCCGGGCTACGGACCCAAGCGAGTTCTGGGGCGCGACGGCAGGGTCGTCGGCCTGGAATGTCTGAAGACGAAATATGTTTTCGATGAGAACCACCGATTCAATCCCGCGTTCTTCGAAAACAGCGATACTCAGTTTGAGTGCGACACCATCATCCTCTCAATCGGCCAGGCGCCGAATCTGGATTTCCTGCGGCCTGAGGACGGCGTGCTGATATCACCACGCGGCTTGGTCAATGTGAATCGTGAAACCCTGATAACTTCCGCTCCGGGAATCTTTGCGGGCGGCGACTGCGCGTTCGGACCCCGACTCATCATCGACAGCGTTGGCGACGGCAAGCGCGCGGCAGTGGGCATCGATGAATACCTTCGCGGAGAGAAACGTCCCGAGCCCAAGATCGAAGTGCAGGTGCTCGACCGCTGGCAGATGGCCGTGGACTACATGAACATCCAGCGCCAAGCCATTCCCATGCTTCCGCTGGAACGACGCACGGGCATGACTGAGGTCGAACTCGTCTACACCGAGCAGGAAGCCATGGCGGAGGCGCAGCGCTGTCTCAAGTGCTACGTCAACACGATTCTTGAGGGCAGCGAACAGGACGGCACGGATTGCGTGCTCTGTGGCGCGTGTGTCGATGTGTGTCCGGAGAACTGCCTGGAACTGGTGCCGCTCGACCGCATCGAATTCGAGCCGAACGCGATTGACGCTCTGGCGAATAATCCCGAGTTGTTCACTTTCGAACTGGAAGGCATTCAGCCGTCGGAGTTGGGCAGCGTCAGCGGAACCGCAATGATCAAGGATGAGACACGCTGCATTCGTTGCGGCCTGTGCGCTTTAAGATGTCCGGCCAACACCATCACCATGGAGGCTTATCACCTGTTGCCGTCGGAACCCACGGGACTCATCACCATTCAAAGCTTTGATGGACCCAAACTAGTCGCAGCTATCAAGTAATCATTTAGTGAGGATTTATGGCTGAGGATCCAAAACGAGCACCTGCTTCGGATAGCTCGGAGGAAATGAGCCGACGGAAATTTTTCGTCAAAGTCGGAGTCGTCTCGGCAGCAGTGGCGGCCCTGGGCACAGCTGCCTTCGCCTACCAATATCTTTCGCCCAACGTTCTATACGAACCGTCGCCTATCGTCGATGCGGGCAAACCTGACCGCTATGCCCCTGACTCGGTAACCATGGATCCGCAGAACGCGATCTACGTGGTCCGTACCGGTGAAGGTTTCTTTGCTCTTTCGGCGATATGCACCCATCTCGGCTGTTTGACGGCTTACAAGCCCGACCTCGGCATCATTGCCTGTCCTTGCCACGGCAGCAAGTTCAACAAGGATGGGGTGAAGATCGAAGGCCCAGCTCCACGGCCGCTACCCTGGTTGCGCATGTGGCTAAACGATGATGGCAATCTCATGGTTGATCGCTCTAATGCCATCGCGATCAAGCAACTGGTGAGGGTGTAGCTATGGCAAACACTGTCGACAATCTCATCAACCAGGTGCGCGAGAACCGCATCTGGCGGTCTATTTTCCGCAGTGGCAGCGGCGAGAGCAATTTGCGCCGCGCGATGTTTGTGCAACAAAACGTGTTTCTCCACCTGTTCTCGATCAAGTCGCGCAAGCGCGTGCTGGAGTTCAGCGCGACGTGGTACCTGGGCGCACTTACCTTCGGGACTTTTCTTATCCTTGTGATCACCGGCATTCTGCTGATGCTCTACTACCACCCGTCTGCGCCGCAGGCCTACGCCGACATGAAAGACCTGCAGTACGTGGTTTCGTCCGGCGTATTTCTCAGGAACCTGCATCGCTGGTCGGCGCACGCCATGGTCTTCCTGGTGTTTGCGCACATGTTCAAAGTTTTCTACCGCGGAGCCTACCGCACCCCGCGCGAGTTCAACTGGATCATTGGCGTGGTTCTGTTGCTAGTGACACTGCTTCTGAGCTACACCGGCTACCTGCTGCCGTGGGACCAGTTGGCCTACTGGGCCGTGACCGTGGGCAGCAACATTGCATCCGCGGTGCCGCTGGTCGGTGCCAAGATGCGCTTCCTGATGCTGGGCGGAACGGCCGTCAATGCCAATGCGCTGCTTCGGTTCTACGTGCTGCATTGTGTGATTCTGCCAGTGACTGCGGTGATCTTCATCGCCGTGCACTTCTGGCGGATACGCAAAGATGGCGGAATTTATCCCGGCGAATCGGCTGCGGAGGTGAGCAATAAATGAGCGACCCCAAAGACTTCGTCGCTGTAGTCGACTCTGACGTCCGCAAGACACCACGGCGGATCGCCTTTATTACCAAGCGCACCTCGCCACAAGTTCATGTAAAAGATGAAGATCGGGTGATGACCTATCCCGAGGTCTTCTTCCGCGCGGCCGTGGCCATCGAGGTGATGACTGCCGCTCTGGTCATCGTCGCGCTGCTGTGGGACGCGCCCCTCGAAGGCTTGGCCGATCCCATGCACACGCCGAATCCGGCGAAGGCGCCGTGGTACTTTCTCGGCCTGCAGGAGATGCTGCATTACTTTCCTCCCGTGGTGGCGGGCGTGCTGGTACCCGGCCTGGTGGTGATGGCGCTGATCGTCATCCCGTACTTCAAAATCAATGTCGAAGCCGAAGGATTATGGCTGCGTGACAAGGCAAAGCGCCTGCGAATCTTCGGAATCGTGGTTGTGCTGTTCTGCATTTTCCTGGTCGTCTTCGATGTGTGGGTTGCACTGGTTCCCACTCTGATCATCGCGGCATTCATGTTGCTGGCCGCGCAAACCGATCCACAGAACTCTCAGGGGTTTCGACGATGGCTGGTGCGAAAACCGCTTTCGTTCTGGGTGATGACCTGGTTTCTGTTTGAACTGATCGTGCTGACCGCGATTGGAACCTTCTTCCGTGGCCCGGGATGGTCCTGGGTCCTACCCTGGAGGGCCTAAGTGACCATGACTGACAAACTCAAGTCACTGTGGCATTTCTTCTTCGGAGACAGTGCGCGCGCATTTGGCTCGATGAGCCTGATCCTGCTCGCGCTGCTTGTTATTTCTCCGGCCAAAGACTATTTCAGCCAGTGGCGCCATTATCAGAAGCAATACTTACATCTCATTCGCGGCCGCGGCGACGCTGTGACCCTGGAACGCCATTACGAAGGCGGCATTCAACAGATCTGGATTCCCGAGCAGCAAGTCACCGACCGCTGTACCACCTGCCATCTTGGGCTGAAAGAGAACGGCCTTGCTGACGTGAATGCGGTAGCATATCGCAAGCACCCGGTGGTTCCCCACTCGCTAACCGAGTTTGGCTGCACCACTTGCCATCGCGGGCAAGGCGCCGCGACCACGGTCCAAGAAGCGCACAACGCTACCGAGCAGTGGGAGCAGCCGCTGCTTCCCGCTAAGTACATCGAAGCTGGCTGCGGACAATGCCATCTGGAGAAGCAGACGGCCACGCCATTTCTGAACCAGGGCCGGCAGCTTATTTCCAGCTACGGTTGCACACATTGCCACACCATCAAGCGGGGCGACGGGACGTTTATTCTTTCCGAAGATGATCCGCCATCACTAACGCACATCGCAGACAAGACGAATCGCGAATGGGTTTACGCCTGGATCAGGGACCCACAGGCGTACGCCAGCACGGCGACCATGCCGAACTATCACTTCAGCGATGACGATGCGCGCGATGTCTCGGCTTTCATCCTGGCGCAGAGCACAGCGCTGGAGCCGCCGTTGCAGGCGCTCATCGCCAAGCCGAATCCCGATCCTGCCGCAGGGACCACGCTGTACGGGCAATCCTTCTGCGCCTCGTGCCACGCCATGCAGAACGCTGCCGGCATCATGGTCGGAGGCAACGTCGGCCCGGAACTGACAGGCATTGGCACGAAGGCGAGACCGGAATGGCTTGCCGACTGGGTGACGAACCCGGACCACTACGATCCTGTCACCATGATGCCGCGCTATCGCTTTGATCCCACCCAGGTGGCCACGCTGGCTGCCTTCTTGGAGTCGAAGACGGAGCCCGACTTTGCCGCGAACGTCCATCTCGACGCCGCCACTCCGCAGCAGGTCGAACACGGCAAACGGCTCGTGCTGGAGAACGGATGCGCGAGTTGCCACGAGATCAACGGCATCAAGAAGCCGGAAAACTTCGCGCCGGAGCTAAGCCGCATCGGCAGCAAGCCGATCTCGCAGTTGCTGTTCGTTGAGGGTGTCGATCACAACCTGCCTTCGTATGTTGCCGCGAAGGTACGCAATCCCCGTTCGTTCGGGCCGGCGTTGAAGATGCCGCAGTTCCAGTTCACGCCGCAGCAAGTGGATGCCATCACCACTGCCTTGCTGGCGCAGACGGATCGGGCGGCAACTCAGCCTCCGACGATGCGCATCGCGGCTATTCAGCAATCGAACTACGAGCCTGCGGGACATGCCGGACAACTCATGCATGACCTCCGCTGCTTCAGTTGTCACATGATCAACGGACACGGCGGCGATATGGCTCCTGACCTCACCTTCGAAGGAACAGCCGTGCAGCGGGAATGGCTGGCGCAGTTCCTAAAGAATCCGGAAACTCTGCGCCCGGCGCTGATTCGCCGTATGCCGAAGTTCAACCTCAACGATGCGGACATCAACACGCTCACCGACTACATCATGACCGTCTATCAGACGCCGCAGTTCGACCGCGATTCACTGCCGGCCTCAGACTTGACACCGGCTGCCGTGGAGCAAGGGCGCCAGCTCTTCTACTCGAAGTTCGGCTGCCAGTCTTGCCACATCGCCGACTTCACGAAAGACAAAGGCTATATTGGTCCAGCCCTTGCCGGAACGGGGAAGCGCTTCAATGCGGCTTGGATTTATCACTGGTTGAAAGATCCTCAAGCGCTGCGGCCCGAAACCATCGAACCCAACCAGCACATGACCGACGAAGAGGCCCGTTCGTTGACCGCATTCCTGATGTCGCTCAAGGCATCCGGCGCGAAGGAGGTGGCCAAGAAATGAAACGCCCGCTCATCTTTCGTTGCTCCCTGACGCTTTGTGCTCTGACGCTGCTGTCCGCTGGATGTTCGCACAAGAACAAGCAGCCTGCTCCGCTGCAGGCTACTGCCGCCGGCGCTGCCATCGTCGAGACCAGCGGCGGCAAACAAATTGGCTATATCGGAATGCCGCTGGACCAGCCAGTCGTTGTTCAGGTGAACGACGCCTCCGGAAGCGCAGTCGCCGGAGCAGCCGTCTATTTCCGTGGGCCATCCGGACTGAGTTTCACGCCAGCGTCGGCACTGACCGACTCCAGTGGACAGGTCACCACCGTTGTCTCGCTTGGGCAACAAGGAGGGCGATACAAGCTCGTCGCCAGCACGCGGGATGCGTCCGGAAAGAACGTCGAACTCCCGCTGGAAGAAATCGCATTGGGCTACCAGCAGACAGTCGGGGCGCAACTCAACGCACAGTACTGTATTCGCTGCCACGATCCGGAATCCTCGTCGCTGCGCGTGTCGAACATGGGTAATCTTTCAGTGAAGCCGCACGCCTTCACCGAAGGCGACACACTCAACAAGATGAGTGACGCGGATTTGATTGCCATCATCGGCCACGGCGGTCCGGCGTTGAATAAGTCGGCAGAGATGCCGCCCTGGGGCTACACGCTCTCCAAAAGCGATATAGCCGCCCTGGTGTCTTACATACGCGCCGTCGCCGATCCTCCCTACGAAGCGGGCGGACTGGTGTACGCTCAGAAGTGATACGCCGGGAGAATCTGCCGTAATGAAGTGGGTCGCAGGTGTTGCGCTATGGTTGGTGGTGTTGGGAACATCGTCGTCACTTGCCGCGCAGGTACTCACCCCGACGGAGTTGTCCGATCCGAAGACGCAACGCCTGCAACAGCTCTACTTCAAGGCGTTGGTCGCGATCGGCAGCGAAGTCGAGGCGCACAAGTTCCCTTACCCGTTCTACTTTAGTCGCGTTCTCGACGTCGATCAGTCCAAGATGCCAATGCAGGACCAGCGTTCCATCCGTTTCGATTTCTACAAAAACCAGACGGTGCTGGAGATCACCGGCAACTATTATGCTGCCTACTCCGCCGATCGCATGGACCCATACGCGCGCTTGAAGGAAACCTTCCAGCAGGTCGTGATGCCGATTCTGCAGGCGTCGGTCCCTCATTTCCCCGATGATTCAGCATTCACCGCTTATGCCATCGAGGTGTCGCACCATGTTCGGCAAAAAGAGATGGGACTCAGCGCCGAGCATCCGGAAAACGTAACCGTCATCATTCCTGTATTGTCAGCTCAGAAATTGGTGGACGCGAAGACCGACGACCAGAAGCAGGCCGCAGTTCTCGATGCCCAGGTGTTTCTGAACGGCCAACCTTATTCCATATGGATGCAGGAGGGTGTTCCGTCGGAGGAGTGGAAGGAAAGCAACGCTCCGCGGCCGGCGGACAAGAAGCAGCCAGCAGAAACGGCTGCAGTGACCGCCCAACCAGCGGCATCGAGCAGCCCTGCCGTTTCGGCCAACCTGATGAAGACCACGCCGTCAACCATGCGGATCTATACGCAGGAGGACTTAGCCAAGCTGCAGCGGCAGAACGACGACGCCATCGAACGCATGACCAAGGGACTGGACAAGGAAGCCCATTTCGTCGCCTACGCGCCCCCCAGCTTCATCGGATTTCGTCAGGGCGCCTACCTGCAGCTCTCGATCGCTACCCAATTGAATGCCGCGGTCGGAACGTCTCGCTACAAGCTAGCTGCTCTCGCCTTCGACGACCACGTCTCTCATCTGGTACGGCCGTTGCTCAACTACTTTCCGGGGGACCCGGGTTTTGATGGCATCAACTTCACCAGCATGATTCACGTTGCCGACGGCACAAGCCAATTGGCGGTAGAGTTTTTCTTTCCCTTCCGCACCATGCGTTGCTTCGCCAGCTACGACTGCACCGGCCAGCAACTGATCGACTCAGGAACGGTGGTAATCAACGGCGAACGCTCCGCCCTGGATCTGCAGGTTGCCGAAAGCAAAAACTGAATATTTCCGTTCCCGGAACTTGATTTCCGCGCGGTCTTACTACCTTAGTTGGACTTTCCGCCTACTACCTGCGCATACCCCAAGGCCGCAACTAAGGACACGCCACCGATAATGTTACCGAGCAGGGTGGGAACGAAGAACTGCGCAAAATAGGTCCCCCACGAAACGGACTTCGTGACAACTACGAAGAACGCAGTCGTGGAGCCGGCAATGATGTGATTGAATCCTGCCAATCCGACCAGATACGTAATGATGATAATGATGCTCACTTTTGCAGACTCGGCTCCGGGCAGTAGCCAAACCATCAGCGCAATCAGCCAACCAGCAAAGATAGCCCTCACCACCACAGTCCAGAAGCTGGCTCCAAAATGGACGATTCCAATGTTGATCAGACACGCTTGAGTGTGAGCGTCGAACAGGACTATTCGAGCCAGGCAAAATGCAAGCAGAAAAGTCCCCACCAGGTTCGCGCTGAGGACGGTCCCCCACAAGCGGAGAACCCGAAGAAATGTCGCCCGATCCTTTTGCACCAAAAGAGGCAGGATTACCGTGAGCGTATTTTCTGTAAACAGCTGTTGCCGACCAAGAATCACAATGAGGTATCCGACGCAATAACCTACTGTCGATACCAACGGACGCCAGGGGCTGTCGGGCAAGTGGGCCACCAGCAAGCCTTCGGCAATGAACGAAAACCCCATCGACAGTCCCGCCGCCAGCCCCGACCATGCCAGAGCTGACGCCGGCCGACTCAGTTCTTCCTCACCTTGACGCCGAATGGTCTCGTAAACAACGCTGGGCCCAATCGCAAGCCGTTCCTCGACCTGCTTCTTCTCGGTGCGGGTCGAGATCGCCTTGTCGGAAGGCTCGGTTCCCGCTTTCTCTTTCGCGACGGTCACTTTCACTCAGGATCTCCTGTCGCACACGCATTAGTGCGAAACAATTGTGTCCGCTTCAGGTTCGACGCGCGGCTCGTCTGCTAGAATACCCAATTTCTCCACGGCATCCGCAAGGCTGGTGACGATCCCACTCGCCGCATCGGGTCCGAACCGAGCCGAGATGCTCTCAATCGCGCCATCGAAATTCCACAGTCCAACCATGACGGTGATCCTGGGCATCTGCGTTCGGATCTGCGCGTAGAGTCTCCGGATGTGGGTCAGCGCAAAGGGCTGCAATGCGGAAACAAGAACAACGTCCGGACTGTCCCCAACTAGCTGATCAATCATCTCGGCATTGGTGGCAAGCGAAATGCACCGCGCCTGGTGGCCTGCACGTTCGAGTAATTGCACTAACATAGTTCCAATGGTTTCGTCGGCGCAAGTCCGTGTGGGCACACAGACGACTGAAATCGGGCTCGCAGGCAAGACTGTCGCACTTTTGGGAGTTGAGTCGGGAGATTCAGCTTCAGATTGGCTGGCTGGTTCGGCATATCCCTCGTTCAATTCTTCGACCAGTTCTCGCGTGCTCCGGCAGATGAAGTCTGCGGCTGCGTCATCTAGATCGTTCTGGTGACGGTCTCTTTGGGCCACGCCAAGCGCCGGGATCACGACTGCGTCATAAAGTTCCTGCAACCGATGCCCCTGCAGTTGTTGTTCGAGCACCTGCCGGGCCTCGCCTACGTCGGAAGCCAGCATCCGCTGGTAGAAGTGCAACTCGGACGTCAGCACGGGCTCATCGCCCAGCAGAACATGCAAGAACTCCAACTGCGGAACGTGGCGGCCTAAAACCACTAAACAGACTGTCAAGGGCGTCGACAGCACCAGTCCATTGAGTCCCCAGACCAGAGTCCAGAAGATTGCGGCCACCAGAATTGCAAGTGAGGAGATACCAGTATTTGCACCATACAGCATGGGCTCGACGAAGTTCGCGACCACGATTTCGGTAATGAGATAGAAACCGACAATCATCCATGAGTGCAGCCATCCGTCGAAGACCGCCAATGACAGGAGGATCGGCATGAAGGCAGCGATGGGCGGCCCTACATAGGGCAGGAAGCGAAAGACCGCCGCGATAACTCCCCACAAGAGCGCATTCGGCAGACCGATGAGATAAAGGCCTATGCCAATGACGACTCCGTACGTCGCGTTGACCATAACTTGCAGAAGCAGGTATCGGCCGATTCGCTGACTTGCATCATCGAGCGCCTGTGTCATCAGCGTCAGATGTCTGTGACCGACCAGGCGAATAAAGCGGTTCCGCAGGTCTTCGAGACGGAGCAGAATGAAAACGGTGAACACTAATACCACGCCTGCAACACCAACCGGATTCAGTACCGTCAAGAGGGATTCCCATGAGCCACCGGCGGGCTTCACCACCTCAACTTCAACCGGCTTACCCGATTTCGAGTCGGGTGCTCCCCGACCGCTCTGTTGCCGCGCAGTTCGGGGCGTGCCTGGCATGGTCTCGACCATCTCTGCGCCAAGTTCACTGAGTTCCTGGGTGGCTCTGAGCACGCCCTGGCTGCTGCCCTTGTGGAACGAGGCAATTTTGTTTTCGAAATTTGTTCGGTATGTTGGAAGTTGGGTGGTGACATCGACCAATTGGCCGGTGACTTTTACCGCAACGAAAACCACGGCGCTCATAGCGAGAGTGACTGCCAGGAGTACAGCTGGAACTCTTGGCAATCGGAGCCGGTCCAGCAACTTTACGAGGGGAGTCAGCAGAAAGCTGAAGAGCATCGCCAGCGCAAAAGGAACTAGAACAGCTCTGGCAAAGTACAGAGTCGCAACCACGACGACTCCCGCGGAGAGCGCGAAGAGCTTCGAGATGTCCGAACTGGCCCGATGCTGAGTCAATTCATAACCGATTGTCGCAACATCCGCGGTTCAGTGTTGAGGACAAACTATTCCATTTCTCAAATGTCTGAGAGACTTTATCGTGAGTGCATCCTGGGCGGACATCGGGCATTGTCTCTATGTGAACAAGGAAATCGCCGCACCAACGAGATGCTCTCGGTTGGTATCGGCGCACCGGCACTTCTGTCAGCAGCCCATGTGCCGCAACCACAACTAGCTAGACTTCTTTTTAGGTACCTTCGCACCCTTCTTGCGCGCCTCCGAGAGACCAATTGCAATGGCCTGCTTTCGGCTGGTCACCTTTCCGCCCTTTCCGCCCTTGCCGGATCGAAGGATTCCCTTCTTCTCGCGATGCATTGCACTTTCTACGCTCTTGCCTGCGGCTTTTCCGTATTTCGCCACTGTCTTGCCTCCTGAGCTTTTCGATTCTGATTCGGTACGACTCGACTCCTTAAGAAGTCCACTATGGCGCAGGGCAACGGATCCGACGGCCGCATATCACGCCGCTGGCGGCGCGGCTTTCACAAGTCGCGGAGCTCTCTTCAATGCGGGTCTAGCGATCTCGTGCGCTAAGTTCGGGCGGGCGGCAATATTGGTCTTCTTTACCGTGACAGGCAAATTCCTTTCCGCCGACTGAAGGATCGCCTCAATGATTCTGACGTCTGCCAGTCCCTCGCGCCCCGAAGGTTCTGGCTCCCGATTCTTCAGAATGCAATCGGAGAAATAGGCGATTTCGGGTGCGAATTGATCTCGCTTTTTGAATGTGCGCAACCTGGTCCGGCCGCTCACGATCAGCTCCGCCTTGAGCGTGCCTGGCATTTCGTAAGCAGGATCCATTTTTACGACGCCCTTGCTTCCTACAACTTCGAAGGCGGAGCGATCAGCGGCGCCAAAACTGCACGTCAGTGAAGCGATGCGATCTCCTGGAAATCGCAGTACCGCGGTGGTGGTGGCGGGAACATCCTTGAAACGCTGGCCATCGCGCCCGATATTCCAAGCCACGACTTCTTCGGGTTCTGCTTTGAAGAGGTACCGCGCAGCATTGATGCAATAGACGCCCAAGTCATAGATCGGGCCGCCACCCACTTCCCCTTTCAGCCGGGAATTGCCCGCTTTCACCTGTTGTGAGAAGACAGAATTGAATATTTTGGGTTCGCCGATTTTGCCTAAGTTCACCCACTCGACGGCCTGCAGGTTGCCGTGCTCGAAGTGCAGCCGATAGGCGATCATCAATTTAATGCCCGACTTTTCGGCCTCGGCGATCATGGCTTCGCACTCGGTTTCATCCGGCCGCTAGCGTGGTCAAAACATCGGTCTTCCTCCCACCGCATGTTGTTAACTGTCACCGTGCGGGGGAGGCGTCTGATCTTGTGGAGGAGTTACCTGCGCAGGCGGCTGTTGACTGGGCTTCGCCCGATCCGGGTGGCTCCGGTCATCGGGAGGTATAGGCGTTTCCTTCGAAGGAGTCGCCTTCGCTGGTGGCAGTTCTCCAGGCGTCGCCTGGTTTGGATTTTGCGCATCTTGGGGCACTGGCGCGTTCTGATCTGGAGGCAGCGGGGTCGCCTGCGGATTATCTGCCGGATCCAACGGTTGGGCTGGCGTGCTCTGATTGGGCGTTACGGGCGCCGGCGCTCCCGGGGATGTCCGATTTGGGGTTCCGGAATCGGGCTGCTTCGATCCCGGCTGGTTCTGAGTTGTAGGCGTCCGCGGAGTGCCAGTCGTGGCCTGCGCCAGAATTGCCGGGCCCGACCAAGTTAATCCCGCGATCATTAAACTCTGAATTGCGATTCGGCTACTACGTTTCACGTTGGTTTCTCCTTTTATCTAGCAATCACTCAATAGCTCAATCAGGCGATCCGTGCCCAGTTTGCAAGTCGAGGCTAGCCCTCCCCCCATCAGCAGGAAATCGGGTTCTACCCGTAGCCGTTCGCGAAAACGCACTTAGAGTAATCGACGCAAGAATTGCCCTTCAACTCAACCCGGTCAGGCAATCGTCGCCCGCAATTACGGCCTTCTCCGGATACCTTCTCTCGTTCCCAGCACGTATTTTCGATTGCATGGAGGCGTACCCCCAATGACCAAGAACTCTTTACTTGGACTATTTGTTGACGAACTCAGAGATATTTACAGCGCCGAAAAGCAACTCACCAAGGCACTTCCGAAAATGGCGAAAGCAGCGGCATCGGAGGAGTTGCGCAACGGCTTTACAGCTCATCTGGAACAAACCCGCGGCCATGTGGAACGTATGGAACAGATATTCGAAGCGCTTGGTGAGCGCGCCAGCGGCAAGAAGTGTGCCGGGATGACAGGGCTCATCGCCGAGGGTTCGGAGGTAATGGATGAAGACTTCGAGGGTGATGTTATGGATGCAGCCCTCATCGCGGCGGCGCAACGCGTGGAGCACTATGAGATCGCAGCTTACGGCACCCTCTGTGCATTCGCGGATCTTTTGGGCCAATCACAGTACGCCTCACTGCTTCGTCAGACTCTGGAAGAAGAAAAACAAACCGACCAGAAGCTGACCGAACTCTCGGAGGAAATTAACTCCGCTGCAAATGTGCAGGTATCTGACGTCTCGACCGGACGGCGCAAGCCGGGTCGAGCCGCTTGACGCCAACAGTCTGGGGCGGAGGCGTGTCTCGACCGGCACGCTCTCGCCGCTCACTCCATAAGTTGTGGCAGCCCACTCCGCTCGCACATGAATCGCAACCCTTGTTGGTATGGGTTTCAAAGGAGCTACGATGACGCAACAGACTTCAAGAAAGTCCTACACGTGGATTGCGGTGGTAACCGCTTCCCTGCTGCTTACTTTTGCCGTCGTTGGGTGTAACCGAAATGCCCAACACCCCGACGTAAAAACTGCCGTGGACACGGCGATGACCCGCAACGATCTCGGCGTGGTGAAAGTTTCCCAAGACCGTGACAAGGGCGTCCTTACCCTTACGGGCGACGTCGAGACACCAGACCAGAAGACCCAAGCCGAATCCGTCGCGGCACAAGCAGCTCCGGGCTACACCATCTCGAACGAGATTGGTGTTCGTCCCATCGGTGCGGAAAGCCAAGCGAAGGCCGTCGACTCCAATCTTGACGATGCCATAGAAAAGAACTACAAGGCGTCTCTCAAAGCGCATCAGAATTTGGACGACCAGAGCATATCTTATAACGCCAAGAATGGGACTCTGGTTCTGAAGGGCAGCGTGAAGACCAGCGCGCAGAGAAATGAAGCGCAGAAGCTTGCCAAGGCCGTTCCTAACGTCAAGGACGTAGTGAATGAGATTGAGGTGAAGCCCGATAAAGACTCGACGGGAAAGTAAAGTAAACTATCCAAACACAGAGGGCTGCAGAGCCGGTTTGCGGCCCTCTTGGCATTCGTTGCGTTCTGCCTACATGAACCCTCTCTCAAGCTACGTAGCGCGCCGTTGGTTGCCACTGCATACTCTGGCTGTGCTTGCGGCGATTCTTGTTACTGGGTTGGATTCACACGCCCAAACTACGAAGCCCGCTCCTCCGACTCCCATCGACAAGAAGAAAGTCGAATTGGGTGGTACACCCTGGAATCCGGAGTGGGACCGTATTATCGAGCAAGCCCTGCCGGCAGAAATGTTGTCTTCGCAAGTCCCACGAGACGTCCGCCGTTTCTGCCCCCGGTTTTATGACATGGGTGAAACCGACAAACGCACGTTCTGGGCCTACTTCTTTCAAGCCCTGGCAGGTGCTGAGGCCGGGCTGAATCCCAAAACTCGCGTCCACCACACCGAACCGGAAGTCGCCACGCGCGACGAAGTGACCGGAATGTCCGGACGGACGGAAGGGTTGCTGCAACTAACCTATGCCGACCAAAAGCGCTACGGCTGCGACTTCAATTGGCAAGCTGACCGCACCCTGAAACCCAACGATCCTGCCAGGAGCATTCTCCAGCCCAAAAACAACCTTGAGTGCGGTGTGAAAATACTGGCGAACCAGATCATCGTTCACCACAAGCCGCTACTCAGCTCCTCAGGATATTGGTCGACGCTGCAACTCGGGCGTCCGAGTTACCGGGTCTTTGCGAAGCAAATGACCAATCCTCCGGCTGCTTGTGCGTTGCCGGTCAAATCGAGCATCGACCGGTCAGAGACAACCAAGACCATACAAGAAGGAGCCTCCCAGGCGAAACCGTCGCAGTAGGAACCATCTTCACTTCCCTGCAGTTATGGGTAGTGATGGCGTTTCGGCTTGAATAGAGAGGAGTAGCCTCCCTCGCAGCTACTGCTCACGGGCGACGACGCTGTACTTCAGACCAGATATCGTCGTCCCCTAACTCCAACTACACATCCGGTTGCGCAGAAACCCGCCAACGCTCGCAATGCACGTACCGAGCAATAGGAGAAAGCCGCATCAAAGTGCACGGATTGAGGAGCGGCTTCACCGCGAGGCTGCTCTTCACCTGAGACGACGCCTTACTGCAGGCCCGAGCACGTCGTCTCCGAACTTCTGGATTTGGGCTATTCAGGGTTACATCCTGCGGAAGTGAGGGGCACTCTCACCGCGTATTTTGCCCCCAACGAGGTGTCGGTTAGCTCGAGTGTTATGGCGTAGCCTCCGCGCGGATCATGAAGACGCCTGGCACACTGGTGTTGTCCAGGTTGATGGTCGCGCCGATGTTATTTGGGTCCGGGAAGATGCCCGGTCCCCATCCGCGGACCCAACTGTTGTGCTCGCGCCTTGTCAGATCGATTGAGCCAGGAACCTGCATCCCTATCTCAGTGAGAATCGCGCCGATAAAGAAGTGACTTCCAACCGGCAGCTTTATGGGCGTAATGGGAAACACATTGAATGTGTTGGTATCCACGTTGGCGGTCACCCCGCTCACGCTCCGCAGAACTTGAGCGTCGGAAGGATTGCCATCCCCGTTTGGGTCATCCCACAAATACAGCGTCACGGGTTGACCGTTCACCAGGTTGCTTCGCCCTCCTACCGGTCTGCCAAATGTCAGTACAATCGCCGTGATGGTGGTCGTGCCGGGCTTCACCGTAAATCCGTTCATCCACAGGACGGATGAGTTCGGCGGCTGAACTCCGATTGAGCTTTCGGTGGTTCCGTCGTCGTATTGGTACGGATATTTCCCGATTGGGCCCGCGCCAGAGAGGCAGCCGTTTTGCCCATTTCGGTTGGGATACCCTGTCCCGGTGCTGTAGGCGTTGTTCGACCACTCACCCTGGATCTTCCACTGCGTGCCATTGGAGAAGGTGACCAGAGGAGCGCCAAAGGTCCACGCGCATTTGTCACCGTTCTCATTGCCCGCCGCGTCGAACCACGCGTTCAAAGCGGGATCAGTACGGGCTTCCGAAAGTTCGTGCCCGCTGACATTTGAGAGTGCGTCCAGTCCCTGCGAATGCAGACCCGAAGTATCCGCGGGATCGCAACCCATATCGCCGTCGAGATTAAAGAAAAAGGCGAACTGGACTGGAATACCCTTGCAAGTGCCGGCGCTGTGCCACGCGCAATAACCTGCATTGCCGCGCGGAACATCGGTATAGACCGGATAGTACCCATTACCAGACGGATCAGGCTCGGAGATTTCCTTACAGACTTCCGCCAGAATCACGCCGGGGTTACCACCACCCGAGGCCATGCTGGTGTCAATGAAGTGGCCACCGTAGGCCAGTGTCGATCCTACTTTTCCGTTCGAGCCAATGTACTCGTTACTGGTCGCGGCATAGTTGGAGTTGCCGAAACCCCGGTACCAGGAATCGATCCCACTGATCTTGTCTCCGGTATAGTAGGCCCAACTTCCTCCCCAGAAGATGGCCTTGACGTTTGCCTTCGGCATGATTTTCCCTCCATGCCGGGTCATATACGGGAAAGGAAGCCCGGCCGAGGACGCCGCTTGATCTTCCGGGGTTCCCTGTGCCCAGGTAATGCCGAGCAAGAGAGGACCATCGGGGTTCTGGTCGCCGGATTGAGCGCTAGCGATCGTGGCCAACGCCTGCATCAGGCAGAGCATGGTGATAACGAACACTGACGCGATTACCATTCGCTTTCCCATGGAGCCGTTCGTGTTTTGGCGACCTTCTTCACGAAGACCCAGTGCTATTGCGTACCATTTCCCAGTTTGCGTTTTCATGACTACCCTCCTCTAAGTCATGGGTTGTGGCGGCGTTAGATCGAGAGGAAGTGAGGAGCAGTCTCACCGCGGAACCGCTCCTCACCGGAGACGACGTCGTGTAGCAGGCCAGAGAGCGTCGTTTCCTAACTTCGGGCGAGCAGCCGTTTGCGGAGGAAGCCTCCGAGGCCGAGGATGCCCGAGCCCAACATCAACAGAGTTGAGGGTTCCGGGGTGTCACTCACAAAAACCGTCACCACCGAGGGTGAAGTAAGATTTGGGAAATCGATGCCCAGCAGTCCGCCTTGGTAGAGCAGCTGGTTGTTATTGAAATTCGGTGCAAATGGGTTGCAGCCGTTCGCAACCTGACATGGGAACTGAGGATTAGCTCCGAGCAGGTTATTCAGCACCGCCGGGTTCACCACATTAGGCGGATTGTTTGGCAGGATCAACCCAAGGAAGGCCCCGTTCACATTAACTACAAAAATCCCTCCATTTCCGAGAATCGGACTCATCTCGATGGCGAAGCTAACGTCGTTCCTTCCGTCCTTGGCCGGACCGGTATCGAGAAGGTCGGTGATGAAGTTGTACTTGTACTGTCCCACTCCGAACGGAGCAATGATCAAGGACGCACTGCCCAATCCCACGCTGCCATTGTTGCCGGCGAAATGGAGCCAATCGGTTGTATCGTGCGTTGTCGTGATCTTCGCCATGGCGTAATCAAGAATCAGGGGAACCGGATTGGGATTGAATACGTTGAAGGTCAAGTTCGTCTTCTGCCCTTCGAGAATCGTCTGTCCCGGGGGAGCAATTACGATCGGCGGAAGGAAAAGTGGGTTGGCCCAAGTCGTCACCGGTGCCAGACAAAACAGGGCGACGATTGCTAGCAGCAATACGACGCTACGTTGGTCAGGGTTCGTTGAATTCAAAACTCGCGTTTTCATCTTGACCTCCTTCGGGTAATCGGTTGTGGCGGCACTGCATTTTGAAAAGTGAGGAGAAGACTCGCCGTAAACTGCTCCTCACCGGCGACGGCGTCTGAAGGCAGTCCAGAAACGCCGTCCCCAAACTTGGTCTCAGGCAAACTCGTCGTACACAGGTTCCAGGTATCCCCAGACCTGCACGTAGGTCTCAGGCGGTACCGTCGGCGAGCTGTGCGTCCTGCCATTGCTGAACAGAAAAGTGTTGGTGGTGGAACCGCCCACCAGGATCGGTGCATCCGCAACATCATCAGGCTTTTGGTCCCCAGTCCGGTGTTCCATCCCGCATGCCACCGTCATCTGGCGAAACATGTGCGGCGACTTCGTAAGAAGCTGCAGATCGATATGTTCGTCCTTGGCCCAGCACGAGACGCACATTTGCTCGATCACGTACCGGTGTCCCGAAGGCACATGAAAGGTGGCCTCGTGGCCTTCCGTGAAGGCGAAGCCGAAGGGCACCCGGCCGGCGAAGTCCACCTCCACGTCGCGCTGCGGCGGACGAGTGACTGTCAAGCTTTCGCGGTACAACTTCAATTGGTTGGCGATGAATATGACTCGCAGCGCCAAGGTCAGCGCAGCAATGCTGCGCATGTCGTCCGTCACCGTCGTAGTCTCGCGATACGCTCTCTGGGTTTTCATGTCTGCCTCCCTGGGATCCCGACTCAGCGTCGAGTGCTCCCGGCTGCTGCCTGGCTTAGTTCTCGAATGCCGCTCGGAGTCAGAACGGTTTTTCCAACTCCGAGCGGCTTCGTCCCCGAAAGAGCAGGTTGCCTGTTCCCGTTTTCCCGCTCTCGTGAGGCAACTTAGGCCCGACCGCGTTTTCCTTCAATGGTCAACGGCTGATTTGGAAATGAAAGCGAGATGATCGTCTAAGCCATGGAAAAGACGTAGCTTAATCGTCTAGATGAGCGCGGCTGAGTGTCCTGTCTTGTGCGCTGCGGGTGTATACTGCGCGACAATCGGCAAAACCCTGCACGGTGTGGGCGGCAAACCCAGGGATCTGCGATTCCATTTAGAGGATTTCCCGTCCAACATCCGGTCGGATGCAGTCCCCGCGGGCGTGGAGACCGCGCTGCCATGGGATACGTATTGCGCTTCGGAGTCTTCGAGCTGAATCTGGTCACTGAAGAACTGCGCAAATTCGGGACTCCCGTCAAACTCGCCCCGCAGCCTTTCCAAATCCTCGCCCTGCTCGCCAGTCAGGCCGGCCAAGTCGTCACTCGCGAACAAATCCAGCTACAGCTCTGGGGCGAAGAAACTTTCGTTGACTTCGAGCAGGGCATGAATCACTGCATCAAGCAGATACGCACCGCCCTGAACGACAGTGCTGACACTCCCCGTTACATCGAAACCCTGCCACGTCGCGGCTACCGTTTTATTGCGCCCGTGGAAGCACGCAAACTCTCTGGCGATGCCCCCGAAGTCAGCCTTACCGTGCTGGCGGAAGGAGCAGTCCCGATCGGCACTCCTGCGTCATCGCGTTCCGCAGCTTCAGTCGCAGTATCGGATGCGGAGAAACCCGAAGCTGCACAAACTTCAGGCGCGAATCCGCCCGAACCGCCACCGCCTCCTCGTCGCCCGTGGCGCGTCGTCGTGCCAGTGGCACTGCTTCTTGCCGCTGCCGCGGCCGGAATTTGTGCATGGCGATTCCGCACTACAATTCAGCCAGATATTCCGCCCCCCAGCTCTGCTGTTCACCAGCGAAAGTCGGTCGCGGTACTTGGCTTCCAGAACGTCTCTCGGCGTTCGGATGCGGCCTGGTACTCCACCGCGTTCTCGGAAATGCTGCGCACCGAGCTGGCCGCCGGCGATCAGTTGCGCATCATCGAAGGCGAAAATGTTGATCGCATGAAATCGGACCTGCACCTCGCGGGGACTGACAGTCTCGCCCGCGATACCCTTAAGCGAGTGCAGCAGATGGTCGGCGCCGATTACGTGTTGCTCGGCTCCTCCACCGAACTGGGCAGCGCGTCAGGTGGACAGATTCGTCTCGACCTGCGTGTTCAGGATGCACACTCCGGCGAAACCGTTGTCGCCATCGCCGAAACGGGTACCGTCGATCGAATGTTTGAACTAGTCTCACGCGCCGGCGCCACGCTTCGTCCAAAGCTCGGGGTCCCGCCGGTTTCCACCGAGGAAGCTGGCGGTGTGCGCGCCATGCTTCCCACCAACCCGGAAGCCGCTCGCCTGTATTCGCAGGCATTATTAAAGCTCCGGGTCTTCGATGCCATGGCTGCCCGCAATTTACTTCATGAATCCATCGCCATTGAGCCCTATTTTCGCTCCGGCACATTCCGCGCTTGCCGCCGCCTGGAAGATGCTGGGTTACGAAAGGGATGCAAAAGAGGAAGCGCAAAAAGCATATAAACTCGCCTCTAATCTTCCCCGCGAGGAACAGCTTTCCGTGGAGGCACGCTACCGCGAGTTAAGCACCCAGTGGGACGAGGCCATCCATCTCTACCAAACGCTCTGGCACGATTTCCCCGACAATGTCGAGTACGGTCTCCGCTTGGCGTCGGCGCAGAAGTCCGGCAGCAAGGCAAAGGACTCACTCACCACCATCGAGATGTTGCGCGCACTTCCCCCGCCTAGCCGCGACGATCCCAGGATTGACTTGGCAGAGGCGTATGCCGCTTATGCTTTGGGCAATCTCAAACAATCGCAAGAGGCGGCTACCAAAGCTGTGGAAAAGTCCGAGACGTTGGGCGCTAGCCACATCCTCGCCAAGGCAAAGACCGCCCAGGCCAATGTGCTCTTCCACCAACAGGACCTCCCAGCCGCGCTCAACCTCTTTCGACAATCGCACGACATCTATCAGGAGGCAGGCGACACCTCGGGAGTTACCTCCTCGCTCGGTAACATTGCCAGCGTGCTGCAGGAACAAGGTCAGTTGGCCGAAGCGTTGGGAATGTATGAGAAGGCCCTGGACATCTTCTTGAAAGACGGTGACAAGAGTTCGGCTGCCCTCACCCTGAACGACATGGGGGCGGTCTTTGAGCGCCAACGTAACTTTGTCGAGGCCAGCAAGGAGTTTGGGAAGTCGCTGGCGATCTATCGCGATCTCGGCGATAAGCTCCACCAGGGTCTAGTGCTCGACAACATTGGCCAAGTGCTCTATCTCGGCGGTGATCTGCCTGGTGCCCGAAAGATGCTGGACAGCGCATTGGCCGTCGATCGCGAGATCGCCAATCAGGTGGCCATTGCCGAGGTTCTTTCAGACTTGAGTGGAGTGCTTGTTGCGGAGGGCGATCTCGCGGACGCGCGGAAGTCGCTGGACGAGGCTTTGAAGATCTGGACTGACATTGGCGAGACTGATTCGGCCAGCGACACTCGGCTCGCCCTGGCCCAACTATCATTGGCCGAGGGCCATTGGTCGGAGGCAGAAACCTCTGCCCGCAAAATTACCGAAGACGCCGTGAAGCAGAAACAAGTTGGCCGCGAAGCTCAGGCCCGGATCGTATTGGCGCAGGCCTTACTCGCACAAAACAAGGTTTCGGAAGCCGCTGTGGTCGCCGCCCTGGCTGGCTCGTTCGCGGCCGAGATCCCCGATCCGGACGCCCAGCTAACCGCCCGGATTCTTGTAAGCCGAGTTCAGGGACTCTCAGACGATGCCAGCGGACAATTGCAGGCTATTCAGACTCTGCAACAATACATCGAACAGGCTTCGAAGGGCGCCTTCCTCGAACAGCGAATGCAGGGTGAGTTGGCCTTGGGGGAAGTCGAGATCGCTGCCGGGAAAAGCGACACTGGACGCGCCCGTCTTCAGTCCCTGCAAAAGCAGGCTACCGCGCGGGGATATCTCCTTATCTCGCGCCAGGCCGCCGCCGCGCGCACTCCGTTCTCCGCGTCGAATTAGCGAGTCAACCAAATTGCTTTAGCGCCATTTCTTGCGCATGAGGATCGGGATGATCCCGCCAGCCAACAGCAACAAGGTTGACGGTTCAGGCAAGTTGGCCTCCGCCAGGAACTGCGCATTCGGCGTCCATCCAGAACTCCCGAGATCGGCGAAGAATATCTCTCCATTCGTGATCCCCGGAGCACCTGTAAACGCGATGGTTGCGAAATAACCGTTTTGTCCGGCCAGAACGACGCAGTTCGCAAAAGTGTCTCCCCCGCAGGTGATCGCGGCCACGGGATCCGGCGGTGGAACGAATATATAGAGGTTGAACCAGTTCACTCCGCTCGCATTCGTGAAGGTGAGGATCCCGCCTCCCGAACTGTCGGAGTTGAACGTAAACGTAAGTCCTACTGGTGTAGGAAATGGCGCATCCGGATCATGAATGATCACGCGCGGACCCGCCTGCATTTTCGCGGCGCAGAATCCCACCAGCAACGTCAAAAGCACAGCACGCCAGAGTCTCATGCCATCCTCCATCTCTGGGGCCCGAGTTTGTAGGCGGAAGTATAACCCCGATTGCGCCAGCCAGCGCGCAAAAATGAGGGCCGCCCCCGGATCGATAGATCGCAGGTTCGACTTTCGCCTCTTCAGCACCGGTACTGATCTGTTCTGCTCCGCGTTGGTATCATGTCTGGACGTTGAAAGGTCCAGATGACCCGTCCACATCTCCGTAGATTGTCTGCCCGTATTTTAGCTTTGATAGCGATCACGGTATCCACTGCCGCGCTCGCACAGACAGCAATGCCAGGCGGACCGCCTCGCGTTGTGCTGGAATCCGTAACGAGTTCCGAACCGCTGCGCGATGGGATTGCGATTCAGGCCGGTTCTGCAACCCTGCGCGTCACGGCGCTACGTAACCATATTCTCCGCGTGCGTATCGCTCCCGGCAGCGCGCTTCCCGAAGACGCTTCGTGGGCCGTACTTCCCGACTCACGCACTAAGTCCGTCGACGTGCAGCCGACGCAGGATGCAACCTCGGTCGGCTTCCGCACCAAAACTCTCGATGTCCGCGTCGAGCGCAATCCTCTGCGGATTGTGGTTCGCGATCTCGCCGGCAATATCATCTGCGCCGACGCGCTCGGCCGGCCCACGGAATTCAGCCTCGGTGGCTTTACCGTCTCCAAGGAAATGCCCACTGACGAGCACTTCTACGGACTCGGTGACAAGACCGGCTCCTTCAACCGCAGGAACCAGGCCTACACCCTCTGGAATACGGACCACGGCATCGAAGAATCGCTCGATCCCATTTACAAGAGCATCCCCTTCTTCCTCGCCATCAGTGGAGGACGCAGCTACGGCCTGTTTCTCGATAACACCTGGCGCACCTGGTTTGACTTCGGCAAGCGTTCGCGCGACACCTACTCCTTCGGCGCCGAGGGTGGCCCGCTCAACTATTACCTCATCTATGGCCCCACCCCAAAGCAGGTCGTCGAAGGTTACATCTTCCTCACTGGCACTCCTCCGCTTCCTCCACTCTGGGCGCTCGGCTTCCAGCAGTCCCGATACAGCTATACCCCAGAATCCGAATTGCGCGAAGTCGCCGACCGCCTGCGGGCCGACAAGATTCCGTCCGACGTCGTCTATCTCGACATCGACTACCAGTTCAGGAACCGTCCGTTCACCGTCGATCCCGTCGCCTTCCCCGGGTTCCCCGGTCTGGTCTCCGATTTGCGTAAGCAGCACTTCAACCTGGTCCTGATTACGGACCTGCACATCGCACACGTTGCCAACCAAGGCTACGCGCCCTACGACACCGGTCACGCCGGCGACCATTTCGTGAAGAAGGCTGACGGTAGCGAGTTTGTCGGTGTAGTCTGGCCCGGGCCTGCAGTCTTCCCCGACTTCACCCGCGCACAAACACGCGAATGGTGGGGCAATCTCTATAAGCAATTCGTGCAGGACGGAGTTGCCGGCTTCTGGAACGACATGAACGAGCCCGCCGTCTTTAACGGTCCTGGCTTCACCATGCCCCTCGACAATGTCCATCGCATCGAGGGCCCGGGTTTCACCACCCGCACTGCGACCCACGCCGAGATTCACAACGTTATGGGAATGGAGAACGAACGAGCTACCTACGAAGGTCTGCTCAAGTTGCGTCCCGACGAACGTCCCTTCGTTCTGACGCGCGCCACCTATGCCGGCGGCCAGCGTTACGGATTTACCTGGACGGGAGACAATTCCTCGACCTATAACCAATTTCGGCTTGGGACCCAGATGCTGCTCAACCTCGGGCTCAGTGGCATCTCATTTGTCGGTGATGATGTTGGTGGATTCGGCGGCTCGCCGCCACCCGAGCTGCTCACTCGCTGGATCGAGGTTGGAGCCTTTAAGCCGCTCTACCGCGACCACAGCACCAAAGGCTCTTTGCCGCAAGAAGTCTGGGTGCACGGGCCAGAGCAGGAGGCGATTCGCCGGCGCTACATCGAAACCCGCTACCGCCTGCTGCCTTATATCTACACGCTTGCGGAAGAGGCGTCTCGCACGGGTGTACCGCTTGCGCGGCCCATCTTCATCGAGTTCCCCGATACGTTGAGCACTCCGGACACCGAGTTCCTTCTGGGCCCTGACATCCTGGTTGCGCCGCCACCATTCGCTGAGATGCCCGAAGACTACGCCGTCTCGTACCCACCCGGAGATTGGTACGACTTCTGGACGGGCCAAAAGATGCCGCACTCGACTCCGGGACCAACCATCGTTGAAGTCGGCAACGCGATTGCCAAGGGAGAATCGCTGCCAGAAGGTCAATCCACGAGGATCCATCCCACGCTCGAAATACTTCCGGTGTACGTGCGCGGCGGCAGCATTCTTCCACTGCAGCCGCTGATCCAGAGCACCGACCAGACTCCTGACGGCCCTCTCGAATTGCGCATTTACCCTGGCGAAACGTGCAATGGCTCGCTCTACCTGGATGACGGCCATACTTTCCGCTACCAGCATGGTGAATTTCTCCGTCAGGGGTTTACCTGTCAATCGGACGCTCACTCGGTGAGCATCCAGTTCGGCACGCGTCAAGGAACTTACTTGCCTTGGTGGAAGTCAATCGAAGTCGTGATCTATGGTTGGCCATCCGCCACGGCCGATGCCAAGCTTTCCAGTTCGGCAAATCCTCTGAAGTCAACCTATGACGCTTCCGCGCACACGCTCCACATCCTTATACCGGACATGGCTGGAAAGGAAGAACTCCGCATTAGAGAATAGATAAGACGCTAGAAGGGCCAGATGGAATCAAAGGCTCATGTCCTCCCGCGCCGGCATTGAACGCGTGCGTCACGATGTGCCGCACATGCCTGTTCCTTTCGGTGAGTGCAAGAAGCCTTCGACGTTGTTCTAAATCGTTGGAATGATCTGACGTCCCCGACGGAATTTGAACCCGTGGGACCGCTGGCGGATCGCATTTCAACTTGTTTGGATCAAATCCCCGGTCCGCGCCGCTCGTTTCTTTGCGCCACGGAGAGAAGTGGAAAGGTAGTTCTCTTCGTGCCGGTCACGCGCCCAAGTCAACAGACACTGCGCACAGTAACCGGTGCATTGGGAAGGCGGCTGTGGCGTTGCTTTGGCGCGTTACGTCGTAATGTCGGAGACCGTAAGTTACGTCGCGACTCATGCGGACTACCGTTGGAGTTCCTGTCATGCCCAAGAATGACAGCAGTACTCCCGATGCTTCGTCGCGGCTGAATTGATGCTCCGAAACGCCAAAACTGTTGACAGGGAATCACCGTCATACCTATTATCGACTTTCGACAATGACCTTAAACGGACCCAGCACATGAACCACCAGTCCAGTAAGGCCAGCCACCGCGAGTTGTATTCCGGACTCATCCGCCTTCACGTCCTGTATCACGCCAGCAAGGAACCCGTGTTCGGCCTGGAAATGATCGAAGAGCTTGGCCGGCACGGCTACAAACTCAGCCCGGGCACAATGTATCCGCTGCTGCACGGATTGGAGAAGAAAGGGCTGTTGCGCTCGTCGCGTGCCGGGAAACGGCCTAACTCCCGGCTTAATTATCACGCTACGGCCGCAGGACGCACTGCCTTACGGGTAGCCAAAGAAAGGGTGCAGGAGCTGTTTAGCGAACTGTTTGAGGATGTAATGAAGGTGACCAGTTCTGCTTCGGCTAAAAGGAGAAAACGCGTTTGAGACATAGAAGAACTCCTGTTGGGCGGCCGGTGCCCCTAAAAGCCACACAGCACTCCGGTGACACCTTGGGGAGCATCTGCCGCCGGCATCGCGCCCACGAACGCACTCGGCGTTTGGCAGACTTAATGAGACTTCTACTCCTGCTGGTCGGCGTTTCAGCAGTGCTTACTGCGCATGCTCAAACTCCGACAGCGGGAATGCCCCAGTCGAAGTTGACGCTAGCGCAAGCCATTGACTTGGCGCAGAAGAATTACCCTCGGATCCGCGCCAGCTTGGAACAGCAGGGCGCGGCGCAAGGCGGTATTGCCGTCGCACGCACTGTTTATCTTCCCCGGGCGGATATTCTGTGGCAGACAAACCGTGCCACGGCGAACAACATCTACGGCTTACTGCTCCCTCAAGGTATCGTCCCGTCAATCTCCGGTCCGGTTCTCACGGCTGACAACACAAGGAGCGCTTGGAGCAGCGCGGGGGGTATGCTGCTTTCGTGGCAACCGTTCGATTTTGGCCTGCGCAATGCGGAAGTCAATGTGGCGCGACAAGGGGCGGCGGTGGCGACTGCCGGCCTGCATCTTACGCGTCTTGATGTCGCAGTAGTTACCGCCAACGCGTATTTCGACCTTGCTACCGCAGAGCAACTTTTCATCACAGCACAGGCCAACGTGAAACGATTGCAGGTCTTCGATAAGACTGTCCACGTGCTGGTGGACAACCAATTACGTCCCGGTGCTGACGCGGCCCTGGCTGATGCCAGTCTGGCGCTGGCCAGGAACCAATTAATTCAGGCGAACACAAGCGTCGAGGTTCGCCGCGCTGCGCTGGCCGATCTTGTCGGGATTCCCACTCGAAGCCTCGAAGTCGGGGACACACAGTTGCTGACCGGGGGGCCGGTCGAAAGCTCCGCCCCTGCATCTCTCGTCAGCCATCCTCTGCTGGAACAGGAATCGGCGCTGGTCAACCAGCGTCAGGCGCAACTGGCGGTAATAACCCACGCCTATGTTCCCCAGTTCAATACGCTGGCCTCACTGTCAGGCCGCGGCGCTGGCACCGCACTGGACGGATCATTTCCCGGTGGCACGAATGGGCTTGCGCCGAATACGCTCAACTGGGCGGCGGGCATACAGGCCACATTCCCTGCTTTCGACTATTTTTCTCTCCGTGCGCAGAAGAAGGTGCAGGAAGCCCACGTCAGGGCCGAGCAGGCCCGCTATCAGCAGACGCTGGACGATCTGTCCACACAAGTTCAACAAGCGCAAGCCCAGTTGACGGGAGCGCAACAGATTGCTCTCAACACGCCCCTGGAACTGGCAGCAGCGCAAGCCAGCGAGCAACAGCAGCGCGCCCGGTTTCAAGCTGGTTTGGCTACAGTGGTGGACGTGGCAGTGGCGGAGAGCGTTCTGACCCAGGCCGAGGTTGATGATGCGGTGGCGCGTTTGAACATCTGGCGCGCTTCAGCTGGGGTCGCAGCGGCGCGTGGCGATCTTACCCCATTTCTGGCGCAGCTTGCGCAACAGCCGTAGCCCTGAATTTCTGAAGCAGGAGTACCAGGTTAATGTGGCTCATTCGTGCAGCGCTGCGGCGACCGATCTCGGTGATCGTCATTGTGGTTGCCCTCGCTTTGACTTCAATTCTTGCCTTGTTGCGCACCCGCATTGACATCCTTCCCGATCTGAACTTACCGGTCATCTACGTTGCTCAACCTTATGGCGGCATGAGCCCACAGCAGATGGAAGGCTTTCTTGCGTACTACTACGAGTACCACTTCCTCTATATCAACGGCATTGAAAACGTAGAGGCAAAGACGATTCAGGGCACGGCGCTGCTGCGCCTGACATTCCACCCGGGTACCGACATGAGCCAGGCACTGGCCCAGACGATCTCGTACGTAAACCGCGCCCGAGCATTTATGCCGCCCGGCACAGTCTCACCCTTCGTAATCCGCTACGATGCCGGCACGCTGCCGGTTGGCTATATGGTGTTCTCGAGTTCTTCGCGGACTCTCGGAGAAATACAGGACCTTGCTCTCAACCGCGTCCGGCCAGTATTTGCGACCTTGCCGGGAGTCTCGTCTCCTCCGCCTTTTGGAGGCAACCAGCGTACCATCGTGATCAACGTGGACCCGGCAAAACTCCACGCTTACGGACTTTCGCCGCAAGATATCGTCCAGGCGCTGATCTCGGGTAATAGCATTGAACCTTCCGGTAGTGCGAACATCGGCAACTATCAGATGCTCGTGACGACCGACTCCACGGTACAGCAGATCTCTGGTTTGCTTGATATTCCACTACGTACTGGGTCAGGTCCGGGAGTGTACTTGCGCGATGTCGGCAGCGTGTCTGATTCCTCCGACATCCTCGCCGGCTATGCACTACTGAATAGCAAGCGAACGATCTACATTCCGGTCACGAAGCGACCCGACGCATCGACCATTACAGTCGTGAATGAAGTACGCCAAAACCTGCCCCGTTTCCAGTCTTTGGTTCCCGAGGACATCAAGATCAGCTATGAGTTCGACCAGTCCGCGTACGTGCGCCAGGCGCTGTCTTCGGTGCTGCGCGAAGGCATGCTGGGAGCGTTACTCACGGGAGTTACCATTCTGCTGTTCTTGCGCGACTGGCGCAGCTCTCTGATTGTGATCATCACCATTCCGTTCGCGCTGCTCATGGCAGTCGTTGCACTTTGGGCCGCGGGCCAGACCATCAATATCATGACGCTGGGCGGGCTGGCACTCGCGATCGGAGTGCTCGTGGATGAAAGTACCGTGTTGCTCGAAAACATCCACGTGCACCTGGCCCAAGGCGAAGGTAAGGCGCGCGCCATTCTGCACGCCAGCCGTGAAGTCGCTATCCCTCGGTTGCTGGCCATGCTGAGCGTTCTGGCAGTGTTTTTGCCGTCGTTCTTTATGACCGGGCCGGCGAAATCGCTGTTTGTGCCGCTGTCGCTGGCAGTCGGTTTCTCAATGGCAGCGTCTTACCTGCTTTCCAGCTCACTGGCGCCGGTGCTTTCCAATTGGTGGCTCAAGTCCGAGGCCGTACACGCAGACAGTACGGTAGAGACGGGGTTTGACCGTTTCCGGAAACGGTTCTCAGGCGTACTGGACCGGCTGATGAAACGGCCTGCGCTGCTACTCGGCGGCTACGCTGCAATTGCCGCTTTGGTGTTGCTTTTAGTTGCACCTCGCCTGGCAAGGGAGATCTTCCCTTCGGGCGCGTCGAATGAGTTCCGGTTGCGTTTTGACGCGCCGGATGGCACGCGAGTGCCAGTGACCGAACAGATGGCGCAGAAGGTGCTCGCCATCATCAATCGCGAGGCCGGTTCCGGTAACGTGGACCTCACGTTGGGCTACGTCGGCGCCCAGCCCTCATCCTATCCAATCAATACGGTGTTCCTGTGGACGAGCGGACCCCATGAAGCCATCTTAAACGTCGCTCTGAAGCCGGGCTCATCCATTTCGCTTCACGACTTGGAAGAGAAACTGCGTAAAACTCTACCCGGAGAATTCCCGGGCTCTCGTTTCTCTTTTGACCCGGGTGATCTCATTAGCCAAATCCTGAGCTTCGGGACGCCGTCGGTGGTGGAAGTCGCTACAACGGGTCCGCAGTACAACGATGTGCTGAACTTTGCCGGGAAGCTTGAGGTCGAACTTGGGAAAGTTGATGAGCTACGCGATCTCGGCTACGAAGCACCGCTGCATTACCCGACGGTGGACATCAAGCTCAACCGGACCATGGCCGGGCAACTGGGCACGACTGCCGATCAAATCGGGCAAGCCGTAGTTTCCGCCACTGCGTCGAGCCGGTTTGTTTCTCCGAACTACTGGCGAGATCCGCGCTCCGGGGCCAGCTACCAGGTGCAAGTGCAAGTGCCCCAGGCACAGATGACGTCTACCAAAGACATCGAAACCATTCCCGTCACGAGTACAACTGGGGCGCATCCGTTCCTGAACCAAGTCGCTTCCGTACGGCAAGGAAGTGTTCCCGGAGAGCTCGACCGGCAAAACGGACTCTGGCTGATTGGCCTTTCCGCCAACCTTGGCAGAAATGATCTGGGCAGCGCCAGTCGCGAGATCAATCGGGCCATCGCGCGGGCTGGGACACCGCCGCGCGGTGTGACGGTCCAGGTCCGTGGTCAGGTAAGTGCGATGAACCAGATTTTCGGAAACCTCATTGTCGGTCTGGCGATCGCCATCTTTGTGATTTTGCTACTGCTGGCGGCAAACTTCGAATCCGTTCGTCTCTCTCTGGTTGTCCTTTCAACTGCGCCCGCAGTGCTAACTGGCTCGGTTCTCGCCCTGCTGATCACGCGAACCAGCCTGAATCTGGAGAGCTTCATGGGAACGATCATGGCTATTGGTGTGGCCGTAGCGAACGCGATCCTGCTCGTGACCTTCGCCGAGCAAAATCGCAAGGCGGGTGCAGACGCGAGAACCGCAGCCCGAAATGCTGCTGGCGAACGCTTGCGGCCCGTGCTTATGACCAGCCTTGCCATGACTGCGGGAATGCTTCCCATGGCGTTGGCGATTGGCCAGGGCAGCGAGGAAACGGCGCCACTGGGCCGCGCGGTCATTGGCGGACTTCTAGTTGCTACCGCAGCCACGCTGCTGGTGCTGCCGACGGTCTTTGCCATCGCGCAAAGGCGCGCATCCGTAGCTTCGCCGACGCTTGATCCTGATGATCCTGAATTCGCAGGCTCGCCGGAGGTTGCGCGATGAAGCGGCTGTTTTTGCTGGTGCTGCTAACGCTGCCATGGACAGGTTGTTCCGGGCCTTCGTCATCGCGCCCTCAGGCCCAGTCTCGAGGTGTCCAGCCTGCAGCAGTCAGCGTGATTGCCGTCGAATCGCAGACCGTCAACACCACGCTTGCTCTGCCCGCGCAGATCATTCCGTACGAAGTAGTGGACATCTATCCCAAGGTAACGGGATTCATTGACAAGATTAACGTCGATCGCGGGACGTACGTCCACGCTAATGAGGTGATTATCCGTTTGTCCGCTCCGGAGCTTGTGGCGCAGCGCGCCCAAGCGGAAGCCACCGTCCAGGCTGCACAGTCGCAGTTGTCGGCAGCGCAAGCGAAGCTTGCCTCTGACGCGGGAACGTACCTCCATCTGGCGGACGCCGCAAAGACACCGGGAGTGGTCGCGGGCAACGACCTACTGATTGCAGAACAGGCCGCAGCGGCTGATCGCGCGCAGGTACAGGCGGCCACAAACAACGTTAGGGCCGCAAATGATGCGCTGCGTAGCGTAACGCAGCTCGAGTCTTATCTCGTGATCCGCGCTCCCTTTGACGGAATGGTCACGCTGCGCAACCTTCATCCTGGCGCGCTTGTTGGCCCGGCTTCCGGACCCTCCGGGGCACAGCCGATTGTCCAGATCGAAGACATCGCCCGTCTGCGGCTTGTGGTCCCCGTGCCGGAGGCCTACGTCGCCGGCATCCGCGAGGGCCAGCAGGCCGCTTTCAGCATACCCGCGTATCCAGGGCGCACCTTCCATGCCCCCATTGCCCGCATCGCGCATGACGTTGTTCAAAATACCCGCACCATGGCGGTCGAACTGGAGGTGCGCAACGCCAGCCTGGAGATCACGCCGGGAAGCTTTGCCACCGTCGAATGGCCGGTTCGGCGGTCATACCCTACGCTGTTTGTTCCGTCGACCGCGGTTACGACCGACCTCCAGCGCACTTTCGTCATTCGTGTGCGACAAGGTAAAGCGGAGTGGGTCGACGTCAAAACTGGCATCATGGTCAGTGGTAAGACCGAGGTGTTCGGGGAACTGCAAGCAGGTGACATCGTGGTAGCAAATGGCACTGACACGATTCGGCCCGGAACAAGCCTGTCAACCCAACAGGTATCACGACCAGCGACGGGAACATAGCGAGATTTGCCTGCTGGCATCTTGACGGCCCGGACTTTCAGCGAGCCTCGCGGCAAGGCCAGAGCCTCGAGGGTTAGGGGCGGCATCTTCCGATGAATTTTGGGTCTGCACAACAGGCGAGCGAAGTGCCTTGGTTTTGGGTATTGTCACGCGAGCGAAACCCGCCGGGCTCAATGAGACCTAATCGCAATATATCAATGGAGACAACAAAAGTGGCCGGCGTAGACCGGCCACTGGGCTGCCTACGGCAGGTAGTAACGGAAGGATGTGAAGAGCATGTTCTCAACAGCGTTTGGCGCGCCGCCCACGCCTTCCCAGGTGTTCCTGATAACGTACGAGTATTGTGGGCCGAACTGGAACCTGCCCTTCTCGCCATTGTAGGGCTTGTACCAGAAGCCGATGGTTGCTTCCATCAAATTGCGAGTGTCGCCGTTGCAGCTCGCGAGGCTTCCGGGAGTAAATCCGTTCGCACCACCGGGTAGGACTTCAGTTTCGCAGCCCGCATTGCTGAATAAGGGTGATCCGTACCCTACCGGCTTACCCGTAGACGCGGTGTAATACGCCCGGCCGACAAATTCCGCACCGAAGTTACTGTAAATATCCATCTTCTTCGTGTGGAACTCCAGTGTGCCCAACGCCTGGTTGCTGTGCAGTGTAGCGAGTTGGCCGTTCGGCTTCACGGTCAGATCTGGAAGAGTGGTCGTGCCGTATCGTCCAATACCAGGACCGCCCAGATAATGGACGCCGAGTTCAACTCTCTTTTGGGCCAGCATCCAGCGAGCGTTAGCGCCGATCCCTCCGCCCCAGACCGAATTGTTAAAGGCCCCAGCCGCTGTGGGTGTTGCCAAGGTAGCTCCCGGGAAGATGCGCTCCCGGAAATCACTTGCCACTCCGAAGACTTCGTAGTGTCCTCCGAATTTTGGTTCAAACGCGAACTTCACGATGTAATCCGGCGACAGGTTCCATGAGTAATTTGCTGTTGGGTTGTAAAGACCTCCGCCCGTGCCCGGAGCTCCAACCAGGTAGTTAGCTGCGTTGCCGTGGGCAGTCACCAGCACTTCCGCGTTTTCCACCGACACGCCTAGCCAAGCCCTGTTGCTGAAGTTCTTGGTAGCACGGAAGCCATATTGACGTGCCCAACTGAATCCCACGTGATACTGCGCATCAATCGTGGAAGTCAGCGCCTCGGTGCGATTGTCGAGGCCCTTCCGGGTTTCGGTTACGAGACTCCACATCTGACCACCCGTAAAAGTCCAGCCATCATGAAAGGCGGCCTGTCCCCACAATTGCCGCTGCCGGAAGGTGTAGCTGTTGCTCTGGTTGTTATTCGAGGTGACACCCGCCGACAGGAAGTCAGACTCGTAGTAGCCGGTCGCATTGACGTTGGCCAGCTTCCCCTGTATCAACCAAGACATGCGCGACTGACGGCCGGAGCCGTAGAACTCAGACATCTGCGACTGAGACGCCGCCCCGTACGGAAGCGTGTTGAACGGTGTGTTGATGTCTGCCGTGAGGGCATGAGATCGCCATACAGTTTCTGCCGCCAGGAAACCGCCAGGAGTGATGGTGACTCCCTTAAAGCGAATGGCCAGCGGGCTCTCCAAATCGCCCACCCGTTTTTGCGTGTCCTGTAAGCTCTCAACGGTGTTGGCCGATGCTGCCTTGAGGTCCGTAACATCGTGCTGCATCGCACTGAATTCTTCAGCACTCAGAGCGCCTTCTTTTTTCTCACCGCCGATGGCCGATTTTGCGGTTGACTGAGCCTGGGTGGCCGCCGCTTCCGCCTGGCTTACCCGCTGCTCGAGCGTCTGGATAGCCGCATCGCGGCTTTGAATCTGCTGTTGGAGTTGTTGTATTTGCTGCTGTTGGGCAGCGATGGCGTCTTTCATTTCCTTCATGTCGGATGAGGAGGAGCGCGTTGCGGACCCGCTACTCTGGCGGGACTTGGTCTCGGTGCTGCCTTGATCCTGCGCAAAAACGCTCGCCGTCGCCAACAGGGACAGAGCTAGAACTATGGTTCGTTTCATCTTCTCTCCTGAAAATTCGGTGGCACGATGAACTGCAAACGAGTACACCAACGTCGTTAGTAAACCTAAGAGTCGGGGTCCGATCAGTGTACGTTCCACCGAATCCTAGGCGTGCTAAGTTACGGAATCGTGAATAGACCATGAACGTTAGGCGAATTCCAGCGCTTTCCGGCGCCACCGCAAGCATGGCAAGATGTTACGGGAGATCGAGTTTGGTAACTCTTCTGCGAACGGCTTCTCGCTTCATCCTCGGATGTCGCCAACTTCGAACTCTCTGCGTCCCATGACCCCGTTGAATGAGTCCCCACACTGCCGATTGCGGTCGCATGGAGTGAAGTGAATATTGAAACTTAAGACCTCGCCCAGAGACTGCCGCGGCTTACTGTCGCGGAATGGACTGAATCTGTAGGTCGCTATCGCAGCGAACAGAAGACTAGTCACTGTGACCGGCACTCAGGTCGCGACTGCGGGCGGGATCCAAAAAGTGAACTCTTGGGGAAGCAAAACCGCTTTCATGTCTTCGGGCGTCGGTGAAATTTCGACCTGGAACGTAACAGTAACGCCGCATCAAGTGGCTTTCGCCATACGTTCTCAACGCTGCTCAAAAGCAACGGGGAGGACGTGAAAGTGGTACAGGAGCTGTTGCGGCACTCTACGTCGCGAATGACGTGGACACTTACACCGAGGCCTTAAGCCGGGATGAGAGGGCAGCATAGAGCCGGGTGGCGGGAATGATCCGGCCGAAAACAACTTGCACCGTCGTTGTACCGCAGGAAACCGACCAAATCAGCAGCAAGTCTCAGAAAAGACTTGGCGTCCCCGACGGGATTTGAACCCGTGTTATCGCCGTGAAAGGGCGTTAGCCTATTGCAAACAAAGGAACTTATCGGGCAGCGGTCGCTCTGCATGTACCGTAAGAGCCTTTTAAGAACGCTAGGAAACAGGTACTCCTTGTACCGTCCTTGTACCGCGAGAATTCCGAATCAACGTCGATCCCAAGCTCTCCTGCAGCAGAGGAGTGCGAGTGTTTGGCACGCACTGGCATGTACACACCTGGGAGGATGTTTCCGAATTCACGAGGTCTGCGACTACGCTGAGAACCGGTTTTCTGTCTATGCACGCCGGAAAACATCGGTGCACGGCGCACATGATAAAAGACGTTATCATTCCCTAAAATCGACGGCGAGAGAAAGAAGCTGCGGCAACCGCTCGCTTGCCTTAACCAGCGCCGCCTTACCGCTAGGGAGGCGAGGATGTTCCACCCTTCCCCGAACCTGACATCGGATCCGCCTCGCATCACTTCACCGGTTTGGGCGTTTCCCGTCAAGTTGACTCCGAACAGGCCAACTTCCGGGCGGCCCGTCACTCGTGAACAATTACAGCGTGAGAGCGCAGCCCGCGTGCCGTTTACCGTTGACTATCAGACGACTGGAGGACTGTCGAGTAGCATCTCGCAGAAGGCAACCTTCTGGCCTGCTTCGGTGCAGGCCCTTCTATACAGTGGGCGCCGGGATGACGAAGATAGAAGGGCTTCTATTGCGGGAAGTTCATGCGACGCAGCAGGTCTT